>JBDREF010000510.1:0-3902 GCA_043820045.1 Planctomycetota bacterium | reverse complement strand
CAGTCGAATCCACCAGGAATAATTCCCGCCTTCGACAATCGTGAACGTGTATGCGGCCGTGCCGGAATCGTGGGAGTTGTTGCTGGTATAATGCGAGTGCCAGTCGCCATCGGAGATGCCCGGACGGCCGGGAGAAAGAAGGTCCTTTCTGACCTTATCGTTGTGGTACCAGGAACCGGCACCCTGCTTCTCTACAAAACTGGACGCGGTATAATCCTCTCCTTCGATCCAGATTGCCTCATTGGCTGCGGCCAGCCCAACAGAAAAAGCTCCGAATAAAATTACCCCCAAGAACAAATTGCCTCCAGCCGTAACGCGTCTTGTCATGGACTACTCCTTACCATAAAATTGAAAAACCAATCAGCCCGACCTTCCCTCTCGCCGCAATCTGTATCACCTCGCAGGGCCCATACACAGCAGGCTCCCGTCCCTCAGGGACAGGCACAGACGTCCGCTCGCTGCAACCAGCCCGTCAAACACGGCAGGAGAGTCAAGTTTATATTCGGCCAGTGTCCTGCCGTCGGCAGCCGAACAGACTCGCAGCAGCGCCCCGGCTCGTCCTTCGAAGGCCGCCATGGGGTCGCCCGATTCTACAACGTCCGGCGGACCGGTAACGAACAGATTTCTGCCGGCCAGAACCATGCCGCGAATTCGAATGGGCGTCCAGTCGTACCATACGGGCGATTGCTTCCGGGTGAAGCCCCAACCCTTCGTGGTGCCGCGAGTTCTGTAGTCGAGTATCGGTTCGTTGTCATTCCTGTCGGCAAAAAGCAGATAGCCTTTCTCGCCCGGCGTAAACAGCGGACTCTGAAGGTTCCGCGACGGATAACCCTGCACGGCATACGTATTCTCAGGGCCGACGACCAGCAGTTGTCCGGTCTTCGAAGCACGGTGAGCAAGGTAAAAGCCGGGCCATGCGGCCGAATACATCCAGTATGTGCGGTTGAACCACGAGTCGTCAAGGAACCCGCCTGTGGCGAAAACGTGCAAACCCATCTGCCGGTCCCCGAGATTGTGGTTTCCATGCGCACGTCTGAGATTCTCCAGCAACTGTTTCTGCGTTTTTTCAAGCCACTGGCGCTGATGGACCTCGTAGTCTTCGTTCGGCTCCGCATCGGCGACCACATAAGGCTGATTCGACAAGTCCATAGCAACCGGTTTTTCGTCCGGGTCAGGCAACACATAAGGGACCTCCTGCTGAGCGAGTTTCCTATCGAATTTGACCTGTCCCAAATAAATGTAATCGCCTTCGCTCACGAGAATATCGGAATGCGTGCCTTCCATATGATATCCGGCGACAAACGGCTTGCCCTCGGCGTCCTCTCGCGTTCGCGCCCACGTATCGAGCTTTGTCTCGTACATGACCTTGCCCGTCGCCGGGTCGAGCCCATAAACCCATATCCCGCCGTCCAGGTACGAGGAACGGCCAGCGGTGAAATAGGCAACGCCGTCCTTAATCAGGACGCTGCCGTGGACCCGCCAGGGCGACTCCAACTGGCCAAAGGCGATGATCCGCTGATCCAAGGGCGCGGCTCTGAACCGCCAGGCCGGCTCTCCATCCGAGGCCCGCAGACAGTAAACATATCCGTCCGCACAGCCGAACAGAATCAGGCCGCCGTAAATGGTTGGCGCAGAATCGATCCGGCCTCCAGCGGTAAACTGCCAAAGCCTGCGACCGTCTCCAATGTCGAATGCATGGATTGTGTGTTCATCTTTGGCAGCCACATATACACTGCCGAAGGAGACCACCGGGGGCGTCAGCGGACCGCGCAAGTGTACGCGCCATCGCGTCGAAACCTCCGGCGCGACCTCGGAGGCGGTTGCGCCGCTGCGACGGACGTCATGTCGATACGTTGGCCAGTCATCGGTATCACGCTGTCCGCCTCGCGCAAGTGCGGCAGCTTGTTCATAAGCCTTCCCCTTCTCCAGCCGTATTGCCGCTGACGGCTCGCAAAGCGCACCGCCCCCAGGATATGCTGGAGCCAAGGCGTTCATGCCTGTTATTTTGACACCGGGATAGCAGAAGCACGGATTCTGGGGAACGTAGAGCAGGCCGTTGCACGGCATCACGCCGTATCGGCATGCCCCGCGAACCCAGTCGTTTTGCGTATTCTCGCCGCCGGCAATATTGACGAACTCCGCGCCGCGGTTGGGCGTGATGATAAAATCACCTGCGGCCTTGCTCTGGTAGCAGCGAAGATGATGGCCCGGAGTAAAGACATCCGATGTGTCGAGCCTCGTCGCCACCTGGCCGCTATCGAGACTGCGCCCGATGATTCGCTCGTCTTCCCAATGCCACAACTGATTGTTGGCAATGAAGGCCTCGTTGCGTTTCACACCGGCCTCGACGCTCCAGATGCTCTTGCCGGCTCTTGCGGACAAAGCCTGAATCATTTGCTTGCCCAACAGCAGCACGCGCTGCTCATCAGCCACAAGCAGTGAAACCTGCGATTTGATCCCGGTCCGCCACAACTCTTTGCCGTCCCTCAGACCCAGGCACACTACCTGTTGACCGTCCTGATAGAAGACTCTCTGTCCCTGAGCGGCCAGGGAAAGCTGCTGAATCTTGCCGGTCGCTTCCCATAGCTTCTGCCCGGTCCCGGTATCGATCGCCATGACCGCTTCTTTGCCCTTGCGCAGTACGAGGATCCCATGAACGCAGCGGATTTCCTCTGTTCCCTCCGTATCCTCATAGCTGCTCAGGGTCTGCCCCGTCGCTGCATCGAGAACCGAGACAGGATCGCCGTATCCTAACGTAAGAAACAAACGGTCACCCTCTGCGACGAGACGATGGGCAACCGTCTGAGGAACGCTTCGCAGCGCCCGGCTCTTCCACTGGCTGGACGACCACTTCGGCACAAGGCGTTTCCACAGCAGTACTCCGTTGAATGCGTCCCGTCCGATTAACGTCCATCTTTCCGGAATAGACTCGGTCGTAACGCCCGTCAGTCCTTCATCGAAAATATAAAAGAGCCGTCCATTGGCGGAGACCATGGCACACAGACTCGAAATAAACTCGTGGCTGCGGGCCCACAAAGGACCACAAACCCACTTGAGGCGGCGCGGCGGCCCTACCTGCCTGTCGGCGGCAACGGCGTTATTTGTCGCATCATGGAGAAAATGCGTCCACTCGTCAATGTCGTCGGGCCAGGGCTTGACTGTCTTTGTCCAACCATCACCGTTTCCTATATAAGCCACGCCGCCGGGGCACAACACCCGCATGACCTCGTTCATCGGTACTTTGCCCAAATCCTGTGCGACCAGCAGGTTCACAAGATTCTCGGAATACGGCAGAGAACTCGCAGTCCAATGCTGGACCGAAACGCGCCCGTACAAACCACGTCCCTGGATGTGCGCACGGGCCGTGGCGATGTCTTTCGCATTTGAATCGAGACCGTGGACAATATAACTGTCGTTTGCGCAGAGTGTGGCGGTCAGCTTCCCGTCCCCGCAACCAAGATGGACTATGAGTCCGCCTTTGATACCAGCGGCGTCCAGGATTTCCTCCGCCCTTTGCTGATATGGCGGCTGCTCCAGAGCCTGCACCGGCGGAATGAACGAAACGAACATGAGCAATGCGATATTTACGCAAACGAACATTACTGTTTTCACGGGTATGTCTCCTGTAATTTGGGTAAATTGAACCGGACACATCGTGATCATTATAACTCCAGCTCGCCACTTTGGCAAACAGCGATGTCCTCCTCCCCGCCGTTGTCTCTCAAACAATCGCGCCGAAAACATACTCTTGGCGCTGCCGGTCAATCAGTGTAGAATTCGGCGGTTATGCCCTCTCGCCCTGCTGCAAGATGGGGGCTGCGAAGAACCAGAAATGAGAAAGGAGTCATTACTATGAGGACAGTTCTGCTAAGTGCTGCTATATGTGCATCCGCGATTTTGGC
>JBDREF010000509.1:0-5799 GCA_043820045.1 Planctomycetota bacterium | reverse complement strand
TCGGCAACGCGCTGCGGCACGGCATCCGTGGGAAACTCAATCAATCTGCCCGGCTCGAAATAGCGAATCAGCTTGTATCGCATCGTTCGTATGGTCCTGGATGTGTTGTCCCGCAGCGCATGGCTTATGCGCTGCGCAAATACAGCGTCTCTGGGTGACTCGGTTCTCGCCCCTCCTATGACTTCCTTGAAACTGTGCCCCTGCACGTTCCGAGGAATATCTACACCGAGAATATCGAGCAGAGTGGGCAGGAAGTCCACGTTACTCATCAACTGCTCGAAGGTCTTGCCGCCTTCAATCGCAGTACCCGGACAGTACATAATTAACGGCGTCTCAAGCCCCGGGTCGTAAAGGCACCATTTCGCGCCGGGGTATGGTATGCCGTGGTCCGATGTAAACACAACCAGCGTATTCTCCGCCACCCGGCTATTTTCCAGAGCATCAAGAATCTCTCCGACACATTTGTCAAAAAAGCGAATCGTTCCCTGAAACTTAGCGAGGTCTTCCCGAATCTCGGGCGTATCTTTCAGATAGTGGGGGATAAAGACGCCCTTCTCGGTGTCGGGGTCGGCTGTGAACGGACGGTGTACTTCAAAGAAACCTACCTTGAGAAAGAAAGGACGACCCCCCTTCTCAGCTTTTTGAAGCATCTCGCGCGCGGCTTTAACGGTTTCGTCGGGTTTATGATCTTCGGATAGAACACGCTGATAGCCTAACGAACGGGGATCGCCGCTCGTCACGTGCTGGAGACCGACCAGGATTGTCTCATAGCCGGCCTTACTAAGAATCTCTGCCAGGTGCTTCTCGCCTTTCTTGAAACTCCACCCCCACGGCTCATGCGTCAGCCCCATCAGCCCATTCGCCTGGGGATATCTCCCGGTGAAAATGCTTCCCCTGCTCGGACTGCAAACACAATCGGTGGCAAAGTAATTTCGGAAACGAATTCCTTTTTTGGCTAAGCTGTCCAGGTTGTCGGTTCGGACCGTCTCGACGCCGTAACAACCTATATGCCGGCCGAGATCATGGCAGGTTATCATCAGGACGTTAGCATTGCGGCATTTCGACAGACTGCCGCTGCCCGCGTCGGCTCTTTCTCCCCCCAAAACCTGCGATATGCCAAGACCTGTAACCGCAACACTCGACCTTCTCAGAAACTCCCTTCTGTTCATACCAATTCCCCACAAAAAGATACTGTGATATTCCTGCCTGCTCGAAAATTCCATAGAGCCTCATTATATGTTAACCGAACGATCCAGGGAAATCCAAGCACGGAAAGCAGGGAAAAGCGTTACGTATAAAACCCGAGGTGGCACTCTAAGGAGGGTGAAAGAGGTGTTGGTGGTGTCATTTGTGAGGCTTCGGCGGCAGTGTGATGGTTGGAACTGAAGAAAAATGATTATGCAACTGTACGAAAATCAGCGCAGGCACCTCCTGCTGGACATCGACACACAGCGAGATTTTCTTCTCGCCGCAGGCAACGCATGTATCCCCAATCACGCGCAGGTTCTGGCCAATATCAGGCGCGTGATGGCCTGGGCCAGGCGAGAGAATGTTCCGATAATATCGACGGCAGAGGTCCATCGCAACGATAATGGAGCAGGCGAGGTGGCCCGCTGCATCGAAGGCACTCCCGGGCAAAGGAAGATACCGTACACGTTGCTGGGCAATCGACTGAGCTTTCCGGCCGACGACAGAAACGCTCTGCCGGCGGATTTGTTGCAGGCGCACAGGCAGGTCATCCTGCACAAGCGCTGCGTTGATCCCTTTGAGGAACCTCGAATAGACAGACTGCTGAGTGAAATTCAGGCTGACGAGTTCGTTCTGATTGGCGCGGGCACCGAGGGCGCCGTCCAGGCGACGGCTTTGGGGCTGTTACGGCGGGGCAAGAACGTGAGGGTCGTAGTTGACGCCCTGGGCTCGCACAACGGAAGAATGGCGAATCTTGCCTTGCGAAAGATGAAGGCAAAAGGGGCAAAATTGACCGATACAAGGCACTTTGCCGGAGTTTCACACCTCAGAAGCGTAGGTGTCTGCGGTTGTGAGAGCTGCCGGATACGAGCGAAAAACGAAGCCAGTTAAGATTGCCGGCTGTAATTCAACGCCGATAGTAAAGCAGAGTCAAGGTGCTGACGTGTCCCCCTCGGAAGCACCAAACCGCCCGAAATCATCTCCACCGGCCACTTGCCGGAACATTCTTTCTCCGGAGAAATCGTTATTGGCGCCCCGTTCACCCGCAGATACAATTGCCGACAAAGACCGGGGGCGGCTTCATCGATGGCAAGGCCGGAGCTGGATTTGAAGAAAAATGATATTTCGAGGAGACGTAAACATGTCACAACGCGCAAAAGCAAATCGACGGCAGTTCCTGAAGGTTACCTCAAGCACGGTGATAGGGCTCGCGAGCTTTCCTTATATCGTGCCCTCGTCTGCATTAGGCAGCGGCGAGAGCGGTACGCCCGGCAACCGAATCACGATTGGCTGCATTGGGGTTGGAGGCCAGGGAACCAGCAACATGAAAAACTTCCTTAACATCGCCGGCGTTCAGGTTCTCGCGGTATGTGACGTACAGCGGTCGCGGCAACAGAAGGCCAAAGAGATAGTGGACGCTCATTACGGCAATTCCGACTGCGCAACATATACGGACTTCCGGGAACTTCTCGGGCGAAAAGACATCGACGCGGTTATGATCGCCACGCAGGACCATTGGCACGCGCTTATCGCGGTGGCCGCGGCGAGAGCGGGCAAGGACATGTACTGCGAAAAACCTCTCGGCGTAGCGGTGACCGAGTCCCAGGCGATTCGGGACGCCGTGCGCCGGTACGGGCGAATCTTCCAGACCGGCACTCAACAGCGCTCCGACCGAAAGTTCCGGTTTGCATGTGAACTGGCCCGCAACGGCTACCTCGGAAAGTTGCACACAGTCAAAGTCGCATCCCCCGGTCCCAATTACCAACCGAGCTACAAAGGTCCGTTCGACCCGATGTCCGTCCCGGACGATTTGGATTTCGATATGTACCTTGGCCCGGCTCCGGCAAAACCTTACAACCCCGGACGATTGGCCTGGCCCGATTGGTATCTCATCTGGGATTACTGCGACGGGTTCATTGTCAACTGGGCCGTACACCACCTGGATATCGCCGTATGGGGATGCCCCACGGTTGCGGCCGAGCCGTTCGAGCTTCAGTGCAAGGGCACGTATCGAAACGAGGGCTTCACCGATAACATAAGCACATGGGACGCCGAGTTCCGCTATCGCAGCGGCCTGCGAATGACACTGACGGATGATTCGGGAGCGAACAAATCCGGCTGTCGTTTTGAGGGCGACAAGGGCTGGGTATATGTGGACCGTCCCGGAATCTGGGCGGAGCCGGAATCGCTGCTGAGTGTGAAACTCAAAGGCGACGATCTGCACCTGCACGAGTCAAACAACCACCATCAGGACTTCATTGAAAGCGTTCGGACGCGCAAAGATCCGGTCTCTACCGTCGAAGCAGGCCATAAGGCGTCGTACCTCGGAATGATTGCTGATATCTCTGCACGCCTGAAACGGACATTGAAGTGGGACCCGGCCGAGGAGCGTTTTACGGGCGACCCCGAGGCAAACCGAATGCTTAGCCGGCCGATGCGGACTCCTTGGCGCCTGTGAAGACTCAAGGCTGTCGTCCCTTGCCGCCGGATTAAGACGGTGTCAATCAGCGACGGGCGAGTGAGACTCGCTGCGGATGTATTGCAGAGCTGCTAACTCGTCCTTCGTAAATTCGAATATTGCAGCAAGTCCCGTTCGCACGAAGATGTGTTGTACCTTCGAAGGAACATTGCAGAGAACCATGAAGTGTCTGGACTCGCCCAGGATTCGATCCAGTATCATCAGGTCCGAAAGGCTCTCGGAAGTCAGTATCTTCACTTTGGAGAAGTCAACAATTATATCACGGTTGGCCTCTTCACTCAGCATGGTCTTGACCTTTTCGAGTTCATCCCCCTGTTGCGGTTCCACAGGCAGAGTTATCAGAAGAACATTTTCTGAAAATTCCTGGACTCCCACTTTAGCCCCTCCAATCAGGATAGCACAGATTCGATTAGCATCGGCATTGTTATCGGAATGATTCTTGTGTACGAGTCAACGTTCAAGTAAAGTATGGCATAGAAAACGCCAAATCCAAACTGAACCGGCAAAAAAAAGATGACAAGGCTGGAAAGTTCCCGGCCTGCTCTAATGGAGGCAAAAATGAATCGGAGAGACTTTCTCAAGATCATAGGCTCGGCAACCATAGTTGCAACATTGACTGGGACATTGCAGGCACGGGGAAAGTCGCAGCCGAACATTCTCCTTGTGATGACCGACCAGCAGTTCGCAAATGGCATGAGCTGTGTGATGGGCGAGAAGTACATTCACACCCCAAATATTGACAGTATCGCCGCCGACGGCATGCGGTTCACCCGCGCCTATTGTTCCAATCCCCTCTGCGTGCCCTCGCGGAGTTCCATGTTCACCGGCCGGTTTCCCCACAAGCACGGCAAACAGACAAATGCGACGAAACCCAGTCTGGACACCGGAGAATTCCCCACAATGGGAACGGTGCTGCGAAGAGCAGGTTATGCTACGGGTTATTGTGGGAAATGGCATCTGCCCTATGCGAAGGACGTTCAGGAGGGAGGCTTCGAGATGACCTCGCACCTGGGCGGCTCCGGCAATGACCCAAAGATTGCCGCGCCCGCCATTCAATTTATTGAGCAAAACAGAGACAAGCCTTTCTTTCTCGTCTGCTCCTTCGTGAATCCGCACAATATATGCCAATATGGACGCAGCCAGTCGTTGCCGGATGGCGATGTCGGGACACCGCCAGCCCTGGAACAGTGCCCGCCCGCGCCGGAAAACCTTGAGAAGGCAACAAACCAGTCGGACTCGCTCGAAGCGCTCTGGCAGGCACGGCTCAGGGCGGTCTGGACCGGCGGAGGCAGGATGTTCGCACCGCTGAACAAATGGACAGCGGACGACTGGCGCCGCTACCGTTGGGCGTACTACCGTATGATAGAGCTGGTCGATCACGAAATGGGAAAGATACTCTCGGCCTTGCGAGATGCCGGTCTCGAGAGAAATACTGTGATTATCTTTACCGCCGACCACGGCGACGGTATGGGCTCGCATCGCTGGGCCCAGAAGAATATGTTCTACGATGAGTGTTCACGGATACCGTTGATCATCAGCCGTAAAGGCGCAACAAAACCAGGGACATCGGATTACCTGGCCAGTAATGGTATCGACCTTATGCCCACCGTCTGCGATTATGCCGGCGCGGAATTGCCACCGGGCTGCAAGGGATTGAGCTTGCGTCCGCTCGCTGAGGGCAAGACTGTCACGAAACGCCGAAGCTATATCACTTGCTCAACGCATTTTGTCCAGGACTTGAGGGAAGACGGCGAGCCGATCGACATGCAGGGAAGGATGATCCGCACCGAGCATTTCAAATACTACATTTTCGACAAGGGCAGACAACCGGAGACGCTGATCGACATGGACAATGACCCGAGTGAGATGGTTAACCTGGCGGCGGATCCCGCGCTTAAGGATGTTCTGTCACAGCACAGGTCGTATCTCCGGCGGTATGCCGCAGAGACGGGTGACGAATTTGCCCTGACCTTGCTCGGCCCAGGGGTGTAGCAACCGGAGCCAACTCCTTCGGGAATTGATTTATTCGGCAAGAAATTCCAGTACATCCCCGGCGTCAGGATGCTTGGCCAGCAAACCTGAGAAGTCACACTTGCTCTCAACAGCTTTTTTCACCTTAGTTGCGAGCTTCG
>JBDREF010000508.1:0-3598 GCA_043820045.1 Planctomycetota bacterium | reverse complement strand
TGACCAATGCCCGAACTTCTGAGCGTTCATCCTGCCCAAAGGCCTTAATATATTCTTCGGCCACCGCGCCGCAACCGATAATGCCCACACCAAACCTGTCCATGTTCTTTGTCTCTCCGTTCCGGACCTGTTCATTGCAGATTCACTCTGTCCGGCATTCAAGATTATAACCAGGCTGGGCCGTATGTACAGGGACCATGTAGCGAAGTGACGGCACAGGATTCGATTTGTTCGACGGCAAAGCAAGAAGCTTGCGTCACATAGCTCTTCTGGAGAACGGGGTCAGGGCAGATTCCTCGGCCCGCGCCTTCGATCGCTGGCTGTTCAAGACCTTGAGAGCATCCCTTATCTTCTTTTTGTCGCCGCGCTCGAGCGTCGGTTTGAAGCCGCTCTGCCTGCTTAGTCTTTCCAGGATGCCGCGCAATCCTTTCGGCAGGCCGTGGCTTTCCTGCTCGAGGGTTTCCAGCATCCACCTGCCGCATTCCGCGACCTGCTTGGGAGGCAGTATGATTGCCCCGGCGGTATCGTACCTGTGTTTCAATTCGATTTTCACGCCCAGCTTGCCCAGGTCGGTAGCCGAAAGCGTGTAGCCGTCTTCGTGGGTAAACGGCGGCAGCGCAGCACGAGAGCCTCGTGAGGGTCTGTTGCGACTTCCAGAAGATGCCCTTATCGTTTCTTTCATGAGAACAACCTTTCCTGATTTGCCGCCCCGCGCGCAAGACAGGTTCCGGTATGATTTGCCGCCCCGCCGAATCCGCAGCCCCTTGGACTCCAAACCGAGAAGCCCCCTCCCATCGGATGTACGCCAAAATATATCCAGACAACTGCCATTGCTACCTACTCTTAAGGTTAGACGCATCCAACCGCGAAAATATTGCAGAAAATCTTGTATAAATGGCCATTTTGTGTCAACTTTGAGCTTTCTGTGCATCAGAAATACGCTGAGAAAAGGGACTTGTTCGCATTTTCTCATTGTCTGGAAAACGCGACCCGGCATCCCTGCTCCTACTGCCGCCAACGAAAAGCTTTTGATTGTGACGGCATCGGTCGCTAAAATAGGGATCAAAGACATTCAATATTCATGGAGGCATCATGGATTCAGACAAACGCAAAACGCAATTGACCGGGCGAAGGGAGTTTCTCTCCCAGGTCTCGGCCGCCGTGACCGGTTCGGCTCTGGTGCTTGGCAATACGGGCCGGGCAGTAGCTGCGGAGTCAGGAGACTCCTCTTCGCCCTCGCCGCTTTTGCCCACGATGCGGCTCGGCGACCACGAAATCACCCGGCTGGTTGTCGGCTCCAATCCCATCAGCGGATACTCTTACATGGGCCCCATTCTGGATCAGCACATGCGGGAGTACTTCACGCCCGAGCGAATCGTCGAATTCCTCTGGAAGTGCGAGCAGGAAGGCATAAACACCCACCAGTTCAGCCGACCGGAAGAAATGGCCGGAGTATTTCGCACGCTGCGGCAGCGCGGCTCGAAAATGAAGTTCATCTGCCTGCACTCCGGCGGGCAGCAGCAAATTCCAATAGAGCAGGTCGTAAAGGACACCTCGCCCATCGCCATCGTTCATCACGGCGGGGTGACAGACCGCCTGTTCCGGGAAGGTAAGAGCGGAGAGGTCCACGATTTTGTGAAACGCGTTCACGATGCCGGCGTACTGGCCGGCGTCTCCGCCCACAATCCCGACTGCATTAAGCGGGTCGCCGATGAGGGGTGGGAGGTCGATTTTTTCATGACCTGCTTCTACTACCTGACAAGGACGCCGGAGGAACTCGAGAAAATGCCGCCGGTCGTCACGGTCGAGGTCGGGTATTCGTTTTTCGCCTGCGACCCGACGGCCATGACCGAAGTTGCCCGGCAGGTTGACCAGCCCTGCCTGGGCTTCAAGATACTGGCGGCCGGCCGCAAGTGCGCTCGTGAACGCACCGTCGAGGAGGCGTTCAAGTTCGCCTTCGAGCATCTCAAGCCCACCGACGGCGTGATCGTCGGGATGTATCCCCGGTATCAGGACCAGGTCGCCTTCAACGCCGGGTGCACGCGAAAATTCGCGACACTGCCGAAAAAAGGATAAATGAGGAATAAGCTCGGCATGATATTGGGGCGATAAGAGAAGCCCGCTCGGAAGAATGGACTATTTGTCGGCGCCGCCAGGGAACAAGTGACTCAACATCACATCTTTCACCTTTTGCACCGGTATCTCTTCCGGCACGTCCCCAAGGCCTTCTCGGCTGATCAATATCGGCTGAACAGCTTCGCCTTGATCTGTTCGGCCGTGTGAGCCTTTTACCAGAGAAGTATCGAGCGGTATCACGTCCATGAGCGTCCGCAGGCCGAGTTTCTTCTTCAGCAGTTTCAGGGCGATTTTGAGTTTTGGATTCTTAATCGCAGGATCGATAAAGAGTTCGCAGGGGTCGTAGCCGGGTTTGCGGTGGATATCGACGCACCGGGCGAAATCAGGCGACTTGGAATCATCGAGCCAGTAGTTGTAGCTGAACCAGTGGTCTTTGGCCGAGACGAGAACGATATCCCCCGATCGCGGATGGTCGATATGCAGCCTCGATTTTGCATCCTTGTCTAAAACCTGCTCGACGCCTGGGATTTTTTTACAAATCTCAAGTATCCGGCCGACGTTCTTTTCGTTTTTCACATAAACATGAGCTACCTGGTGGTCCGCCACGGCGAATGCCTCAGATGCGCCGGCATCGAGCAGCTCCAGGCCCATCTCTTCACGTATGGCGATGTGATTTTCTTCTCGAAGCACTTTGTTTATGGCTATTGACCGGCTCACCGGTTCTATGCCGTATTCGCTGGCTATTATGGGCTTCACACCCTGGCTGTCGAAGTAGCTCAGCAGTTTGCCTACTATCCCATCTATCTCGGTGACGTGTTTCTTGATGTCCTGGTGATCCGGGCCTAATTTCTGGAGGGCATAGTCCAGGTGGGGTAGATAGACAAGTGTAAGCGTGGGCTTCAATTTTCGATGTGCAATTACCGTCGCATCGGCGATCCACCGGCTGGATTCGATGGAAGATGCGGGGCCCCAGAAGCGAAACAGCGGAAAGTGCCCCAGTTCTGATTGCAATTCGTCTCTCAATTGCGCCGGATGGCTGTAACAGTCCTGGATCTTGCGACCGTCGGCCTTGTAGATCGGTCTCGGTGTCACTGAGTAATCCGCCGTAGAGTACATATTGTACCACCAGAACATGTTCAGGCACGTAAAGCCCGGTTCGCGCCTGCGCGCGGTTTCCCAGACCTTTTCTCCGCCGACCAGTCGATTGGATTGTTTCCAGAAGTGGACTTCGTTAAGTTCGCGGTCAAACCAGCCGTTGCCTACTATGCCGTGCCCGGAAACGTCGAGCCCGGTCAACATGCTCGATTGAACGCTGCACGTAACCGCCGGCAGTACCGGTTTCAGTCTCCTTGTTTGGCCTTCGCCGCAGATTCGCCGCAGATTCGGCGAGAACTCGCCGATTAGCGACTTGTTAAGTCCTACGACCAGGATTACAGCGGTCGGACTGCTCATATCATGTGCCTCCGATCTTACGGTGACTCAGCATAGTAATAACAAAGCATGCGCCGGCCGTCAAAGCCGC
>JBDREF010000507.1:0-2713 GCA_043820045.1 Planctomycetota bacterium | reverse complement strand
TGATACGCGCCCGCCGTGCCGACGTCCCAGATGTCCGTGCCGGAGGCCGTCATCGTAAAGGTGCCCGCCGGGGCTTCCACGAAGCTGCCGACCGATCCCGGAAGCCCGTGGAACCAAATCGACAGTTCCGAAACACCTTCCGCGGTCCAGTCACGCGGGGAAGCCAACGTTAGTGTTGCCTCGGAACTCTTGAGGTTGTTGTCGTAGCGATAGGGCATCGACTGACTGCCGCCGTGCACGGTAGTCTGCTCGGCGTAAGGAGGAAGGTCGTTGCCGACCAGAGAACCATTGTTCGTGGTTCCGAAGCCGTCGATCCAGTTGTCGAATATCCTGTTGCTGGCCGCATCGGGCGGGTCGATGTCATTGTAGGACTCGAAGTCGTCCACGACGAAGTAGTTGCCCGTAGTGAAGCTCCAGATATTGCCGATCCAGGGGCTGTCGGACTGGGCATTGTTGACTTCGTCAATCCGCCAGTAGTACGCAGTATCCAGCAGCAGCGTCCCCGGATCATAGCTCTCGTCGCCGAGCGCCTGAGCACCCTTGTACTCGGACGAGGCCTTCGTGGCGTCCTTGACGCCATCTAAATCACTGCCGAAGTAAACTTCGTGCGAAGCGGCCAGAGCCCCGGGATTCCAGGTAAGAATCGGCGTCGCCTCTACATCCACAGCGCCGTTAGCCGGATTCGGACCGCCGACAGCACCCGCGGTAGTGAAGCTCCAGACGTCACCTTTGTGCGTAGCGACGGCGTCAAACTCATCGACGCGCCAGTAGTAAGTCTTGGCGAACTTGAGCGCGCTGGGAGAATAAGTCGTGGTTCCCTGAGGCAGCCCGCCGGCAGCACTATCCACCTCTTCGAAACTCTCGCCGAGGTAAACAGTGTGCAGCTTCGCACCGAAACCGCCCGTCCACGTGAGCGTGGCGTTCAAAGGCACGCCCTCTGTACCATCGGCCGGATCAGGATTATAGGCCTTCTTCGGTGGAATTGAGAAGCTCCAGACGGGGCCTTTCCAGGGGCTGTTCGGCTCGGCATCATTGACCTCGTCGATTCGCCAATAGTAGGTCGTGCCGGGAACAAGGCCGTCCGGATAAGCAAATCCCGGAAAGCCCGCAACATAGAACGTCGAGACTTGGTTGCCTCGGAATGTGTCACCGGCTCCATCGTTCACATCTTCAAAACTCTCACCAAGATACACATCGTGCGAAACCGCAAAATCTCCCGGCCGCCAGCTCAGGGTCACCCACGTGTCTATATGTATGGCGCCATCGGACGGGTTGGGGCTCAAGGCATACGGATATCCGCCGGAGCCCTGCATCAGCATCTGCATCTCCTCCAGCGTCAAGGCCCGGCTGAAGACCCAGACTTCGTCAATCTCTCCGAGAAACGGATCTCCGGTCGCATTAAAGACGTTGGCGCCGATGCTGAATGTGAATCCTGAGCTGCCGCTCGACACGGCCCCCGCGTCGCTGGCTGCCGCCTGGCCGTCGATGTAGATGACCACCCCTGACGCATCTCCGGTTAAGGCCACGTGGTGCCACGAGGGATACTCGAACGGATAGTCCGCGGCTACAAGCTGCCAGTTGTTGCCCAACAACCAGGTTCCGACCTGGCTGCCCCCGATGAACCCGAATTCGACCAGGTCATTCTGGCCGAAGAGGCTGGAATAGACATCGACGTTGCTCGCATTGACCCAGCCGGCCAATGTAAACCCGGCCACGTCATTGAGAATACTCTGGCCGGTCCCCACATACGCACCACTGCCGTCAAAGTGCAGCGCACCTGCGTAGATGCCGTCGGTCCAGGTCACGCCGCCATTGAGCGTGCCGTCATAGCCATTCTCGGACAGATCGGCAGCCACTGTGCCCGATCCCTCATTGAACGACCAAAAGCCAACAAGAGCGGGGTCACCTCGATCGAAAGCCTGGGCCGCGCCCGCCGGGATCAGGATCAGCGCCAGACCCAGCAGAATCAAGTGAGTCGATTTTCCACACATGACAGTCCTCCTTAAAGACAGTTCAGTTGAAACGAGCTTTGGCATTTATTATCTTGACGAGACGCTTATCTGTGCTTGGCAAGGACATCCTCTTCGCAATATGACGACGCATCCCATGTTCGAGCAATAGCCACTGAATTGCAGTGCGAGAGTTCCATCCTCATCATCCGAGACATGCTATTCCGGCCGTCTCACCGAATCTTTTTATACCAGATCAGCCACCTCCCCGTCAAGAAGAATCACTGGATGACTGGGATGCCCGGATACCGTGATTTCACTCTGCAGGCTCCTCACACCCCCTTAATTCTGCCCGACCAGCCTACAGAATCTCACAGAATCTCTCTCACGGCCACCTTGCGCTTGTTGGATGGACGATCAGGCCTTGAGGGTATCACGCGTAGGGATTTCGCTTCAAAACGGCTCAGAGTCAGGCTTAGAGCAAAACAAGCGGGGCCTGTACCGAGTGAATCAGTACAGGCCCCAGATTGGTACAAATCCATCATATCAGCAGCTCAATAGCCTGCCGTTTTCATAGTCTCTACAGAACCTACCGATACAGCCGGATGTCGTCGAAGTACATTGTTCCTGTGCCGCCCGCGGCCGGACTGTTTTTGGTGCCTAAGCCAATTGTAATAGTATTGACGTTGGCGAGGTTCACGCCCTGGTCGGCAAACGCCTGCAGGTCGATAACCCACTGCGTCCATCCGGATGCCTGCGTGGCC
>JBDREF010000506.1:0-12357 GCA_043820045.1 Planctomycetota bacterium | reverse complement strand
ACCTTGCCGAATTCGTCCTCTCTCTGTAGTCTGCCGGTGGTACAGGGAAGACGCCGCATCGTACGGAATTGTTCGAGGAGACCAATGATGCTCAAATGCGATGGAATCATGCGCATGCTCGTATCCTTCCTAACTCTCATTTTCCCGGCCGGTGTTTCCGCGGCAGAAGGGAAAGAAAACACCCTTGGACACTATGAGGTTGCGTACTGTACGTATATTGGCGGCGATCAGAACGAGCAGTTGCGGGAGGTCATCCTCTACGATGACGGCTCGGTCCTTGTTGGCGGTCAAACCAGCTCGTCGGACCTGCCGGTCACCGATGGTGTGGTGCAGCCGAACTACGGCGGCGAGGCGCCGGGCCGCGGACATCCCGGTATCTACGGCGGCGATTGCTTCCTGATGCGCTTGAGCGCCGACGGCAAGAGAATTCTGTTCTGCACCTACTTCGGCGGCTCCAGGCAGGAACGCAACGTTTACGGAATGGCTCTGGACAAAGAAGGCAATGTCGTAATCACGTCTGCGACGCGTTCGCCGGACCTGCCGACAACACAAAGGGCGTTTCAACGTCAATACGGCGGAGGCCCTTCCGACTGGATGGTTGCCAAGCTCTCACCTGACTGCCAACGAGTACTGTGGTGCACGTACGTTGGCGGGTCGGGCGACGATTTTCCACGAGGCGGATTGGCCCTTGACGTGCATGACAACGTCTATGTGGTTGGTGGAACAGATTCGGCTGATTTCCCGACGACAAGCGGTGTATTCCAGCGAAGTCTGAAAGGCACGCGCGATGCAGCCGTAGTCAAGCTTACGCCCGACGGCTCCGAACTGGTGTTCGGCACCCTGTTGGGCGGCAGCGGCTGGGACGGGACGATGGGTATAAGGGTGGGTGAATCCGGCAATTTCCATATAGCCGGACATACGCAATCTTCAGACTTTCCCGTCACTTCCCGTGCATTTCAGGCCGGCCTTGGTGGAAAGTCGGATTGCTACCTTGCCGGATTCACGCCGGACGCAAGGCAGCTTTTGTACGCCACGTATCTTGGTGGAGAAGAAAACGAATTCGCCGAACACAGGCTTTCTTTTTCTTCGGATGGAGGTATTTTTCTTACGGGTGTGACAGCCTCGGCGGATTTCCCGACGACACCGAATGCTCTTGGGCGTAACCTGAAAGGCCGGACGGACGGCTTCCTGACGAAGCTCTCCGGCGACAGAACCAGGTACGACTTTTCCACGCTTTTGGGCGGTTCCGGAGGCGAGTTTTGTTTGATGCCGACACAGGATGAGCAGGGAAACGTTTTTCTCGTCGGACATACGCAGTCGCCGGACTACCCCGTGACAGCCGGCGCGATACAGGACCAATACGCCGGCGCCGGCGACGGCACGCTAACAATGCTCAAGGGCGATGGAACGGCCATCGTTTACGCAACCTACATCGGCGGAAGCGGAGATGATCTAATACGGAGCCTGACCCTTGGGCCGAAAGGCGAGATATATCTTGTGGGCAGCACGACTTCCAATGACTTTCCGGTGACGCCGGGTGCGGTGCAGAGTGAACTGAAGGGGCAATCCGATGCGTTCGTAATGAAGCTTGTGCCGCGTGGGCGTGGTTCGGCGTCCGGCACTTCGAAAGCGTACGGGAACGGCCGTCTCAAGCCGGGAAGGCTGCCCAGGGTTTTCTGCATGGACCCGAAGAAACTGGACGAGGCCTTAAGCCGCACTAATGAGGGCGATAAGTCGCTTCAGCCGGCGCTGCGGAAACTCATCGCCGATGCTGAGGAGGCGCTTGAAGCCGGCCCGTTTTCGGTAATGGACAAGACTTTGATGCCGTCGAGCGGCGACAAGCATGACTACATGAGCCTGGGCCCTTACTGGTGGCCCGACCCCGGCAAGGCTGACGGGCTTCCCTACATCCGGCGTGACGGCGAGGTCAACCCGGAGACCAGAACAAAAGATACCGACCGGCCCGCCTTTGGCGAAATGACCTCTGCGATTGAAGTCTTGGCTCCGGCGTGGTACTTCACCGGCCGTGAGCGTTACGCCGTCCATGCAGCCTTGCTGCTGCGGACTTGGTTCCTGGACCCTGCGACAAGAATGAATCCCAACCTGCAATTTGGCCAGGCCATCCCCGGGCGGGTCGAAGGCCGCGATATCGGCATCATCGACACGGCCCGGCTTACCGGGATTATCGACGTCATCGCCCTGCTGGAATCGTCCGACGCCTGGATGGCGGAAGATCATAAACAGATGCAGGACTGGTGTACAGCCTATCTGAGGTGGCTTCGCACAAGTGATCATGGAAGGGGCGAAGACAGACAGCACAATAACCACGCCACGTGGTACGATGCCCAGGTTGCCGGCCTGGCCCTTTTCGTCGGCGAGGACGACCTGGCCCGAAGCGTTCTCGAAACGGTCAAGAAACGCCGGATCGACACGCAGATCCAGCCGGATGGAAGCCAGCCTTATGAACTTGCCCGCACGAAATCCTTCGGCTACAGCGTTATGAACCTGGACGGCTTCTTCAGGCTCGCCTCGATGGCTGAGAAGGTCGGTGTCGATCTCTGGAACTACGAGTCCGGCGATGGGCGAAGCATACGCAAGGCTCTTGATTTCCTCGCGCCGTACGCCGACCCCGAGAAGAAATGGCCCCACAAACAAATAGCACCATTGGATTGCGAACGCCTGTTCTCGCTGTTGCGGCAAGGGGCAACGGCGTATAAGGACACCTCATACGATTCCTTCGCCGGTAAAATCCCTGAAGAGGAAATAATCGAAAGCAGCACCCAGCTTTTCTGGCCCCGGTGAGTTGAGAGGATACTCGCTGGCGGCAGAGCAGTCCCGGAGCCAAGAATCCTCAGGCGTTTTCGGGTTTTGCACCGAGTCACCCTGAATTTAAGTTTTTGATTTGCCTGGTGATTGCGTATAATAATATTGTTTGCAGGATTTTGTGAACGTTGACCTATGGATTATAACCTGGAAAAGCTGAATGATGCAGAACTTCTCACCCGGTACATGGCCGGTGATGAAGCCGCATTCCGTGAAATCGTGGGTCGTTACAAGAACAGCCTGTACGCATTCCTGAAACAGTTTCTGAACCGGCACGATCTTGTTGAGGATGTCTTTCAGGAGACGTTCATGCAGTTGTTTGCCAGCCGGGAGAGCTTCGATACAAGCAGGCCTTTACGGCCATGGCTGTTCACAATAGCGGCTAACAAGGCCAAGGATGCCCTTCGCAAATGGCAACGAACAATGGCGGTTCCGATAGGAACAATGGGGGATCCACAGGACCTGTCGTTCGACGATATGCTCAATACTGTTACCTCCGATAACACGAGGCCTTACGACGAACTCCAGAGGGACGAAACGGCAGCGCGTGTTGGGCAGATTATAGCGGATATGCCGGAAAATCTGCGAGAAATTCTGCTTTTGGCGTATTTTCAAAAATTTTCCTACAAACAAATGGCCGAGATTTTAGGTATACCTATCGGGACGGTCAAGAGTAGACTGCATACGGCCGTGGGGCGTTTTGCAAAAGAGTGGAAGACATCAGTTGGGAGCAAAGAAGGCAAATGATTCCGCCTAATAGCGAGCAGAAAAAGCTGCTTTTCGACTACTGTATCGGTTTGACATCCAAAGAAGACACCGCTGAAGTTGAGGCCCTGATCTCTTCAAACCAGGAAGCCGCCGAAATTCACTCCAAAATCAAAGCAATATTGTCGCCCCTTGAAAGCCAGGAGTGCGAACCCTGTCCGGATGATCTGGCCGAGCGTGCGGTTCTGGGCCTCAACAATATGGCAAATGCAACTCAGGGCCGACTGCAGCAACTGCTTGCCGACGAACAGACCCGGACAGTTCCGCGCAGACCTCGACCATGGGTGGGGTTGGGGAGAAACCTGGCGACTGCTGCGGTGTTCATGATTGCGGGGACTGTTCTGTTGACCACGCTCAACTATGTGCGTTACAATTCACGGCTGCAGCGATGCCGGATGCAGCAAAGCAATATCTTCCAGGGCCTGACCAACTACATCAATGATAACGACGGCAGGCAGCCTGTTGTCGCCGCTGCTGCGGGCTCGCCGTGGTGGAAGGTCGGTTACCAGGGCAGCGAGAACCACTCCAACACTCGCAATCTTTACTTGTTGCCGAAAGGCGGCTATGTGATGCTCAGTGACTTTGTCTGTCCGGCCTGCGAGCGCGGCAGCGCCTCCGAAATGAGCCCTGCACAGATGCAGGCCTACAAAGATTTTCCCGACAGGGGTTATGTGACTTACAGCTTCCAGATCAGTTGCCGGCGGACACAAAACGGCAAGCTGCTTTGCCGGAAAGTTGTGATGGCAGACTGGAACCCGATTTTTGAACGCCTGCCGGAAGATTTCTCGAAGCCGTTCAAGCTGCAGCTCGACAGGAAGATGTTGAGCTTGAACAGCAGCAATCACAAGCGCCGAGGGCAGAATGTTCTCTTTGGCGACGGCCGTGTCGAGTTTCTAAAAACGCGTTTCATCGGCACCGATGATATTTTCACTCTGCGCGACACCGACATATATCATGGCAGTGAAATACCTTCGTGTGAATCAGACTTCTTCGTCGCCCCATAGAATCGTCGCGACGTAAGTCCTGCCCGTGCTATAAGTCGAATCCCGGCCGGACAAATGCTCTGGCGCTGGGAAAAACGTCCTGCGTTTTCTTCCGCAATCTGTCAAGGTGCACGAGGATGTCCGGAATGTCGTCTTTGTGCTGCTGAAAATGCTCGCTCATCTGCCTCCATGCGACAATCGAGCGGTCTATTGCGATCAGAGCAATTTTTGCCGAGCCATTGGAGTCGTTGGAGCCTGGCTCATAATCTTCCAGACTGCCCCGGATCGCTCTGGCAAGTTTGGCATATATGAAATCCTGGTACCAGCGGATGATTTCCGAGACCTTCTTCCAGAATGCATCGTTGGTCATATCGCGGGTCTCGGGGTCGGAAAAGTCCTCTTCGCTGAGGGCAAAGTTCATACAGCGGCAGGTTAGCGGGCAGCGCTCGCACCATCTGTCGCAGTGATTATAGATGCCGGGGATTTATCTCGGGTCTTCGGCAAGTTCTTTTATGCGTTCCTTGTCCATCCTTCAGCTTATCAGGCCGTAGTGTTCCAATGTTTCTTTTAGAAACGTCCTTTTACTTTCTTCCAGAGGCGTCATAGGCAGACGTAATTCCTCCGAGCACATACTGAGCATTGCCATTGCCGCTTTGATCGGGATCGGATTGGTCGCGAGGGTCAGCATGCTCTTGCACAGTGTGAACAACTTCCTGTGCCACTGCCTGGCCGAGGCCATATCGCCTTCGAGGATGAGGTCGGTCATTGCCTTGACGTCGGCCGGTACGATATTCGCCACTACGCTGATAACGCCCTTGCCGCCGACCGAAGCCAAAGGCAATGTAAGCGAATCGTCGCCCGAGATGATCGTTATATCGCAGCGGGCTGCTATTTCGCTGGCCTGGTCGAGGCTGCCGGTCGCTTCTTTGATGGCGACGATGTTCTCGATGTCGGCCAGGCGTGCGATCGTCTCCGGCGTCATTCCGGCTCCGCACCGGCTGGGAATGTTGTACAGCACCATCGGCAGATCAACCGCTTCCGCTATAGCCTTGAAATGCTGATAAAAGCCCTCCTGCATCGGCTTGTTGTAGTATGGAGTGACCTGCAATGTTGCATCGGCCCCCGCTTCTTTTGCAAAAGCCGTCAACTGTATCGCCTCGGCCGTACTGTTTGAGCCGGCCCCGGCGATTACCGGTACCTGTCCGCCGACGGTCTTGACAACTCTGGCCATGACCTCTTTCTGCTCTTCGTGGCTTAAGGTTGACGTTTCGCCGGTCGTTCCAACCGGTACTATCCCGTCAATGCCTCCCTCCAATTGAAATTCAATCAGCTCGTCGAGAGTCTGGAAATCGATTTCTCCGTCCTGAAACGGCGTAACCAACGCCACCATTGCCCCTGTAAACATTCTCAATCTCCTAATTTGGTCGATGGTGCATACTCGAAAGCGTATGCGACATGAACTGGTCAGCTAAGAACTGAACTTGTCTATCAGTGTTATCATTTCGGCGGTTGCCTGCCTCATCCCGACAAGGACCGCCCGCGCCACTATGCTGTGGCCGATATTAAATTCGCAAAGGTTCTCGATTCGTGCCACCTCAGCGATATTGCGATACGTCAGGCCGTGGCCGGCGTGGACCACCAGCTTGTTTTCCAGTGCAAGGTCCCTTCCGGCTTTCAGCTCGCTGAGTCTCTTGCCGACGGCTCTGGGTCCCCTGGCGTTTGCGTACATGCCGGTGTGCAGTTCGACGGCGTCACAGCCGGTCGCTGCCGAGGCGACAATCTGCTCTCTGTCTGGTGCGATGAACGTGCTTACCAGAATGCCTTTCCTGTGCATTTTCCTGACGACTTCGGCGAGGCGCTTCTTGTGCCCGAGACAATCAAGGCCGCCTTCAGTGGTCAGCTCGGTTCTCTTTTCCGGTACCAGCGTTACCTGGTCGGGTTTGATCTGCTCGGCGATCCTGACTATCGGTTCGGCCATACACATTTCGAGGTTCAGCTTGCAGGCGACGGTTTCTTTCAGCAGGCGAACGTCCCGGTCGCAAATGTGGCGTCTGTCCTGACGCAGGTGAACGGTAATTCCGTTTGCGCCGGCCAATTCGCATTGGACCGCGGCCCAGACGGGATCCGGCTCATCGGTCAGACGAGCCTGTCTTACCGTTGCGACATGATCGATATTTACATTGAGTACAGCCATCTTCTTGCCCTTGATTAACCGGGTGAATTATATCAGTGTGCCGTCGCAGGACAAGTAAATAACGACGACAAAATAGTCTGCCTTTTTCTCGGCAATCGGTTGAACGATTCTGCATTTGTGCTATATTCTGTGGTGATACGGATGGTATCAGACTGATTATTGACAAGTCAGAGCACTATGAGGGATTGGTCATGAAATCGAGACTCCTGTCCTTGGCAGTGTTAGCGGTTGCTTTGCTTTGCGCAGCCGGCTTACTCGCTTCGTGCCGCAGTTCGAGCGATGGCGCGAGTTGGGGCTACACCCGTAGCCGCGGAAACGGACCTCCCCCTCACGCGCCTGCCCACGGATACCGCCGCAAACACAGCGACCTGGAGCTTGTTTACGATTCGCAGTGGGGTGTTTACGTGGTGGTCGATTTTCCGAGTCACTTCTACTACAAGAAGCGCTTTTACCGCCATGTCGATACTCACTGGGAAATGGGCGTTAATATCGACGGCCCGTGGAAGGTTGTCTCACAGAAAGCAATACCTCCGGGGATTCGAGCCAGAGAAAAGAGCATAGGTGTATCGGATGGCCGGCTCCAGCGCAAAGATTAGCAATTGTTTGCGGTAAAAGAACGATGAGTGTTAAATTAAATTGGGCCACTCGAATCACCATCTTCCGGGTATTGATGATCATCCCGTTTGTCAGCTTCATGTTGAAGATAAATGACCCGGCATTTGGCGATGCTGCCCGGAATGCGATGCGGTACGGAGCGACTCTCGTCTTTTTGCTGATGGCGATCAGTGACGGCGTTGACGGCTACCTGGCCCGAAGGAAAAACCAGATCACGAAACTCGGCGCATTTCTCGATCCGATTGCGGATAAACTGCTGATTACATGTGCGTGCCTGCTTCTGGCCTCAGAGCGGGGCCACGTTGAAAACTTCAGGCTTCCACCGACGGTTGTGGTTTTGATAATCGGCAAGGACCTGTTCCTGTTGATCGGTTTCGTAATCGTTTACCTCATTACTACAAAAATTCACATACACCCCGTCTTCATCGGCAAACTCGCTACGGCCCTTCAGTTGTCTATGGTTGCCGGGATTCTCATCGCCCCAGAGGTTTCCGGCTTCCTGCCCGGCTGGATTTGGTTCCTGCGGAGCCTCTGGTGGTCGGCCGCCGGAGCGGCTATTTTGGCCACCCTTATTTACATTCGTGACGGAAGTCGCTATATTGAGGCCTATGAGCAGAGCCTGGCGAACAAAACCGGGAATCTAAAGTAATACCCGGATGGCCGTTTGCATTTGGATTTACGATTATTGCTTCACGTTCTTCGGTGAGGATAGGCAGTGACAGTGGAATTCAGCGAAATACCCCAAATTCTGGAGGAGCTTCGCCGTGGCAACATGGTTGTCCTTGTCGATGCTGAGAACCGCGAAAATGAAGGCGACCTGGTGTGTGCCGCTGAGAAGGTAACGCCCCAGATTGTCAACTTTATGGCCAGGTTCGGCCGGGGCCTCATCTGCCTGCCGCTAACGCCCGAGAAATGTGATTCGCTCGGCCTCTATGCGCAGACGGTCGATAATACGGCCCGTTTTGGCACAGCTTTTACCGTGAGTATCGATGCCGCCGATGGCGTCAGTACCGGAATCAGTGCCGCCGACAGGGCGCGGACGATTCAGGCGGCAATCGCCGACGGCGCCAGGCCGGGCGACCTTGCCCGTCCCGGCCATATATTTCCGCTGCGCGCCCGCGAAGGCGGCGTCCTGGTACGGGCCGGACAGACCGAGGGCTCGGTTGATTTGATGCGTCTGGCAGGTTTGAAACATGCGGCCGTCATCTGTGAAATAATGAATGAAGACGGCTCGATGGCACGAGTGCCGGAGCTGCTGAAATTCTGCGAAGAGCACAATCTCAAAATCGCTTCAATCGCCAAACTGATAGAATATCGCATGCAGCGCGAGAGCCAGATTAAACGCGTTGAGTGCATTACCCTGCCTACGGACTACGGCCAATTCTCTCTGATCGGCTACGAGAGCATAACTTCGCTCGAGCCGCATCTGGCGTTGTGCAAAGGCGACGTCGGCCGGCTCGATGACAGCGGCAAGCCTATCGAGCACGACGAGCCGGTCTTGGTTCGAGTCCATTCGGAGTGTATGACCGGCGATCTGTTTCATTCACAGCGCTGCGAATGCGGCTATCAGTTAGTTACGGCCCTGAAAATGATTGAAGAAGCCGGAAAAGGCGCCGTGATTTACCTGAGGCAGGAAGGCCGAGGGATCGGCCTGAGCAATAAGCTGAGAGCCTATAAGCTTCAGGAGCAGGGGTTTGACACGGTGGATGCGAATCTGAAACTGGGTTTCATGGCCGATAAGCGCGATTACGGAATCGGCGCCCAAATCTGCCTCGACCTGGGCCTGCGGAAGATACGCATCCTGACCAACAATCCCAAGAAGATCGACCGCCTCGAAGTCTATGGTATAAAGATCGTGGAGCAGATACCGCTGAGGGCGGAGCCGGGCGAGCACAACATAGACTATTTGCGAACAAAGAAATATCGTTTCGGTCATCTGCTTGATGAAGATTTATGACCGCCTGCGTTAGGCCGTCGCTGCTGGTATGTTGTTCTTTCGGCAACGGAAAACTGAGATGAAATCAGTGCTGACCATATTCTGTGTGTTGTTGATATTGATATTGTTTCTCACAGGGGCCGGCTGCGACCGGCCGAGCATGCCTCCTGAATCCGGCGCTGTGACTGACGAAGGTATAGAGAAGCTTTCTTTTTACGCCCGTTATGCTCCCGTGAAGATCGATATCCTGCCGTTGACTGAATTTGTGTTCGTTGACGATATCGATCGGTCCGGAATAAGCCTTTACGTCAGTTTGCTTGATCACTATGGCTGTCAGCTTAAATCGCCGGGCACGTTTCGTTTCGAGTTGTACGAGTATGTGCAGCGGTCGGCCGAGCCGAAGGGCAAGAGAGTTACTATTTGGCCGGATTTTGATTTGAACGATCCGGCTGCGAACAACGAGAATTGGCTGGACTTTCTGCGGGCTTACGAGTTCAACCTTCCTTTCGACCAGGCCGGCACTCAGGACTATATCCTGGAGGTAACGTGTTTTTGCCCGAACGGCCGGCGCCTTCTGTCGGAATACACTCTCAGGCACGCAGAATAAGCCGTCCGCGGTCGCGCACGGATGTCGGGGCTGTTCCTTGCTTTTCTGCATATTTTCCGTTTGACAAGAAAGCCGCAAATCTGGTATAAAGTAAGTGAGTTGCATCTGTGTCCGAGCAGGTTGGAATCGGTGTTTTGAAAGGCGGTAAGGCCGGGATGATGAGAGTCCTGTGCATTTCGATTGATTCTCCCGACAGCGAAGGCCAACAGCGGACAAGGCAGGGATATCCGGAGTTGGATGTTTTGGGTGCGAGAAACCTCATCTTGCCGGATTGACGGTCCTTTTTCAGAGGAAGGAGGTAGTCTCAAGTCACAAGAACTCATCTCAGACGCGGACAGAACAATCCCAATGAAACCGAAAGAACCATAACTTGCCCCGGCGTGTGGCCTGGGCAGGGGCGTGTGAGCTTTTTTGTAAGGAGGACTATTATGTGTAAAAAACTTATCTATTTGATTTCTGCTGTATTGGTGTTGTGCTCAGTTCTGACGAGCCCGGCGAAGGCGGCTGACCCGAGTCTCGTTGGCTGGTGGAGGCTCGACGACGGCTCCGGGACGACGGTCACTGACTTTAGCGGCAACGGCAACGATGGCGCTTTCCGGAGCGACCCGCAGTGGGTGGCCGGCAAGATCGGCGGAGCTTTGCAGTTTGACGGGGTCGATGATTTTGTGGAGGTGCCCCATGCCGAAATCCTGACGGTGGACAAAGAAGTCACCGTGATGGCCTGGATTAATACTGAAAGGTACATCGGACCCACCGGAGCTGATTGGCAAGGGATCATGGCAAAGGGCGCAAATCCCGGGCGGTCCTACAGCCTTTACACTCAAGTGAGCGGTGCCCTTCACTTTAGCACGGGTGGAATAGGCACGCTGAGTACGGTGCTGGTGCCACTCAATGAATGGGTACACGCTGCTGCACAGGTAATCGATGGAGGCCACCAGTACTATATCAATGGAGAAGATGCCGGCAGAGGTGGGAGTGGAATCACCCTGCCGGGAGCAGCGGACACAGCTACTGTCCGTATCGGTACGGCCAGAGACGCAAACCGCGAATTCCTCGGCATGCTCGATGATGTCCGCATCTACAACCGGGCTCTGTCGCAGGAGGAAGTTCAGAATGCTATGGTCGGCGAAGGGTTGCCTCAGGCCTTTGCCCCCGACCCGAAGGATGGCGGCATACACCCGGATACATGGATTACGCTCTCCTGGAGGCCCGGGGATTTCGCAGTATCCCACGATGTCTATTTGGGTGACAATTTCGACGACGTGAGCAACGCTACGCATGAAAGCGAGACGTTCCGAGGCAACCAGGCCTCGGCGTTCTTTGTTGCCGGTTTTCCGGGGTTTGCATATCCGGACGGCCTGGTTCCGGGCACAACCTATTACTGGCGAGTCGATGAGGTCAACGATGCCGAACCGGACAGCCCTTGGAAAGGCGACGTCTGGAGTTTCTCGGTTCCGCCAAAGAAAGCCTATAATCCAAACCCGGCTGATGGTGCAGAGTCCGTCGCTCTGGATGCGAGGCTTACATGGACGGCGGGTTTCGGTGCAAAATTGCACACGGTCTATTTCGGCGACAATTTCGACGATGTGAGCAACGCAGCCGGAGGCCTCCCGCAGGGAGGTACGACCTATACTCCAGGCCCGCTCAGAGCGGCCAAGACTTACTACTGGCGCGTCGATGAGTTCGACGCCGTCGCTACGCACAAAGGCGATGTCTGGATGTTCAGTACTGAGGGCGCCGTCGGCAATCCGTATCCCGCCAATGGCGCCGTGGGCGTGGAGGCTACGCCAATTCTCACTTGGGCTGCGGGCTATCTTGCTGCTTCGCACGAGGTGTATTTCGGCGCCGATTCAGACGCCGTAGCGAATGCCACAAGTGCCTCGCCCGAGTACAAAGGGACTAAGGCCCTCGGCGACGAGAGCTATGATCCGGGGGCACTGCTGCTGGATACTGCGTACTACTGGCGGATTGATGAAGTCAACAACGCCCAGCCCGACAGTCCGTGGATCGGCAATATCTGGAGCTTCACGACGGGTAACTTCTATGTCGTGGACGACTTCGAGTCCTACAATGACATCGACCCGCCCGATGCGGCCAGCAACAGGATATTCGACAACTGGATCGACGGCTTCGGAACCACGGACAATGGTTCACTGGTCGGCAACGACCTTCCTCCTTACGCCGAGCAGACTACCGTGCACGGCGGCAGCCAGTCGATGCCCTATCGCTACGACAACAACCTGAAGAGTTCCGAGGCAACACTGACGTTGGCTTCCCCGCGTGACTGGACAAAGGAAGGTGTTTCGGAACTGTCGATTTGGTTCCACGGGCTTCCGGGATCGGTCGGCAGCTTCGTGGAAGCCCCGGCGGGCACCTTTACGATGACGGCCTCCGGCACGGACATCTGGGACGTCGGCACGGCGGGCGCGTATCA
>JBDREF010000505.1:0-12375 GCA_043820045.1 Planctomycetota bacterium | reverse complement strand
AAGGCCGATATGTGGGCACACGTGCCGCCAGGTGCAATCCTGCCGGGCCAGCGTGCAATCATCGGGACTCGTATGCCGCCCTCATAAAGGTCTCGCTTGGTCCCTCGCAAGGGCCCGTTACTGTTGAAGAACTCCGGCTTGACGCCGCCTTCTTTGTGCGGCCCGTTGTCGCTGCTGAACATCACGAGCGTTTTCTTGTCGAGCCCCAATTGTTTCAGCTCGGCAAGGATTCTTCCGATGTCACGATCCATGCGGGAAATCATGGCAGCTTTGGCCTTTTCCGGCTCGGGCCAGTCCTTCTCGGCGTAGATTCCAAGGTCCGGAACCTCCATGCCGTGCTCGCCGAACTGAGCAGCCTCGTTGTTTGCGTGTGGAATCGTATATGAGAGGAACAAGAAGAACGGCTGCTCCTGATTTTCGATGAAGGCCAGAGCCTCCTGTGAGAAAATATCGTGCGAATAATCCAGCTTCTTACTTGCCAGGCCGACCAATTTCTCCTGATTCGCCTTGTAGTGTGTTTCGGGGTGGCGAACGACATTTCTCAAAGGCAGCTCCACACCATTTTCCCACAGGAAATCAGGGTAATAGTTGTGGGCATGCCACATGCTCAAATAGCCGAAGAAATAGTCAAACCCGTTGTGGAACGGATCCTCCGGCGGAGGCGGATGTCCGATACCCCATTTGCCGATGCACCCAGTGAAGTAGCCGGCCTGTTTCAAAATCTTGGCTACCGTGACTTCGTCGGGCCCCATCAGAACGTCAACATTTCCCCGCACGGTACAGTGCCCGGTGTGCTTGCCGGTCATCAAAGAGCAGCGGGACGGCGCACAGACGGTGCTGCCGGCGTAATGTTGAGTGAAACGCATCCCTTCAGCGGCCATTCTGTCCAGGTTTGGCGTCTTGATTCGTTCCTGGCCGTAGCAGCCCAGGTCGCCATAGCCAAGGTCGTCCGCCAAAATGTATATGATGTTTGGCTTGCGTTTGCCGCTGAATGTCTGCTCTGTGGACGTCAGGCAGCCACTGACTCCAAGTGACCCAATAGCCGCCGCCGTCAACCCGGCATCTTTTATGAACTGTCTGCGAGACAATTTCATAGCTACTCCCTGATAAGATGAACAACTGTCGAACTAAGCAGCAGGATAAGCAAATTTCTTTTTTGCCCACGCAAAACTCAACCGCGTGTGCAACAAGTTGCACACCCTACGTCTGCTATAGTTCTTTGATTCGAACGTTTCGGAACCAGACGTTGGCCCCGTGGTCCTGGAATCCAATATGCCCTTCTCGTTTGAAGTCTTTCAGGGCGGTACGAAACTTGTTCTTCGAGCCGTTTGGACCCGGATTCTTGTTAGGCTCGATCCACAGGTTCAGGTCCATGTCGATGATCTGCTCGCCATTTAGCACGATGCCGATCTTATTGTCCCGAGCGGTTATAGTGATACGGTTCCACTGGCCGTCTTTTGTCATTTCCCTGCTGGGAGCCAGAGCATCGTAAACTGCGCCGCAGCTATGCGTGCTGGGTTTGTCAGCTCGCTTGTAAACCTGTATCTCGATCCCGGTCTGCACGGGGTCTTTTATGTTGTCGGTCCGGAAGAAGATGCCGCTGTTGCCCTCAGTCTTGAATTCCAGGTCGAGGATGAAATCGCCGAATCGCTGCTTCGTCCAAATCATGCCGGCTTTGGGCTGCCGGGTAAGCACGCCGTCCTCGATAACCCATCCGGCGCTCGGCTTGCCGCCATCGCTGTCCTGCCATTTGCTCAGGTCTGCGCCGTCGAACAAAACTTGCGATCCACTCCCGCCGGCATTCAACAGAACATCCAAGCGAGGCGTGTTATGATTGTACGGCTTCATCAGGATGTCCAGGTCTCCATCTCCATCGAGATATCCGAGCTTGCCTTCATGTATCCCCTGGCCTTCGGAGGCGACCGTCTCTTTGAAATGACCGCTTCCGTCGCCGTACCAGATGTATGTTTTGGCATTGTCACCCGCGCCGGGATTGCCCATCTCTCCGATAAAGATGTCGAGGTTGCCGTCTCCGTCAACGTCACGTATTTCGCAGGTGTGGCCATGTATGACCTTCCGAAGCACATGTGCCACCCATTTGTCGCCGTCCCATTCGTACCACTTTGCGTCTCCGTCCATATCGCCGGGAGAGAAGACGACTTCGGGACGCCCGCCTTTTACCAACTGGCCGGCGGCACATTGAGTGAATGCCATCTCCGAATCGATCACGTGCACTCGATACTCTGTTCCGCCGGCGTGTTTGAACCAGCGTCCTCCACCGACGATATCTACCTTGCCGTCGCCGTCGATATCAACCGGAATTGACGGAAAACCTTCATGTTCCAGCCCCGATGACCACGAATAGATCGTGCTTGACGGCCATGGCTCGGTCGATTTTGGATTCGACGGAATCTCAAAAAGAAGCAGCTTTCTGGCTTTCTGATTCCATGAAACCAATTCAACCTGGCCGTCGCCATCGAAGTCTGCGACCGTTTGGTCGTGGTGCTTGGCGGCTCCTGAATTCTTGATATACCGGCAATTCCACGGCTTCGAGTAGTCCGGATAGGGATTCTCCCACCACCAGATGGCATTTCCGCTGGCATCCTGGCCAAGAATAACGTCCAGGTCACCGTCTCTGTCTATATCGCAGAAATCGCCGCCGGCTTCCGGATTCTTCCTCGTATCGTCAATCACGAACCTGTCCCACATTTTGCCGTTGTACTTGTACCAAACCACGGACGGCGCCCGCGTTCGCTCGCCCACGACGAAGTCTTCAATTCCGTCCTTGTCGATATCCAGAACCACACAGCAAGTCTGCTGCTTCCCGTCGTTTGGCATCGGCATATCTCCCGTTGAACTGCTTTTTCGCTGCCAAGCCACTTCGCCCTTCACACAGGTGGCACAAATAGTAACAGTCAACAGCAAAAGTACCGCCGTCCTGCAAAGGAACTCACTCCCTGACTCAACTGTTTTTGGCTTTCTGTTCTTGTTCATGTGCGATCCCTTTAGTCTGAGATTCTCAATAAACGCCACGCGACAAGATTCCCCGAGCACCTGATGTGTCATGGTACAAGGTAGGCTGCAAGAATCCTGCTGTCTTCACGTTCCCTTGTGCGCCCAATCATAATCGAAGGCGGGCCTGAGCTTCCATAAAAAAATGGACCCACGCCATGAATTAACAAACCTGCTAATATCGGAGTCTGTTGATGACGCTTCCGGCCGAGGCCTGCCGTCTCCTATAGATGTGCTAAATACCGGAGAGGGCAAAAAATTCTCCTGCTGCGGCAACCGCATTACCATCGGAAAAGCGATGCGTTCCCCCAGCAGGCAAGCAAAAAGAAGATGCGGATGCGGTCAATTGACACGTTGCCTGTCGATAAAGTGCTCCAATAACCACCGCAGATCTTCGTTGCCGGCCGAAGGTGTACTTATCCCGGAATGGGAAGACGGATCCTCGGCATTTTTCCTGATGAAATCGAGGGTCCCTTTGTCCATCCATCTGCGCCTGTCCGCATGACCATCGGCGAAACCGAACGTGCTTGACTTATTGTGGTACGAGGCCAAGGGATCGTAGAAGGTCCAACTGCCCGGATTGGAAAGGTAATTTGTGCCTCCGCCAAACGGCAAATGCCAGCCTCCTTCGTTTTCACCATAGCGACTGCCGTTGTGTTCCTCTTCGACGAAGACATAATACTGCCCGGCGTCTTTGACCTCTATCATTCTTCGATAGTAACGGTATCCCGTACTGCGGTTGGCGTCCTTGTCGCGAAGTTCACCGAACGCGTACGAAATGGAGTAGCTGCGAAAGCAATCACGTGGAGGCCGCCTCGTACTTTTGCGATTGTCACCCGGACAATGATAGACATCAACATCCTTGACGTACTTCCACATCGTTCCCTGCTGCAAGCCCCGGTAACGGTCTTCATTCGTGATTGTCTCTGGCGCCGGATTGTAGGCCAGATTGTTTCCGACAGAATCCTTAGGTCGGTGAACCCACGGGCTCCTGTCATCCGCCTGATCATAGCAGGCCCCGTTACACATGAGCACGCCGTCGTTATCGTCGGCATAAATGATCCATCCGGTGAGAAGACTTCTGTGATTGCCCAGACAGACCGCACCCGTAGCACTCTCCTTGGCTATCTGGAGTGCCGGCAGTAATATGGCAATCAATATGGCAATCACTGCAATCACCACCAGCAACTCAATCAACGTAAAGCCCCTTGCCGTTCTCATGCAGAATCTCCAAACGTTACCAGGTTATCGGATATCTTCCGAATTGTCAACAGATTTCTGTTATCTCTGTCTGTGGCAAGTATTGCCGCCATTCTCCAAGAACGCAAGAGTCCGCCTGACAACATGCTGCCGCGCTTCCATGAGAGTCCTGCCGCATATTAAGTTGCCAGAAGATAATTTATCTTGCATGATTCAGAACATTGGGCATAATTGTATGCAGCATTAGATGAACTTAGATTACCCCGGATGAGATTTTATGAGAAAAACGGGAACCAAACGGATTTGCGACTCACCTGAGATTCGGAGGTAGCCAAACATGACGGTTATACGCAGCCTTCTGGGCGGATTTGTGCGATTTGTTTTCTGGCTATGCTACGGGCACCAATGGACGGAATTGGAATTGCTGGCTATCGCTGGAGTAACCGTGGTTCTGCTGCTGTTGATTTTGATACGGCTGCGAAAACGACCCGTCAGGAGTATAGCTGCAGATCAGATCCGAGAGGGCACACCTATCATCGGTGTCAATTTGGCCGAATACAACCTGCGCCGTCAGGCAGGCAGAAGCATGGAAACAGACCGCGCAGCTCGGGTCTCGCAAACGCAGGAAAGGCCAAAGAACTGGAAGCAGATAACGAGACAGTTTGCAAAGTCGAACGAGCAGATCAGGCGGCTCCAACACGAACTTGCCAAACGCAGACAGAGCGAGTCATATCTCGAGCAGAAGCTCGCCGAGCTGAAAGAGGCCAACAAACGGTTGAATGACGAAATTGCCAGGGGTAAGCCGACAGCCGTACAGTCCGAACTGCAGGTCACTGATTTGAAAACTACCGTCGAACAGCTCCGGGACGAAATCAGCAGACGCAAACAGGCGGAAGCATATCTCGAACAGCAGGTAGCCGAGTTAAAATCCAGATGTGAACAGGCGCAGCCTGACGAGGCGCCGACGGAAGGCCCGGAGCAAGCTTCAAAGTCGAAACGGCTGGAAGAACCGCTGAGCATCGAAGAACTGAGGAAGGTATCGGCATTGGCCAAGCGTGTCTCGGGCCGCGTCTCGTCCGATACAGCGACCTAAACTGGGGGCCGTATGCGCCGCCCGGTTTTGACGACAATCCACGTTACCACTTGAGCCGCCATGCCAAGCCCGAGAACGACAAGGGTGAACCAATAGGGCCAGTAAAGCCCGAAGTGCGTGGAGACGTACCCGCCCGTTCCAGAACCGACAATGACGCCAAGCGAGAGGGTCACTTCGTGCATAGCCATCGGGGCGGATCGTTTCCTGCTGCCGCAGGCGCCGTAGTAGAGGTGCGAGCTATAGGCAAAACCGGAACCGACGCCCATAATCACAAATGCCGGCACAAAGGCCCAAAGCGAGCGGCCGAAGATAATCAGAAAAAGGGACAAAGCAAGGACCACCTGAACGCCGAGAAGAAACGTCGGCTTGAAATGCCAGAACGCGAGGCGGCCCGCGCCGGTCAGGACGAGGAAGTTGCAGATTCCAAATATCGTGACAACTATCCCGAACTGCGTTTCCGAAAATCCCATGCCGGTAAAAAACAGTGCAAATTGCGATCGCGATACCCCCAGGCAAGCCCACGAACAGAACAGAGCAATTCGAGCCATCCACTTGAAGCGCAGCAGCAGGCCGTTGTCAAAGGCGATTTGCGACGCGCCTGCCGCTTCTTTCGAACCGGCGCTGCCGGCGGAGCCGTCATGAGCCAGACAAAGCAGAACGAAACAGACCGCCAGGCACGCAATACTCAAAATTATGGGCCAAAAAGTACTCGTATCCACGAGCAAGCCGCCGATCAAAGGTCCCCCGATTGCCGCACCTGACCACATGCCGTTGTAGGTACCGAGCCTACGGTTCAGGAACGCGCCCTCGTAATCGGCCGAAACCCAGGTCATTAGAAACGGCCAAAACAGAGACATCGCTGCCCCGGCGAGTATGCCCGTGGCGATCATCGTCCAGATGAGGCTGGGCCTGCCCAGTTGATTGTGGGCTATGGCGTGGTAAACCACGAAGGCCATCACAACCGTGGCTATGAACATGGCCGCGGCGGCTGCACGTGTGGCGCGACGAGGGTTGAGGTGCCCCAACATCGCCGCGGCAAACAACAGGCACAGGAGATAGCCAAGCATATTGGCGGCCCAGGCGTATCCGACGTGCTCTTCGGTCCCGCCGATGTTACGAACGATAAACGGCATCGCCGTCCACAATACGCTCAGACTCATCGCCATCGCAAACGCCGCCCCGTACAGAGGCCGAACGTCGGTCAGCACTTTACGAACAAATTGGGGAAATTCTTTCTTCATCACAGAACACAGACAAGTGCAACATTGTACCGGTGCCGACAAATATCGCAATAGCACTACTCTCAATATTCGGGTTTTTAGTGCGAGAAGTCCGGACAAGAATCTCGACGGACTGATAGAATTGTCGTACTATGGCAGAGGATTAGAATTCAGCAGCAAGGAGTTGCCATGAAATCACTCGCCAAAGTAGTGCTTGCGGGAATGTTAGTCTCTACCGTTGCTCTCGCCAACTCAGCAACTGATATCCTTAAAGAAACAGATTTCAAAGGCGGACTGATCGTTCATCTCGGCTGCGGCGACGGCAAGCTTACCGCGGCCCTGTGTGTCAACGACCGTTGCCTCGTGCACGGGCTCGACCCCAAACCCGACGCCGTAGCGAAAGCACGCGAGCATATCCGGAAGATGGGGCTATACGGCAGAGTCTCGGTCGAGACGCTCGACGCTCCGGGCCTTCCCTATGCTGACAACCTGGTGAACCTGCTGGTTGTGGAGGATTCCGGTGGGGTATCACTGGAGGAATGCATGCGAGTTCTCGCCCCCAACGGTGCAACGTACCTGAAATCCGGGGCCAAATGGAAGAAAATTGTCAAGCCGTGGCCGGATGAAATCGATGAATGGACGCATCATCTCCACGATGCGGGCGGCAACGCTGTAGCCAGCGATCTCGAAGTCGGCCCGCCCCAACATCTCCAGTGGACAGCCGGCCCGCTATGGGCCCGCAGCCACGGCTATACGCCGAGCGTCAGCGCGATGGTCTCGGCGGGCGGAAGGCTTTTCTACATCTGCGACGAGACGCCGACCTGTGTGGACGGAACCGTGCCGAGCAGGTGGTTTCTTGCCGGACGTGATGCCTTCAGCGGCGTGCTGTTGTGGAAGCGCCCGATGCTGAAGTGGGGCTCGGAGGAATTCAGTGGAACGCCCGACACGGGCGAGGGGGTCGCCAGCGTCGGTCGCTTTACCATGCCGTCGAATATCGGCAAGCGCCTGGTTGCCGTGGGCGACAGTGTGTACGTCACCCTGGGCCCGGACGCCCCTGTGACGGCACTGGACGCAGCCACCGGCGAAGTGAAACAAGTTTACACTGATACGGCCGGCGCCGACGAAATTCTCTGCGTCGATGGACGGCTGGTCATCTCGATCAACCCATCTGAAAGGCCCGTCGGGATGGCTCTCAGAAAGGACGAGAGTCCCGGTCCGGCGCCCGGCAAGCACATCTGCGCGGTCGAGATCGAGACCAGCCGCCTGCTCTGGAAGAAAGGCCCGTTTTCGCCTATCCGGACCGCCCAGACACAGGACCCTTTCGGCAGGCTCGAATTGGCCGCCGGTGACGGCAGGGTTTTCGTCCTGACTACGGAGGCAATCGACTGCCTGGACATAAGCTCGGGCGAGAGTATCTGGCGGATCAACCGCCCGCAGTTGCCGGCCGGCGCGGTGAGGCGGATGGGATTTTCGGGAATGTTCGAATATCTCCTGACTGTTATGGTGTACCACGACGGCGTGGTCCTGCTGGCCCAGCCAGAGCCAAACACACACCACACCTATCATACCATGCCGGGGATGCTTTACGCCTTCAACGCACAAGACGGCACGCAAATGTGGAAGCACCCCTACGGCGGCTGGGGCCATTGCACGCAGCCGGACGTGTTCGTCGTGGGCCAGACTGTGTGGACCCACGTGAATGCCGAAACCGAGTTCGGTTCCGCATGGGGCAGCGGCTTCAGGGCCAAGGACCCGAGCGTCGTGGACTACCGCATACAGGCGATCGACCTGCGAACCGGCGAACTGCAGCGGGAACTTTCGACAAAGGAAATATTCAACGTAGGGCACCATCATCGCTGCTACCGGAACAAAATTACGGAGCGGTTTCTGATGTCGTGCCGGCGAGGGGTGGAATTTGTGGACTTCTCTACTGGGGAGAACTATCAGAACCACTGGGTGCGAAGCGGCTGCCTGCTCGGATATCTGCCGTGCAACGGCCTGCTCTACGTCACGCCACATCCATGCAGTTGCTACATCAACGCCAAGCTTATAGGCTTTAACGCCCTCGCCCCGAAAGGCCGAGAAGGACAAGGTTCGAATGGGCAGATCGGACCCCGGCTTGAAAAGGGTCCGGCCTACGGACAGATTAGAAATCGGAAATCGACAGTCGAAAATCCGGAGGAGTGGGCCACGTATCGCCACGACCCCTGGCGCAGCGGCGCCACCGAGTCGGACGTGGGCACGGATCTGCAGGTTGCCTGGAAGTCCGAGATCGGCGCCGGGCCCAGCGCCCCGGTCGTTGCCGGAGGAAAAGTGTTCCTCGCCGGTGTCGACACGCACAGCGTCCACGCACTGGACGCCGATAGCGGCAAAGAACTCTGGAGCTATACGGCGGGCTCGCGTGTGGACTCACCTCCCACACTGTACGACGGACTTGCAATCTTTGGTTCGGCCGATGGACGGGTTTATTGCCTGCGCGCAGACGACGGAGCACTTGTATGGCGGTTCGAGGCGGTGGCGCGTCATCGCCTCGTGACTGCCTTCGGTCAACTGGAATCGCCCTGGCCGATACCCGGCAGCGTACTCGTGCACGATGGCAAATGCTGGTTCGCCGCCGGCCGCTCGTCGTATCTCGACGGAGGCATTCACTTCTACGCCGTCGAGCCGGCAACGGGCAAAGTACTCCACAGCGAGACCATCTACAGCCCCGATCCTGAAACGGGGAAGATGTCGCCCGAACCCGATGGCCAGTTGATGGCCGGTCTCTTGAACGACATACCAGCCACCGACGGCGCAAACGTTTTCATCCGGCAGATGAAGGTATCATCCTCAGGCGACCGCGCCGGGCTGCACCTTTACACCACGGGCGGCTACCTCGACCCGAGCTGGTTCAACCGAACGAACTGGCAGGTCGGTCGGGCCCAGACATCGGGCCTGATGGTTCTCGGCAAAGATGTTGCGTACGGCGTGGAAGTCTATGATGTCCGTAGCCGTGAGACAGTCTTCAGTCCGGGTAAGAAAGCCTACAGACTTGGGGCCATCCCACTGAAAGCTCCTGCTGCAAATCGCAAGCAGGCCGCATCGAAACCTCGCCAACAAGGGCCGAAATTCTCATGGGAACAGCATATCGGAATCCGAGTCACTGCCATGCTGCGAGCACGAGATACGATCTTCGTGGCCGGCTCACCCGATGTAGTCGATCCGAAAGATCCCCACGGGGCATGGGAGGGCCGAAAAGGAGGCCTCATGGCGGTCTTTGCCGCCGATGACGGCAAGAAACTCGCAGAGTACGAACTGTCCGCTCCGCCCGTATGGGACGGCATGGCGGCGACAAGCGGCCGTCTGTTCATCACCACCAGCAACGGCACTGTCATCTGCATGAAAGAACGCTAATAGAGAACGCGAAAGGCGGCGCCAGGCTAATCCCTGCAAGTCGCCATCTATATTGCCCAGCCTTCGCGGTATTGCGGCTTTACGAATCGATTGGCATCCGGCTCGTTTGTGACGTTCATGTTCTTCCAGTCGAATTCCAGCTTCTTGCCGGCCCGGATGGCGACATTGCCCATCAGGACAAATTCGCTCAGCGGGCCGGAATACTCGAAATGCGTGCTTGCCCGGCCCTTGCCCTTACAGGCGTTTAGCCAGTCGCGATGGTGCCCCTCGACGCGAGGCAGGGTCTTGGGCGGCTTGCTATAGGCCCTCATTTTGGTCTCGGGTATGATGCGAGGTGACCTCGACCAGCCTTCACCCAGGATTGAACCTTTGGTGCCGACAAACAGAATACCGTGTTCGCCAAGGCTTCTTCCAGCTTCCAGCTCTGCCGGTCGCGGCGGCATTACCCCACCTTCGTACCATGTGATTCGCACCGGGACCATGCCTGCCCGAGCAGGGACATCAAAATAGATGAGAGAACCTGCAGGACAAGTCTCCTCAGTCGTGCCGATGGAGCTGGCCTCGACATTGAAGCTGTCGCACTGGTCGAGTTTCAGAGCCCAGAAGGCCGGGTCTAAATGATGGCAGGCAAAGTCACCTATGGTGCCGGAGCCGAACTGCCACCACGCACGCCAGCGAACGGGTGCATAGTCCGGGTGGTAAGGCCGTGGAGGCACGGGCTCAAGCCAGCGCTGCCAGTCGAAACCGGCTGGCACTGGAGGCGTTTCTTTAGGCCGCTCGGTGAAATTCGTCCAGCGGCGTGCGCCCGTGCTGGTCCAGGAGTGTACCTCGTGAATATCGCCGATAGCCCCGTCCCAGATCCATTCGCATGCAAGGCGGATATCCTCGCTGGAGTGGCCGAAGTTGCCAAGTTGCGTTGCGACGCCGGCCTTGCGCGCAGCTTCAGTGACGACCCTGGCCTCATAGACGGTACGGCAAAGGGGCTTTTCGCAGTAGAGATGCTTGCCTTTGCCAATAACCGCCAAGTCAACTATGGCGTGCGAATGGTCGGGCGTCGCTACCAGGACGGCGTCGATGTCTTCAGTATCGAGCATTTGATTGTAATCGTGGTAGGTCGGGCAGGGCCGGCTATACTTCTGTCGAACCAGCTCAAGGGCCGGTTTCAATCCAGCGGTGCCGCCGTAGTAGAACATGCTGTAATCACTGCTCTCATTGATGTCGCACAGAGCGGCGATGCGGACATCCGGCTCGTTAAACAGTTGTTTCATGTTGACGATGCCCTGGCCGCCCGTGCCAATGATAGCGACGTTGACCTTTTCGCTCGGTGCTGTGTTGCCTGCGCCTCCGAGTACATGACGGGGCACTACTGTAAACGCGGCAGCCGCAGCGGCCCCTCCCAGCAAACCCCTCCTGGTAATCTTCTTCTCTGTTCGAACGGAATTGGCGTTTCGAGTATTCATGTCCTTTCTCCTCTTTGAGTCTATCTTCATATGTACGAGTCCTGAGCCCAGGGTCAGCCGGACCTCCGGCATCGTTCCGGGCCATATTATAACAGAATAGCGGCCTCATAAAGAAGGTAAAACCATACGGCGTCAACCTATTTTCTTCTGTAGATGCCCACATCGTGAAGCCCGCCTCCAAAGTTTTCATAATACGCCTTTGCGCCAATGCTCGTCTCTGGTAGAATTCCATGAACAGGAACGTTGAACAAAGGCCACAAAACGATAACACAGGACAAGTTATGAGAAGGATAATGCCCGTCATTTCAGTCAGTTTGGCAGTCGTTTTTTTTCTGATACAGATGTCTTCGGTACACGCTAAAGAAAATGCATCCGGCGCGAACAAGCCTCGTACCGAAACAAAAGAACAACGTGACGAGCGGATGCAGTGGTGGCGAGACAGTCGCTTCGGCATGTTCGTTCACTGGGGTCTCTACTCCGGTCTGGCCGGGACGTGGGACGGAAAGCCTGTCGGCGAGCGCGGCGGCATGGAATGGATCCAGCAGCGCGTCGGCGTGGATACGTGGGAATATGCCCATGAGGCGGTTCCGCTGTTTCGTCCGAAGGAAAGTTTTGCCGAGGAGTGGGCCAAACTCGCCCGCCAGGCCGGATGTCGATACGTGGTCTTTACCACCAAGCACCACGATGGGTTCTGCCTGTTCAACTCCCAGTACACGACCTACGACGCATATGACCTCATCGGCCGCGACCTCGCCGCCGAGATCGTGGACGCCGTGCGCAATGAGGGTCTGAAGGTCGGCTTCTATCACTCGGTCATAGACTGGCACCACCCTCAATACGACTATCTCAAAGCCGACCAGTTGCCCCATCCGCTTAAGGGCAAGCCGTCTCCCAACGGCCCGCGGAATCATGACATCTACGTCGATTATCTCCACCACCAGGCGCGCGAGCTTTTCTCTAACTACGGCCCCGTTGACGTCATCTGGTGGGACTATTC
>JBDREF010000504.1:0-4480 GCA_043820045.1 Planctomycetota bacterium | reverse complement strand
GGTTATATTGGCAAGGTACGCCGTCATGACGACGGGCGCTTCTTCGTCGGTCAGGTCGGCCCATTCCTGCGTGGATTTTTTCAGGAATCGACTCGGAGCCGGCGGTTGAAGCGGCAGTTTGACCTTGCCTTCATAAAGCTTGTAGAGGTCTTCCGGTGCCACGAACGGCGGGTGGGGGGCGCTGAACGAACACCAGATGCAGAAGGGCTCGCCGGCGTTTTTCTCCATCCACTCGATTGTCTTGTTGGCGATGTAGTGCTCGTAAGTTTCCTCTTCGCTCTTAGTCGATATCCCCCAGGGTTGGCCGCTGCGGGCGCGGACCTTGCTGTTTCTGCTCTCGGCGTCTGTCTCTTCGCTATAGTCCGCCTTTTCCACCCGGTAGTCAAACCCGTGCTGCTGGTCTTCGTCGATAAAGTGCATCTTGCCGACGGCCGCAGTTCGGTAGCCGAGTGTTTTGAGGTATCCGCCGATCGTCTGCTGGTCCTGCGGGAGGGCATAGGCGTTGCCGAGTGTGCCGTGGCTGTGCGCATATCGCCCCGTTATCATTGACATCCGCGACGGTACGCAGACCGGCCAGTGACAATACGCGGCGTCGAACAGCGCGCCGTCGGCGGCCAGCCGGTCCATGTTTGGCGAGCGCACAAGCGGATGGCCCGTACAGCCCATGAAGTCCCAACGATGCTGGTCCGACATCAGGAACAAAATATTAGGACGGCGACGGGTATCTTCGGCCATGACGCGGTCCAGAATCGCCGCTGCCGAAATGCCTGCACCAACCTTCTTTAGAAAAGTCCGTCGATTCATTTGCATGTGAGATTCCCCAAATAAATCACCCAATTGTATTCCAATGTACAGCAGGCAGTTATTTTAACAGATTAGCTTCAAGACTTCCACTTGTTTTATTCGCATCGGAGCCCCCCTGCCAGATGAGAAGATTCACTGGATTTGTCCGTACGATCCAATATAATCCGGGGCATAAGTGACTCGGAACGTGGCCGGGGACGACAAATGTTGGTAAATAGGACTTTCAAGAAATGAGCACTAATTCATACTGCAAATATATCCTGTTGTTCTTAGCCTGTGTGCTTCTCGCTTTCTTTGGATTCGCCGGCTGCCGAAACCCAAACGGTGAAAAGGTAAATCCGACGGCAGTTGCGGAGCGGGCGAAGTTGTGTTTTTCACTGAGCGTCGATCCGAACGTTTACACGCAGACCAGGTACAAAAAGCCCCCTCAATTCGCCCTCTGGATCGAGGGCCCGGCGGGCTCGGAAATCCGAACGGTGTGGGTGACTGATAAAACCGGCGCCGGCAGTTGGGGCGGCAAGACCACCCGCCCAGTGTCATTGCCGTACTGGTCAAGTCGCTGGAGGAAAGAGACGGGCAGCAGTGGTTTCCCAACCACGGCCAATCCGGTGATTGACGCCCTGACAGGGGCGACGCCGAAGCAGGATTTGACCTGCGAAATCGAGGTTCCCGCCAAGAGTACGTGGAGCTGTTACGTTGAGATAAACGCTTCCGGCGATTATAACGAGACCTTCGCTGAAGTACTGAAAGACGGCAAGCGGGACCAGCACGGAAACGGACAGCCCTCGATAATCTACAAGGGACAAATCGAGGCAGTTCCGGGTAAGAGATGCGTTCTCCGGCTCGTGGGCAGAACGGACCAACTGGAGAGCGTCGACCATATCATCCCGGATATGGAGGGCATTTCCACGGCTAAGAATCTGCTCTCAAAGATTGAAATCACCTGCAAGTAACAAGAATTTTGATTTTCATCAGCGTCACTGCGGCGTTTCCGGGTGCAATGTCGCCGGGTCCTGCTGGTAGAATCGCTTCAATTCCGCGTACAATTCCGGATGGTGCCGCTTTAATTCTTTCGACTTTTCAAAAAAATGCTCGGTGGCTACGGCGAAGAACTCGGCCGGGTTCACGGCACCATATTCATGCAGAAGGGTCGCGATGTTACGGCTGACATCCCGCAGCAGCTTCTCGTAGTCTCTTTCCAGAATGCGGGCCCATGCTATGAAAGTGGAACGACTCTGAAGGACCGGCGAACTGTCGCCTTTTGCGCCGGAGCTGTCGAGCTGGTGTGCAAATTCGTGGAAGACGACGTTATGGCCGTCATTGATGTCGGCCGCACTGCGCCTGACGTCGTCCCACGAGAGAACCACGGAGCCGCGATGCCAAGATTCGCCCAGCCGCACGTCGGGGCCTTCGGCCAGGATTCCGCCGGCGAGCCACTTAGCGCTGTGAGCGACATACGAGCGAGGATATACGAGTATGGAGGGCAGGCCCGGATAGTAGTCGGTTTGGCGGTGGAGCAGGAGGATACACGCCTGGGCCGCTATAGTGACCTTTATCTCATCCGTGATCTGCAAGCCGCCGCAGCCTTCGAATCGCTTCTCGGCGATGAAGATGAGGATATGGCGCTGCAGCTCGCTTTGGTCCGCCTCCGGCAGAAGCCTGTAGAACGGCATATTCTTGTTGATAGTCGCCAGCCATTCGTCGGGGAACCGCTGCTGGGCAAGATGTTTTCTTCGCCTTCTTTTGAATCCGAACATTTGCTTCTCAGTCTGCTTAAAAATCCATTTGCTTGTATTTATACCAGATTTAGACGACAATCTGAACGCAGAAGTCCGGTGACCTTTGCCTTCAGACCATTATGTGAAGGAGAAAGACATGATTACCAAGTCGAAAATACCCGGGGATAAGCTCAAGAAGGAAGCTCAATTATGCCTTGTCTTGACTGTCGTTGTCTCACTTTCGATTTGCTCGATGGGGCATGCGGCCCGGGATCGTGCAACTATTGCAGGGAACTATGTCCCTAAATTCGAGAAGATACTCAAAGAGAATATTGCCTCTTTCTGGTATGACAAGAGTCTGGATCGCGTAAACGGCGGGTACACGATAAACTTCGGCCCGAAGGGCGAGCCCAAGGGGCCGGGGACGAAGATGATTGTGACCCAGGCCCGCACGGTGTGGCTCTTCGCCCGGCTGGTAAGGGCGGGCTATGGCGGCAGCGAACATATCGAGGCCGCAGATATCGGCTATCGCTTCCTGAAGGATAAGATGTGGGACGCTGCGAACGGCGGCTTCTATTGGGAAGTAGATGCAACCGGCAACGAAAAGCTCAAGCCGGGGAAGCACCTCTACGGCCAGTCCTTCGGGCTCTACGCCCTTTCCGAGTACTACCTGGCGACCAGGAGGCAGGACGTTTTGGATTTGGCAACAAAGCTATTCTTTCTGCTGGAAGAGAAGTCTCACGACGCCACTTACGGCGGCTACATCGAGTTTTTCAACGATGACTGGACGCCGGTGCCTGCCGGAGAAGGCTCCTACATGGGTGCAGAAGCCGGTTTGAAGCTGATGAATACTCACCTGCATCTGTTGGAAGCAATGACGACGTTCTACCGTGCGAGCAAGCTCCCTCTGGCGCGGCAGCGCCTGCTGGAGCTGATTAACATTGAAGCCAATTCGGTCGTGCGAAAGAACCTCGGCGCCTGTACCGACAAGTACGAGCGCGACTGGACGCCGAGGCTGGACGGGGGCTATGCGAGGGTCTCCTACGGCCACGACATTGAGAACGTCTGGCTGTTGATGGATGCCTGTGAGGCGGCGGGAGTTTCGAACTACCCCTTCCTTGATTTATACCGAACTTTGTTCGACTATTCGCTCAAGTACGGGTACGACCAGGCCGGCGGTGGATTCTATGATAGCGGTCCATTTAATCAGCCGGCGGACCGGCGGGCAAAAGTCTGGTGGGTACAGACTGAAGCGGTCGTGAGTGCCTTGTACATGAACCGCCTGACGCAGGAGCCGAAATATCTCTCGGTCTTCGAGAAAACCAGCGACTTTATCGTAGATAATATGGTGGATTGGGAAAATGGCGAATGGCATGCCAATATCACGCCCGAAGGAAAGCCGCAGGGTGATAAGGCGAACACCTGGAAAGCAGGTTATCACAACGGCCGGGCAATGATCGAATGCCTGCAAATTTTGGAGCAGTGGAAAGAGTAGACAGTCAATTTCAAATCTGAGATTTCAGATTATCTTGTACGGATTGCCTTCTTTGAGATTGCCAATTTGCGGTTTCCCGGCTAAAATCGTCAGTCGAATATCGGAAATCAAGAATTGTTCACATTCCGGAAGTGTTTTGAGAGAAAGGAGAAATTAGGATGAGGCGTTCACTTTTTGCTACGGTTCTGATGTGTGTTGCGGCGTTGAGTTTTTGTCTTTCAATTGAGGCGGCCCAGCAGCCGGCCAAGATTAAGGCCCTGCTGATAACCGGCGATGATGTCTCGGTGCATCCCTGGAGGGAGATATCCGAAACCACGAGGGAGATACTGGTAAACTCGGGAAAATTCGAGGTCAAAGTGTGCGAAGATCCGCTCATCCTCGAATCGGAGACCGCACTGAAGGCATACGACGTGATTGTCTTTACGATCTACAGCCGAAGCATTGCCATTCCTTCCGGGCAGGC
>JBDREF010000503.1:0-6552 GCA_043820045.1 Planctomycetota bacterium | reverse complement strand
ACGGCTTCACCAGCTCGACGCTGATTCGCGAGGTCGCCTCATTGGGCGGCGACCTGTCGAACCTGATTCCACAGAATATTCACGAGCGTCTGAAAAAGCGCCTTAATAAGGCAGAACCGTAAAGTGCTCAATGTTCGATGCTGGATACTCGGTGCTCGTTGAGGATCAAGTGTCGGGCATCGAGGATAAAGATATGTTTACTATCAGCGTCGAGACGTCTTTTCGGGCGTCGCATCAGTTGACCCTGCCGGGCGGCCGGAAAGAACCCGTTCACAGCCACGACTGGCTGGTTACAGCGGATGTCGGCAGCGAAAAGCTCAACGATATGGGGGTTGTGATGGATTTCCACCTGCTCAGGGCGATGCTCGATGAGGTTATAGCCGGTTTTAGCGATGCGGCGTTGGAGAGAGACGACCACTTCCGGCAGAACAATCCTTCGGCCGAAAACGTAGCTAAGTATATATATGACAAGCTCCGGGACGCCCTGCCGGACGGCGTGAAACTGCGAAATATCAGGGTAGTTGAGGAGCCGGGCTGCTCGGCAACGTTTTGCAGATGAGCCAATTAGCCTGAAGTTGGTTCGTGAATTGGTCGATTATTTGAGCGGAATTCCGACACTATCCTTTCAGTGCCTATTGCAAGAAGAGCTTATTCTGATATAATGACAGATAGTGGAGCGTGATCTGCGAAGGGCGGGTACTTCGAACAGGGGTGCACGCGGAACAGACAAGAGCAGGAGCAAAGTCAATATGCAATGTCAGATATGCAACAAGCATGATGCGACGATTCATCTCACAGAGATTACCGACGGTATTCGCAGCGAGATACACATCTGCGAGCATTGCGCCAGCGAGCAGGATATCGCGGTCAAGAGTCATATTCCGATAAACGAGCTGCTCAGCAATCTACTCGCCGTGCAGCCGAGCGATGCCGAGCTTTCCGGCACTTCTTCGGAGCAGGAGCTTGCGTGTCCGAACTGCGGCTTCACTCTCGCCCAGTTCCGCAAGGAAGGGACCCTGGGTTGTCCTCACGATTATGACGTTTTTGAGAAATCGCTTCGCCCGCTCATCGAAAAGGCTCACGACGGCAATATGACTCACTGCGGCAAAGTCCCCTCAAGGGCGCCGGGCGATACCAAGAAACAGATGGAGCTGCTGAACCTGCGCCGGCGATTAGCCGCCGCGGTGCAGAGCGAAGATTACGAGCTGGCCGCCAAGCTGCGGGACCAGATAAAACAGAGCGAAGAGTAAACGGACCGTACTTTACAAACGCAATAATATGGAACTGACCGATATAAGCAACGATATAAACGAATGGTTCAACGGCTCCGGGCCGTTGTGCGATATTGTTATGTCATCGCGAATCCGGCTGGCCAGGAACCTGGCCGGCTACAAATTCCTGAGCCGCTGCTCGGATATCGAGAAGGCAGAAATACTGACCAGGCTCAGGGACGTCATAATGACGCTCGATCTCGGCGACAAAATCTTTTACATCAGCGTAGACGAAGCGCCGACCCTGAACAAGCATTTCCTCGTGGAACGGCATCTTATCAGCCGGCACCACGCCTTCGGCAAAGGCCCGCGCGGAGCGGTCATCGCCCAGCGCGAATTCTTCACCGCCATGATCAACGAAGAGGACCATCTGCGAATCCAGGTGCTCAAGGCCGGCTGCCAGCTTTCCCAATGCGCCGAGCAGATTAACCGCATCGACGACATGATAGAGCAGAAGATCAACTTTGCCTTCAGTCCGCAGCACGGGTACCTGACCGCCTGCCCGACGAATCTGGGCACTGGAATCAGGGTCTCGGTAATGCTGCACCTGCCGGCTTTGAAGATGACCGACCAGATAGAGAAATTTTTTAACGCCGCGAGGGATTTGAACCTGGCCGTACGGGGACTGTTCGGCGAGGGAACCGAGGCCGCCAGCGACCTTTATCAACTCTCCAACCAGGTCACTCTCGGCGTCTCGGAGGCGGACATCGTCTCGCGTTTCGAGAGCACGATCATTCCGGAAATAATCGAGTATGAAAAAGCCGCCCGCTCGCAACTGCTCAGCAGGCAGTCCGAGGTGCTCGACGACAAAATCTCCCGCGCGATGGCCCTGCTGCAAAACGCCAACTTGATAAGCTCTCAGGAAGCGCTGTTCCTGCTCAGCCACCTGCGGCTTGGCATCAACATGCACGAGTACATGGGTGCTTCTACTCCGGCGATAAAGAAGCTGCTGGCGTTGTGCCGTAGAAGTTCCGGCGCGGACAAAAGCGAGGGCCTGTCAATCGCGACGATAAACCGGCTCTTCATGCTGACGTTGCCGGCCCACCTCCAGTTGAACCACGGCCAGTCACTCGACCCCACCCACAGAGACGCCCTGCGAGCGAAAATCATCCGCTCAGCCCTCAACCAGGAAGCCCAGCCGGAAAGCTGAAGCCCGCAGATTGTCATTCCGACTGAAGCGTCCCATAGGGACGCGCAGCGGAGGAATCTGGGTTCGGGCGTAAAGGTCTGTTCAATCGCCGGCCAGATTTCTCGACTCCGCTACGCTTCGCTCGAAACGACAATGGGGCGTCAACGAGCTGCACTTGTAACGATTGGACGCCACGCTGTCATTCCGACCGGAGAGATGCGCAGCTTCTCGCAGCGGAGGAATCTGCCCTGCGATTATTAAAGACGGTTGGTTTCCGAAGTAAATTCGGTCTATAATACACCCGTGTTCGCGGATAAGACCTACTACGTTTACATCATGACTAACCAATCGCGCACGTTGTACGTCGGATTCACCAACAACATCCGCAGAAGAGTCCAGCAGCACAAAGCCGGTCTCGTCGAAGGTTTTACGACACACTACAACATCGATACGCTTGTTTACGTTGAGTCATGTGCCGATCCGTCTTCTGGCATCGCCAGGGAAAAGCAGATCAAACGCTGGCGCCGTGAGAGGAAACTTCGGCTGATTGCGCAGGAGAATTATGACTGGCGAGACCTCAGTGACGGTTGGTACGATTGATTCGCACATGACCCGGATTTCTCGACTTCGCTGCGCTGCGCTCGAAATGACAAGGGACGGCGATGGACTGCGTTCGCGACGACATGACGCTACGTTGTCATTCCGACCGGAGAGTCCCTTAGGGACGCGCAGCGGAGGAATCTGCGTTCGGGCGCAGACGGCCTATACAATTGAAAGTGAAACGTCCACTTTTTTTGATTGTTCCCCGCCCGTCGTGCGTATATCATATTGAACAAACGCGAGCAGGATTATTCCAGAGCGGTCCCTTGTTCCTGTGAATCAACCGGCGCACGCTGCCGATACGCCGTAAAAGTTGTGAATTTGCGAAAGATGACGATGAACAATATCAGCCGTAGCCCTGACTCATCGTCAATACGATAAAGGGAAATGGAAAGGATAAACATGAGTCTAACTGCACAACAGGTAAATAGCCGTGCCGACCGCATTCCTACCACCCTTCTTGGTTTGCAGAAAAGATTTTTTGTGCTTCGGCCTATTCATAACAAAGTTGATTATCAAGATGCGCTTGCAGTTGCAACAGATCTGTTCTCACGTACCGAATTGACTGCCGAGCAAGCTGATTATTTGGAAATTTTAACGAAGATTATTGCTGATTACGAAGAAAAGCATTTTAAGATGTCAAAGTACAGTCCTCATGAGATGTTAAAATTCCTGGTGGAAGAGAACCAAATGAGCGGGTCGGATTTGGGACGCGTCCTGGGCAGCAGGACTTTAGGGCCGGCTCTTCTCAGCGGACAGCGGTCTCTAAGCAAAACACACATCAAAAAGCTGGCGAAGTATTTTTCCGTCAGCCCCGCCCTGTTTTTTGGGTGAGCTTGCGCCTGCGATCTCGGCGGTTAATAACAAATCCCGGCACGCCGGCTCAGGCAGCCGGACTTGTCTGCCAAAATGGCACGATAATAGACGTTTTAATATCGACGGCTGCGGGGGGTGAAAAATTCTAAATGCTTGAAATCAGGCGATTTAGGTGACTTCGGCAAAGACAATTTTCTGTTTGGCACGTTGTTTGCACATTCTTAGCCAAGAGATGAAACTATAGCGAAAGGAATACAAACATGGCTAAGATAATTGGAATAGACTTGGGAACGACAAATTCTGTGGTCGCCGTGATGGAAGGCTCGACTCCGAAGGTCCTGATAAATTCTTCGGGCTCACGGCTGACTCCTTCGGTGGTCGGCTTTACCGACAAGGGCGAGAGGCTCGTGGGCCAGATTGCCCGCCATCAGCAGGTCACGAACCCGGAGAACACAGTGTTTTCGATTAAGCGTTTTATGGGCCGTCGCCATCATGAGGTTTCCTCGGAAGAGAAGATCGTGCCCTACAAAATAACCGGCGCCGCGGATGAGCTTGTGAAGGTCGATGTTCGGGGCAAGCAGTACACGCCGCCCGAGGTTTCGGCGATGATTTTGCAGGACCTCAAGAAGACCGCCGAGGATTATCTGGGCGAGGCCGTCACCAGCGCCGTCATTACCGTGCCGGCCTACTTCAACGATTCACAGCGCCAGGCGACGAAAGACGCCGGCAAAATCGCAGGTCTCGAAGTCGAGCGAATCATCAACGAGCCCACCGCCGCTGCATTGGCCTACGGGCTTGAGAAGAAAAAGAACGAGAAAGTAGCGGTGTTCGACTTCGGCGGCGGTACATTCGACGTTTCGATACTCGATATCGGCGACAACGTCTTCGAGGTTCTCAGCACGAACGGCGACACGCATCTGGGCGGCGACGACCTGGACGCCGTACTGATAAGTTATCTGGCCGATGAGTTCAAGAAGAAAGAAGGCATCGACCTCCGAAGCGATGCGATGGCCCATCAACGGCTCAAGGAAGCCGCCGAGAAGGCCAAGTGCGAATTGAGTACACAGGTCGAGAGCACGGTCAATCTGCCGTTCATCACCGCCGACGCCTCCGGGCCGAAGCATTTGCAGATTACGATCACCCGCAGCAAGTTCGAATCGCTGGTGGAGCCCATCTTCGAGCGCCTCAAAAACCCGTGCCGCAAGGCAATAGACGATGCCAAGCTGAAGACCGGCGATATCGCCGAGGTGCTGCTCGTCGGCGGTTCGACGAGGATTCCGAAGGTCCAGCAGATTGCCAGGGACATATTCGGCAAAGAGCCGAACAAGAGTATCAATCCCGACGAGGTCGTAGCGGTTGGCGCGGCCATTCAGGGTGCGGTTCTGGCCGGTGATGTGGGTGTAAAGGACATTCTCCTGCTGGACGTGACGCCGCTTTCGTTAGGAGTCGAGACCTTAGGCGGTGTTATGACCAGACTGATCGATCGCAACACCACGATTCCGACGAGCAAGAAAGAGGTTTTCTCGACCGCCGCCGACAGCCAGACGACCGTTGACATCCACATTCTGCAGGGCGAGAGAGAATTCGCCAGGGACAACCGCACATTAGGCAGATTCCAGCTTGCCGACATTCCGCCGTCGCCGCGCGGCATTCCGCAGATCGAAGTTGCGTTTGATATTGACGCCAACGGCATTCTGAACGTCTCGGCCAGGGACCTGGGTACGGGCAAGCAGCAGTCGATCGAGATTAAATCCAGCTCCGGCCTCAGCGATGCAGAAGTTGAGAAAATGGCAAAAGATGCAGAGCTTCACGCCGAAGAAGACAAAAAGAAAAGAGAGGTTGTTGACCTGAAGAACCAGGCCGACCAGTTGAGTTATTCGACGGAAAAAACACTCAAGGAACACGGCGATAAGGTACCCGCCGACGTTCGCGGCAAAATAGAGGGTGCAGTCAACAACCTCAAGGAAGCGGTCAAGGGTGATGACGGAGACGCCATAAGGAAGGCTATCGACAACCTCGGTGCCACCAGCCAGGAATTGGGCAAGGTGCTCTACGAAGAGGCGGCGAAGAAACAGGCCGCTTCCGCTCCGCAGGGCGAGGCCGCACATGCACAGCCGCAGGAACAGGAAGTCGGCAGAAAGAAACCTGACGACGTGATCGACGCGGAGTTCGAGGCAAAAGACAGTTAAAAAAAGACCCAGATAACAAGAACTTAATGCTAACGGTTCTTGACTCCTCCATCCGCTCCCAGACAGGCGGTATGGAAAATAGCAGGTGCAAAAAGCCGGATGAGCAGGTTGACGATTTTGGGGACGAGTGTGTAATCCCAAAATCAGCCGCCTGCCCCGGCTTTTTTGCTTTCGCAGAAGCGCTGCTCTGCGGCGTTTCGGTTTTTTAGAGCGATTCTCCCAAGGCGTTGAGCGGTTCCTCAATTGTCAGTTTATCTCCCAACGTTACGGCGAGATTCGGAAGGTCGTATGTTTTCAACGCCCCTTGCACCGCGTTTACCTGCTGGTTGCTTGACAGGCCGGATTTTATCACGTCGGACCATGAGACCAGGCAGCGTGTCAGACTGACCGAGCCGAAGAGCTGCGGTTCGAGCGCTGCTGCGTGAAGTGCGGGTACGCCGACGTTGCCTTCTGCAACCAGCTCCACCGGTCCGGCTTGCTCGGCTTGCAAAAGTCGCGCACAGACCAGCACGTCTTCGGCCCTCATGCCGAGATAGGAGCGTGCGAT
>JBDREF010000502.1:0-26091 GCA_043820045.1 Planctomycetota bacterium | reverse complement strand
GAAGCTTGTCATGTCCGGACCGGAACCGGGATGACGAGTCAACTCCACATAGGACGAGCCGTTCCAGTAGGAGAAAGTCAAGTCGTCACCCTCATCCGGGGGTTCGCCGGCGCCTGTTCGCTGGTATTGATAGCTGAGCGTCGCACCTGAGAAAGAGGACATGTCTATCTTCAGCGACCTGGCCACATTGGAAGCCCTCAGGTGCAGAGAATACGGGGGAGACGGCGGGTTTTGGCCATCGCCATCGACTGAGGCTCCTTCCGCGTACGGCCATTTTGTCGAATCGACGTGCAGCGACGGGAACGTATCTTCGAATACGACCGTGCTGCCGATCCATGCTTCGATCTCCACGTCATCGACGAACCAATCATCCTGGTAGTAATAATCGTCAGCAGTCCCGATACTTCGGATCTGCAACTTGAAACCGGCGTGCATCGCATCGGGGGGAAATTCAATACTAATCTGCGTGTAATGTTCCATATCCGGTATAGTACCTTCCTGACGATCCAGCTCCTTCCAGGTCGAACCGGTCCAGTAGGAAAAGATTAAATCATCTCCATTATCCGGTGACTCGCCGTAGCCTGTTTTCTCGTAACTATATGTGAGTGTCGCACCTGAATAGAAAGACAGGTCTATCACTCTTGACTCGACCGTGTCACCACCGGACGGATTGCCGTTTAACCGCAGAGAATACTGGCCGGAAGGCTCGTCCCTGCCGCCATCACTCACGGCGGCATTGTGAACCACGGGCCATTTCGACCTGTCGATGCCTCCCGCCGGGAAGGTATCTGAAAATACGACCACAGTCCTGTCCTCTTCGGCAATCTCAACTGCCTGGCAGCCTCTTTCCAGGTTCTGCGTCTGAGCGTCGGTCCAGCCCAAGTTGAATGCTGCTTGCCTCAGGGCCGAATAGAGATTATAGTAATCTGCGCCCGAGGTCAGAAGCGTGGTTTGAACCTCGTAGTAAAGATCTGCAACCCTCGATATGCCCATGCCCGTTATCGTCTCGCCCCTGAAGGTGCCGCCGTCGGTCAGCAGGTAGCAGAGTTTGTTGTTTACACCGCTATTGATGTGAACAAATGCACTGTCATCAGAGCCTCTATACCAATTCGGGCTCCCTTTCCTGTCGGGATCATCAAATTGCGGGGGATCTTTCATATTTCGAAATGCCCCAATAGGCGAATCCTCACCAATCAGCCATTTGAAGCTTGCCGAGTCGTTGCCTCGGGCGTTGGTCTGATCAATCCACTCACCCCACATATCACAAAACGATTCGTCTATTGCGCCCGACTCGCCCGCATACACCAGCTTGGATTCACAATTTACAACTCCATGGGTAAGTTCGTGTCCTGTTATGTCATCAGCGACCCAGCCCTCACCGAAGCCCATGACGCGTGAATCACCGAACCAACCGGCACCCCACCAGGGACAGGGGTCGTCCGGGAGACAAACTCGCACGAAAGCTACCATGTCCATGCCGGCATCGTCGATACTGTCGCGACCGTGATGGCTCATGTAGAAGTCGTAGGTGTCACCAAGATAGTCGTAAGCCAGATCTACATCGCGTAACAGTCCGTATGGCGGATCCCCTTCCGCTCGCACGAGAATGCCACGCGTACTGCTGTCCGCATCGTAAATCAGCCGGTTCTTGGCTGTCCTTATCAGAGAGTAATGCAGGGCAATTTCTCCGCTGTGTGCATCGACAAGAACCAGTTCAGCCACGAAGGACCCCGGCCCACCCGCCACCGTGGTATTCCAAACCAGGCGTGTCGGTCCAATCTTGCCGATAATCGAAGGCTGGTAAATCATGACAACGGCAGGCTCTGCGTGCATTTCAACCCCTATATTCTCCTGCATCATCATACCGATTGCAATCTGCTCGGCTTCGGAGCTTGTAATCGACGGAACCATTGACACATCTTCGATATCGGGCAACTCAGCGTCTGTGATGATGTCGCTCGAAACATATTCAACCCCGCCGTCTCCGTTTAACTGAACAAGGGTCTCTGCGGCAAAAACCGGAATCCCGGCGTAGAGCTGCCCGAAGCGCACATGACTGCGCCCGTCCTTAGTCTGCGTCCGGTTGGCAACGAAGTCGAATACCTCGCTGCCTATGCCAAATGCGGCTTTGTGGTCCTGGAGAAAGTATCTCGCTGTCGATTCGGCGTCACCGGGGACGGCCGAGGGTACCGGAAAGTACTGCGAGGGCGGCGCCCCCAGGATGCGCACGTAACCACTCTTGGTTTTCGATAAACGCGGCTCCGTCATCGACGGTCCCCCGCCATCCAGCATGCCCTGACCTGACATGCTGGCACTCTGCAGAATACCGGCAATTGCCTGAGAAATCACCTCCTTTGAGTCTTCCTGGGCCGTCGCCAGAGTGCCGATCGCAAGAATTGCGATGAACAGCACAAAAGCATACGGACCCGCCAAAATGTTCCTGTTTGTTCTCGAATGGTTTGATGAAATCATTGTGCAGTTCCTCCACGATAGATTCGGCCCCCACATCTTAAAGACATACAACCTCCTTTGGTAGAGTGACATAGCCACATTGCTATTATGGCCCAATTGCGTTCTTTGTCAACAAGAAACTCGCCCAAGGCGGTAGAACATACTGGAATTTGGCGCCTCGTTCGGGTATTATCACTCGGATTGAAATACCTCTTTCTTTCTAAGGTAATGCGCCGTAATCCATGCGGCAAAGATTCAGCGGACTTTTTGTGAGGGATGGCATTATGGAAAAGGAAAAGAGCAATAGAAGCAGATGCGAGCGGAAGATTTCCCGGCGCAGCTTTGTTGGCGGCAGCGCAGTTGCGGCCGCAGCGATTACCATCGTGCCCAGGTCCGTCCTGGGCGGGCCCGGCCGGACAGCACCAAGCGAAAAACTCAACATCGCAAGCATTGGGGTCGGCGGCCAGGGAAGCTGGGACATCGAAAATGTGAGCAGCGAGAACATTGTCGCGCTGTGCGACGTGGACCTCGCTCGCGCGGAGGAGACTTTCAAGCGTTATCCGAAGGCGAAGAAATACCGCGACTTCCGCGTCATGCTGGAAAAGGAAAAAGGAATCGACGCCGTAACGGTTGCGACGCCAGACCACGTGCACGCCGTCGCAACGATGACGGCAATCAAAATGGGAAAGCATGTCTATTGCGAGAAGCCACTGACCCGGACGGTGCATGAGGCGCGGGCAGTAGCCAAAGCCGCTCGCGATGCAGGTGTCGCCACTCAGATGGGCAACCAGGGCATGGCGTTCGAAGGCAACCGCCTGATAAACGAATGGATCTGGGACGGGGCCATCGGTCCGGTTCGAGAGGTGCATGCGTGGTCTGACAGGCCGACGCATAACGGACAACTCTTCTGGGCCCAGGGCATTGACCGGCCGAAGGATACCCCGCCCGTCCCCTCAACCCTGGATTGGGACCTGTGGCTGGGCCCTGCGCCATACCGGCCTTATAACCCGGCCTATGTGCCCTTCACGTGGCGCGGCTGGTGGGATTTCGGATCGGGAGGATTAGGGGACATGGGGATTCACAATCTGGCCCCGGTTTTTTCCGCTCTCAAACTCGGAGCGCCGAAAAATGTGTACGCCAGCTCGACCCTTGTATATGAAGAGACTTTGCCCCTGGCCTGTGTGGTTCACTATGAGTTCGGCGCACGCGGGGACATGCCGCCGGTCAAGCTGCACTGGTACGACGGCGGCATGTTGCCGGCCCGCCCGGATGAGCTGGAAGAGACGCGTGAGCTGTCCGCCGAAGACGGGCTCATCTTCGTGGGCGACAAAGGGAAAATGTACGTCGAAGGCTGGGGCGGCAACAGTCCTCGCCTGATCCCGGAAGCGAAGATGAAGGCGTACAAGCTGCCGCCCAAGACGCTGCCTCGCTCGATTGGTCATCACAAGGAATGGATACAGGCCTGCAAGACCGGCAGTTCGACCCGATCCAATTTTGATTTCGCCGGTCCTCTGACTGAGGCGGTTCTGCTTGGAACGGTCTGCGTAAGAATGGGCGGAAAGAGACTGATCTGGGACAGCGAAAACATGAGAGTCACAAACTTGCCCGAGGCGAATAAGTACCTGCACTATGAATATCGTCCGGGATGGACGTTATAAAGCCTCGTTTCGTCCGGGCATCAAGAACAAAACGATAAGGAGGTATATCTACTATGACGAGCAAGGGGAGAGTCAAAGTTGGAATTATTGGGTCAAAATTCGAAGCGGATATTCAAGCCGACTCGTTTCGGATGATTCCAGATGAGGCCCAAGTCGCCGCCATAGCCTCACCAACGCCGGGCAACGCCCAAAAGCTGGCGGACAAGTACGGCATCAGCCGCGTCTTCACCGACTACAAACAGATGCTCGCCGAGAAAGACATCGAGATGGTGACAATTGCGGCACCGAATTATCTGCACGCACAAATGACCGTCGATATCGCCAATGCGGGCAAACACGTAGTCTGCGAAAAGCCGCTCTGTATGACGCTGGAGGAAGCGGACCTGATGATCGAAACGTGCCGGCAAAAAGGAGTGTTATTGTTGTACGCTGAGGAACTGTTCTTCACGCCTAAATACGTCAAAGCCAAGGAAATGGCCGACCAGGGCGCGTTCGGAAAAGTGTACATGGTCAAACAAATGGAAAAGCATTTCGGCCCGCACGCTTCGTGGTTCTGGGACGTCAAGAAGTCGGGCGGCGGCGTTTTTATGGACATGGGCTGTCACGGCATCGCCTTCTGCTATTGGTTCCTGGGCCGGCCGAAGATCGAGAGTGTCTATTGTCAAATGTCAACCCACGTTCACGGCGACAAGACCAAAGGCGAGGACGATTCGGTCTGTATTATCGAATTTGCGGGCGGCGCGGTCGGTTTGATTGAAGATAGCTGGGCCCGTCGAGGCGGAATGGAGGACCGCATCGAGGTGTACGGCGAAGGCGGAGTCACCTATGCCAACCTGCACATGGGCAACGCCCTGCCGACCTACAGCGAATACGGCTACGGCTATGCCGTCGAGAAAGCTCCGACAACCAAGGGATGGACTTACCCGGTTTTCGAGGAGCTGTGGAACTACGGCTTTCCGCAGGAGATGCGTCACTTCGCACGCTGCGTCCGCGGCAAGGAGGAACCACAGGCGACCGGCGAGGACGGCCGTATAGTGCAGGAGGTGCTTTACGCCGGCTACCGGTCGGCCGGAACCGGCTGTAAGGTCAAATTCCCGTTCCGGGCAGATGACGTTAAAAGACCGATTGATTTATGGTTGAATGGACGATAATACATAGACACTGCAAAAAAAGATTAACCCAGAAACGGTGAGAAGATATGAAAAGGTGGATACTATTAGTTGTGTTCGGGGCCTGCCTTGCAACGGCGGTGTCCGGCTGCAAGAAAGGTGGGTGAGGGGCCACCCAGAGCCGTGCACATGTTGTGCACACCGACACGATTTGCGGGCCGCAGGAGCAGCCGTCTGCGTTCTTCGAGGCACAGAGGTACACAGCGTCCGGAAATGAAATTCGGTTTCGACAGAATCTTCGACAGGCGCAACACAGGCAGTCTGAAGTGGGACAAATACAAGGGTAAAGACATAATTCCCATGTGGGTTGCCGACATGGATTTCCAGGCTCCGCCGGCCGTATTGGATGCGCTGCACGAGCGCGTGGAGCATGGAATATTCGGCTATGCCTCGCCGCCCGACGAACTGATCAAAGTGGTCGTTGAGAGACTGGAGGCGAAATACCAATGGAAGATAAAACCATACTGGATTGTGTGGCTACCGGGTCTGGTTCCTGCCTTGAATGTAGTTTGCCGGGCATTCGCAGATGATAAAGATGAGATTTTAACTTTCACTCCGATATACCCGCCGTTCTTATCCGGCCCCGTTTTAGCCGGCAAGACATTGAAGGCCATACCGCTGCGCAGAGAAGGAGGCTTGTTCACTTTCGACATTGAAAGACTGCAAAGCGAAATATCCGCCAGGTCGAAAGTACTGCTCCTATGCAATCCGCACAATCCGGTCGGTCGCAGGTACAGTCGCCGGGAACTCAAGGATGTCGCCGAAACCTGTCTCAGGCACAACCTCGTCATCTGTTCCGATGAGATACATTGCGATTTGATACTCGACGGCGGCGAGCACGTTCCAATAGCAACTTTAGGCAGCGAGATATCGGATATAACAATAACCCTGATGAGCCCGAGCAAGACGTTTAATCTGCCGGGCCTCAATTGTGCTTTCGCCGTTATTGAAAATGAAGGATTGCGAAGACGATTCACCAAAAGCCGTAAAGGAATCGTCCCCGGCGTCAATGCCCTGGGATTTGCCGCATGTCTTGCCGTCTACCGAGACGGTGAAGACTGGAGAAAGGAACTGATCGAATATCTGCGCGGCAACAGGGACTTTGTTCGCAGATTCGTAAACGACGAAATCCAGCGTTTGTCGATGGATAACGTAGAGGCGACATATCTGGCATGGATCGATTGCAGAGAGCTTCAAATACGCAACCCGGCGGGCTTCTTCCTGCAAGCGGCCATAGGCTTATCCAACGGCAGAGATTTTCAAGGGGAAGGTTACGTCAGACTCAACTTTGGCTGCCCGCGAGAGACCTTATCCGAAGCCCTCGACAGAATGAAACATGCAGTGACGAATCTTGTCGGCCAACCGCAAGCAGAATAGTGCAATCCCGGCGCGCCGGGGTATCATACTGGTGACGACTACGACTCCGGAATTTCCGTTTCGCGGCTTTTTCCTTGCCCACCGATTATACATGATATATGCTCTGACGAAGCGTTAATGCCAGATTTTTTCAGGAGGTACGAATGGATTATACCTGCCACGATATAGCACAGATGATCGACCACTCACTGCTTCGACCTGAGTTGACCGAGGAAGATGTTCGCAAGGGTTGCGAGATTGCGAAGAAGTATAAGGTTGCGACCGTCTGCTGCCGTCCTTCCGAAGTGACGCTGGTAAAGAAGCTTTTGCAGGATTCGGATGTGAAGACGACCACCGTCATCAGCTTCCCGAACGGCTATAACAGGACCGAGACGAAGGTCTTCGAAGCCGAGCAGGCCATCAAAGACGGCGCGGTCGAGCTGGATATGGTAATCAATATCGGCAGGCTCCTCAGCGGAGACTATGACTATGTCGGCAGGGACATCCGGGCGGTTGTCAAAGTAGCCCACCGCGACAATGTGCTTGTAAAGGTGATTTTCGAGAATTACTACCTTAGCGACGAGCAGAAAAAAGCAGCCTGCCGGCTCGCAGAAGACGCCGGAGCAGATTTCGTCAAGACCTCCACCGGATTCGCAGCCGGCGGGGCGACACTGGAAGACCTCCAACTGATGCGCGAAAATGTCTCAGATAAAGTCCAGGTCAAAGCGGCCGGCGGAGTGCGCGACCTTGCGATGGCGCTGAAGGTCCGCCAGGTTGGCTGCACGCGATTCGGGGCCACGCGGACGGAGGAGATCATGGAGCAGTGTTACAAAGAAAGCGGAAGCAGGGAATAAGAAGCATGCAGAAAATCAAAGTTGGCGTCATAGGCACCGGTTTCATCGGCCCGGCTCACATCGAGGCGCTGCGGCGTCTGGGCAATATCGACGTCGCCGCCCTGGCGGAATACTCGGAAGATGCCGCCAAGTCCAAAGCAGAGGCGCTCGGCATTGACCGGCATTACGGCGACTACAGAGAGCTTCTGAAAGACAAGAGCATCGAGTCAGTGCATATCTGCTCGCCGAACCACCTGCATTACGAAATGGCCAAGGCCGCACTGGGGGCCGGAAAGCACGTCATCTGTGAGAAGCCCCTTGCGGTGAGCGTTGCCGAGGCCGAAGAACTCGTCGAGCTGGCGGAAAAAGAAGGGCTCGTGAACGCCGTCAATTTTAATATCCGTTACTATCCGTTAGCCAGACAACTTCGGCTGATGATCGACAAGGGCGACCTTGGTGAAATCTTCGCCGTGCAGGGCTCGTACTTGCAGGACTGGCTCTTCCATCCGACGGACTACAACTGGCGGCTGGAGCCGGACAAATCCGGGCGGTCGAGAGCCGTCGCCGATATCGGTTCTCACTGGATGGATCTCATCGAATCCGTGACGGGCCTTAAGATTGCAGGAGTCTGCGCCGATTTTGCAACGTTCCATAAGATACGCAAGAAGCCGCTCAAACCGGTCGAGACATACGCAGGCAAGGTATTGAAACCCGAAGACTACAAGGACGTACCCATAAACACGGAGGACTATGCAACGGTCCTGCTGCGATTCGAAAACGACGCCCGGGGCGTGATGACCGTCAACCAGGTCGCGGCGGGAAGGAAGAACAGACTTTACTTCGAGATTGACGGCTCGAAGCAAGCCGCCGCATGGGAATCCGAAACGCCAAATCAACTCTGGATCGGCAAGCGAGACGGCAATAATGAGATAATGCTCAGAGACCCGTCGCTGGTATATCCCGAATGCAGAAACATTATCGATTACCCCGGCGGCCACAACGAAGGATTCCCCGATACTTTCAAGCAACTTCTCAGGGAAGTGTACGGCTCGATATCCGGCAAACAACCGGGGCCAGCCTCCTATCCGACCTTCCGGGATGGGTTGCGTGAACTGGTCCTGTGTGAGAAAATCATGGAGAGCAATAGGAAACAGGCTTGGGTCAAAGTCCCGCAAGGGACGGCTGGCGCCGTTTGACAATCAGGAGTTATGAAGATGATTAAGCTCGGTTTTGCAAGTGCGATATTGGCGGATGAGACGTTCGAGGACGTGATATCATTTGCGGCCCGGACGGGGTATTCCTGTGTAGAGATTATGTGCTGGCCGGTGGGAAAGGCCGAGAGACGCTACGCCGGAATAACGCACATCGACGTGGCGAAGCTGTCGAAAAAGCGGATAAAAGAAATTCGCGATATTCTCGAACAGGAAGACGTCGGCATTTCCGCCCTGGGTTACTATCCCAATCCGCTCGATGCCGACAAGGATAGCGCCGCCACAAGCGTCGCGCATATCAGGAAAGTCATCGACGCAGCGAGTCATTTGGGCCTGGAAAACGTCAACACATTCATCGGCAGAGACCACCAGAGCGGCATAGAAGACAATTTCAAGCGATTCAAGAAGGTCTGGCCGGCCATCATAAAACATGCCGAGAAGCGGGGCGTGAAAATCGGCATAGAGAACTGCCCGATGTTCTTCACGAACGACGAATGGCCCGGCGGCAAGAACCTGGCATCGTCGCCGGCGATCTGGCGAAGAATGTTCGCGGAGATCCCTTCGCCCAATTTCGGCCTGAACTACGACCCGTCTCACCTCGTCTGGCAGTTTATGGATTACATCAAGCCGATTTACGAATTCAAAGACCGGATTTTTCACGTGCACATAAAAGACGCCAAGCTGTTGCGAGAAAAGCTCGACGACGTGGGAATTCTTGCGACGCCGTTATCGTTCCACGAGCCTAAGCTGCCCGGCCTTGGAGACGTGGATTGGGGTAAATTCTTCTCGGCCCTGACCGACATAAGATATAACGACGCCGCCTGTGTGGAAGTCGAGGACCGCTCGTACGAAGGTTCTCTGGAGATGCGGAGAAGATCATTGATCCAGAGCCGCGAATATCTCAAGCAGTTCGCGGCTGTATAGGCGGCCCCACCATCATTCTGAATTCTTCCGAGCCCGCAACTTCTCAGGGAACAGTGACTTTGCCGCCCTTTGCGGCTTTGTCGATGAGGGCTCTTATCGAAACTGGGGCTCCCTCGAGAGCTTTCGACTCGTCGGCGGCACTCATGAAGGCGTAAATCTCAATCGTTTCTTCCGCGGAGACAGGCACTTTGCCCGTCTTGAAGAATTTGACGATTTCATCTACGAGGGGCTTATAGCCCGCAGACTCGACTTTGACCATGCCTTTGGTGCCATAGACAATAACGTCCGCCTCGCTCTTGCCGCCGCGGAGGTCCCGGAATGTGCCGATTCGTCCGTCCTGCCATACCCCAACGACCAGGTCGCTACTGTCGGTACGAAATCGTGAGACGCTCCGGCACCCTGTTCCCATCACTGCGAAAAGCGCCGTGACCGGATGTATGCCGTACAGGTACAGGTCAGGATGATGCTCGGTCCACGAAGTCGAGCCAAATACGTCGCAACCTTTTATCTCGCCAGCCTCCGGATTGCTGTGGATCCCGGCAATCGCATCGCCATACCGGTAGGCGGAACTCGACCAGCATGGTACGTTGTTCTGTTTTGCGAGCCGGAATATCTCAATAACATCTTCAAGCTTTGCGGCCACCGGTTTATCCACAAAGAGCGGCTTTTTGGCCTTGATTACGGGCATGGCCTGTTTGAGGTGAGGCCTGCCGTCCACGCTCTCCAGCATTACGCCGTCAACCTTGCTGCACAGTTCTTCTATCGTCTTAACAATCTCAACACCAAGTTCATCACGCAGTTGGCTGGTAAACTTTCCGACGCGGTCCGCCGAGGCGGGCATATCAGGCGAACCTCCGGGATAGCCCGCCACAACCTTGCAGCCGTAGTTGTTTTTGGCGTCATTGATAATCTTCGTGAAGGCGATAACATGCGAGGTGTCCAGCCCGATCATGCCGATACGCATTACTTTTTCGCCGGCCCGACAGATCACACAAAGCTGCATTACCGCGAAAAACAATACACCCATTCTTAGCGTTCTACTCATTCCAACACACTCCTTTCAGTCTGTGTCTCAGTTGCCACTTTCTGCAAATTGCTCAGCCCCGGCTCGCCGGGGTCCGATTCGATAACTACACGGAAGCCAACGTTGTAAACCTTTCGCCAGGCCGGGTAGCTCAGACGAAAAGCCGACCGGCACCGCTTGGGGCGGTCGTACCACGAGCCGCCGCGAACGACTTTTGCACCGGCATCGGCAAGGTTATCTCTGCCGTCGCCGGGATCGTATGGATAAGGCATATAAGTCGAGCGGGTCCATTCCCAGACGTTGCCGTGCATGTCGTGCAGGCCCCAGGCGTTAGGCCTGTAACCACCCACATCGGCGGTCACGAGCATCTTGTCGTTGAAGCGCGCGTCCCTCGGTACAATGTCGGGCGGATACTGGTCCCTCACATCGTAAGCAAGCTCGCGTATCGTAAAATCGGCCATGTTCGCAAACTGCGAAAAGTCCGTATCCAGGTCGCCATAATACAGGGATGTTTCGGTGCCCGCTCTGCACGCCCATTCCCATTGAGCCTCGGTAGGCAGCGAGACCTTCAAACCCGTCTTTTCGGAGAGCCATCGGCAAAATGCAACCGCCTCCTGCCAGGAGATGCGGACGACGGGCTGGCCGGGACGATTGAGGTCCCAGCCCAAGTCCCACTCGTTGAACATCCAGCTTCCCTTGTGCTCGTACCTGCTGTCATGCGAGGGATCGAATACTGCATATTGCGCATTGGTTACCTCGAACCTGCTCATCCAATAGGGCCTGTCAACCTCCACCACGGCCGGTGGAAATTCGTCCGGACAGCCATCCGCCTGGCCCATGACGAACCGGCCGGACGGTATGCGGACCATTTCGAGTTTTGCGCCGCCTTCGAGGTCGATGACTCGGCGGCTCGGACCGGCCGCAGCCTGTCGGCGTTTCGCCTCGTCCGGGCCAAACGGCCAATCGGCAAGTTTTGGCACGTCAAGTGTTCTTTTAGGAACCGGCTCAGGCTTGACCGTCAGGACCGCCTGTTGCGCCGCTTGAGGATAAGTTTCAGGGTCTTCGATACTTCCACCGTACAGTTTGCGCAGGTCGAGGCGACGCTGGTGGTCGTTTCGTGTCTTCTCCAGACCGACGACCTCCTGCCATGTTCCGTGACACGGCGCATTCAAATCTATCCAGGTCCTTATGCGCTGCCAGGCCTCGGCATCGAGTCTGACGCCGTGATGGCCTTTGGCTAACATCTGGACAAGCTCGGTCGTATCGGCACAGAACTCGCCAGGAGATAGCAAACGCAAATCGCTTTCAAGGCCGCCTACTCTGGATAAACTGCGTAAGACAACATAGGACGGCTCAAACACTCCGCCATATTTCTTCACCAGCTCTTCCCGCGAAACACCGCTGATTATCTTCGCTTCAGGGACTCCGTTCCTGTAAGCATAGAATCTGCCCTGTTCAGCTCGCAGGTCGGGAATCTGTCGGCCGTCGGTCCTTTCGGAGCCGTCATGACACGAGATACAGTACTTGTCCAGGGCGGGCTGGACTTCACGTTTGAAGCTGAAACCTCTGGCGGGCCCGTACCAGGGTTCTATCTCCGCCGGCCGGCGCAGGGCGGCAATTGTCCTTCGGTTCGGAGGACCGGCATTCTGCTTCTCGTGGCAGCCAATGCAGGAGACTACTTCACCGGGCATGGCAGTCATCCAGCTTCGCATCAATTGCAGCGCTTTTCCCTCTGCGTCGAGCGGCTGGATTGTGATCGGCGTATTGGCCGGAACGCGGAACATAGCGGAGCCGTCCGCTTCAACCGGCACCGTGCCGAGTATGCGTTTGGGCTCCCAGGGGCCGTCGGTGCCGACACGATGGTTTATTCCCGCGACCTTATGGTAGGCGAAGTGGTAGGTAATCAGCCGCAGTTTCTTTACGGCTCCGTGCGGCACTCCCTTGAGGCCCGGACCTGCGTAAATATCCTCAAGATATACGAGCGCATCTTCACGGCCCGGCTCTACTCTCTCGGTAATCACAGGCGGCTTTTCCCTCTTAACGAGGGGAACGGGTTCGAGCAGCGCATAGCCTTCCACCTCCTTGAGCAGGAGCATATTGTCGAAAACATCCACCAGATAGATGCCCCAAAGATCCTGCGGCCTGGGTTTGCACGCCACGATAAAATACTTATCGCTCAGGGGCCACGGGTGAAGGAACTTCGGCCAACACTCCATGGCCAGTTTGTCCTGGATTCGAGGCTCGACTTTGCGGCCGTATCCGGGGATGCGCTGAACGACACCGTCGGCCGCCTGCCGACCGAGCGCAGGGTCGAAGACTACCAGTTCGCCGACGCGCCCGACGTGATGGCCGGTGACGATACCTGCGATCCTGGTCGGGTGGCCGGGAATCGGCCGGGCATAGAAGATCGCATTGGGCCAGTAGCCGCCGCTGCCGTAGTACTCCCTCTGGCCGGTGCCGTCGGGATTCATGGTGAACAGGAATCTGGCCCAAACGTGAGGGATGTCCGTATATTCCCAGCGAAGATAAAGAATTCTGCCGTCATTCATTACCGTGGGGCAGAAATTATGGTCCTGCTCGAAACAGAGCTGGCGGATATTGCTCCCGTCGGCATCCATCAGATAAGCCATACCCACGTTGACGCCGGCGTTGCACGGAACGCCCTGGAACGGAGCGGTCGAGATAAAGGCAATCTTCCCGTTGGGCAGGTAGCAGGAATCAAAGCTGTGCACGTCAAGCTGGTCGCTCGGAGAAACCTGCCGCACCCCGCCGCCATCGACTCCAATCTCGAAAACCTGCCACAGCTTACGGCCATCCGGCATGGAGAACATGAGCTTCTCAGCGTCGAAGTTCAGGTCCATCTCGGAAACAAGTCTTCCTTCGGCAGGTTTGTAAAGAGTAGTTGTCTCACCGGCCGCTCCGACCGGCGAAAGCACGCAGATTTCATTGTCCCAGCCGTTGATATTGCTCATGGTGTGAAGCTGCCATGAACTCTGCTGCGGCATACCGACGAATTTGCCTATCCCCCTGTCCGGCTCTTCGGCCCGGCGAGGGTCGCCAATGGGCTTACGCTTTATCAACAGCAGTCTATCGAAGCTCAGCAGCGGGTTGGCCAGCAAAGCCTCGCGCTGAAAGGCGACAATTTCCTGTGCCGCCTTCAGAGCTTTCTCGTCTCGTCGTTTCAAGGCTTTCTGAACGTCAGACAGATGGCTCTCATACATGTCCACGGCCTTGAGATAATCTTCGCCCTTGGTGTACTCGGCTGGAAACTCTTTGGCAAGATCTCGAATGGCGCGGCGCATGGCGCTGACATTCACCATCTCGAGGTCGGCTAAAGCCTTGCCGAACCGGTCGGCTCTGCGTGTCGTTTCAGCGCCAAGGGATTCTCCTGCAGACCATGAAGAGCTGCCCGTCAGCGCCATTGCGCAGATGGTTAGCCAACAAATTTGCATCATGTGGATTCTTCTTGTCACCATCTTAGTCCCAGACCCTCACAAGAATTTGAACAATCCCGGCGTGCCGGGACATTCCCAAAAAAATCTCACCATTGTCAAGGCACGTCAGATTGACATGCTAACAAAATCATCCGGTACCTGCAATCAGATTCCCCATGAGTGAAGGAGAGAAGTACAAACTTGCTATCCGGACCGGAATCTGGTATATGCCCGTAAATTGCTTCTTAGACAAAGATACATTCGGCTTGTTCAATCTCACGCATTGCCCTGGTCGCAAGCCTGTTCTTTGTTGCGATCTGCAACTCCCAGGCGGCACAGAATCCGGCGGTTTCGCTTCTAACCGACAGCCGGCTGGGCCCCGGCGCCCTGCACGGCGTGAACAAAGTACGATTGGCGCTTCAGTCAAAGGGCGCAAGCTTTGAAGAATCAACATCTGCCGACACGGCCCACGGGGACATATTGCTCATCGCCGGTCTCTCCCGCGGGTCAGGACTTACGGCCAGGCTGCACGCCGAGCTTGATATTCCCGCGCCGACGGAAGCCGAATCCCTGTTAGTACGCCGGACAGAATGGGCAGGAAGAAAAACGCTGCTCGTCAGCGGCGGCGACGACCGAGGTCTTATGTATGCGCTTCTGGACATTGCCGACCGGATCGGCTGGGCCGAAGACCCAAAGGACCCGCTGAGCGAGGTTCGCGACATAGAGGAAAAACCGGCGGTCGCCGAGCGGGCCCTTTCGATATACACGATGCACCAGGGAAATTTCGAGAGCTACTTCTACGACGAAGCGTACTGGTCAAGGTACCTTGATATGTTAGCCAAAAACCGCTTCAACACCTTCGCGCTGCTTTTCGGCTATGAGAACTGGGGGTATTTCTCGCCGCCTTATCCTTATTTTTTCGACGTCGATGAATTTCCGGACATCAAAGTTGTGGGAATAACGAAAGAGAAGCAACAGCGTAACCTTGAAGCATTGAACAGAATTATTCGAATGACGCACGAGCGTGGCATGAATTTCACCCTCGGCATCTGGGACCACATTTATCGCGGCGGCGTGCAGGGTCCTACCGACATAGCCGGCAAACCCACCGAGGGAATAGTATGGGGCCTGACTGCGGACAACCTTACCGCCTACACGAGAGTCGCTCTGACGAAGTTCCTTAAACTGGTGCCGGATTTGGACGCGGTTCAGTTTCGCATGCACGGCGAATCCGGACTAAAGAGAACCGAGATGGGCGGTTTCTGGGAGAACGTATATCAGGTGATGAAGGAATACGGGCCCAATATCCGCTTCGATGCCCGTGCCAAGAATTTCCCCGATCCACTTATCGACAGGGCCGTCGAGATGGGCGTGAACATGAGGATATGCACGAAGTACTGGATGGAACAGATGGGGCTGCCCTTCCATCCGACGCACGTTCATCCGAGTAACCAGCATGACCGGCGGCACGGCTACGCCGACCTGCTGCGCTATCCGCAGAGATACAAGATGCACTGGCGGCTGTGGACCGCAGGAACGACGCGCGTTTTGCTGTGGGCCGATCCCGAGTACGTCCGGCGGTTTGCCGAGAGCACTCACCTTTACGATGGCGAAGGTTTCGAGGTGACCGAGCCGATGGCGACGAAAATGCAGGACCATCCGCACGACATGAAGCCTTTTGAATTGCTCAACCCGAAGTACCGGTATTACGACTGGGAGTTTGAGAGGTACTGGCATTTCTTTCAGGTCTTCGGGAGGGTCGGCTACAATCCCGATACACCAGATGAAGTATGGCGGCGCGAATTTCAAGAGCGATTCGGCGAGGCAGGGGAATCTGTGGAGCAGGCGCTTCACCTTGCCGGCAGGATTCTGCCGCGTATTGTAGCTTACACTTATCCGTACGACATGTTCCCAACTACAAGAGGCTGGGTGGAGAAACAGCGGATGAAGGACCTCCCCGAATATGCCAAAGCCCTGCCGAGCGACACGCAGCAATTCCTGAGTATCGACGATGCGGCTAAGTACCGGCTGGAGGGGATAGATTCGGCCAGGTTCCTGCCGGAAGAATCGAGCCGGTGGTTTTCGCAGATTTCACGGGATGTTCTGGACCTGGTTGGGCAGGCCGAGCGGCGAATTGGCGGGCACAGGAACAAGGAATTCGATTCTACGATGGTGGACCTGAAGATATTAGCTTATCTGGCCCTGTATCACTCGCACAGGGCAGAGGCGGGAGTAAGTTACGCATTGTTCAAACGCAGCGGGGACATTAACGCCCTTGACGACGCCATCGAGCGAGAGGGCAAAGCGATTGAGGCATGGGAGAATTTGGTGGACTCGGCCGGAGATGTTTACAGCAACAATTTAATGATGGGCCGTGAAAGCGCCGACTTGTCCGGCCACTGGCGCGACGAACTGGTCAAACTCAAGGACGGGTTTGAAGAGCTTAAGCAACAAAGGAGCGACTTCCGGCCGGCCGCCGCCGGGGCCAAACCGGCGATAGCACACGTGCCGATTCGAAAAGCCTCACCCGGCGGAAACCTGGTCATTCGCGCCACGGTAAGCGCCAACGATCCCGACTGCAACGTGAAAGTCGGCTACCGCAACGCAGGGCATGATTACGAGTGGCTGGATATGAAGCGAATAGAGCCGTTCGTATATCGCGCAACGATAAGTGGAAAAGACGTGACCGACGGATTGAGTTACCTGATTGAAGCCGGCGACGGGGCCGGGCGAGTAAAGACCGATCCCGTCGCAATAGCGGTTACAGACGACAACGGGCCTCCGCAGATAAGGCACCAGCGCGTAACCAGCGCGGCGGCGGGCAGGCCGCTGACTATCACGGCAAATGTGCGCGACCCTGGCGGAGTCAAGTGGGTACGGCTGCTCTACCGCAGCGTGACGCAGTACCAGGACTATAAGATGCTGGAGATGACCGGAACAGGCAGGCAAGACGAATATAAGGCCGTCGTGCCGGGGCAGGACATCGATGCGCAGTGGGACTTCATGTACCTGATTGAGGTTATGGACAACAACGGCAACGGGATGATATACCCGGATATGGAAAAGGAAACGCCTTACATCGTGGTCAGGCTGGACCGGTAAGGCGGCAGACGAAAGCAAAATAAACGGAGCCTGTGTCGAATCGACTCGCCATAGGCCCCGACACGATATCCACTTACCGTCTCAATTAGCTCCTTCGGCTACCGATATAGCCGGATGTCGTCGAAGTAAATCTGGCCCGAGCCGCCGGCTGCCGGACTATTCTTCGTGCCAAGGCCAATAGTGATCGTATTGACATTAGCGAGGTTAACGCCCTGGTCGGCAAACGGTTGCAGGTCAATAACCCACCTCGTCCATCCGGTTTTCCGTGTCGCGACAGGGTCATCGTGGTACACTACCGCCGTGCCGTTTAGAGCTATAAACATCCGTTCGGCAGAATTAGCTGCAGCGCCTCGGAACCACAGCGACAATTTCATTACGCCTTCGGCGGTCCAGTCACGCGGATAGACCAAAGTCAGCGTAGCTTCGGAGGTTTTCAGGTTGTTGTCGTATGCATACGGCATCGACTGGGCGCCGCCGTGGACGATAGTCTGCTCAGCGTAAGGAGGAAGGTCGTTGCCGACGAGAGCGCCATTGTTCGTGGTCCCAAAACCGTCGATCCACTTGTCGAATATCCTGTTGCTCGCCGGGTCCGGGGGATCAATGTCATTGTAGGACTCGAAATCATCGACCAACAGGAAGTCGGCCGTAGTGAAACTCCAGACAAGGCCCTTAACAGCGCCTGTACTATAGACTGCATCGACGCGCCAGTAGTAATCGCTGTGCCACGCGAGTTCTCCGGGATCATAGCCCTCGGAACCGATGGCCTTGTTACCCTTGTATTCCGGCGAGGCAGTTGTGGCATTTCTCACGGCGTCCTTATCGGTGCCAAAGTAAACATCGTGCGATGCGGCAGTTGTTGCCGGCATCCAGGCAAGCTTTGCGTTTATCTGTACATCGGTCGCGCCGTTGGCAGGTTGCAAACTGCCGGCAGCGCCCGGAGTTGTAAAGCTCCATATATCGCCCTTGTACGTCGCCACCGCATCAAATTCGTCGACCCGCCAGTAATACACCTTCTCCAGCTCAAGAGGACCGGGACTATAGCCTGAGAATCCCGACGGGACACCACTTGCAGCATTGTTCACGTCGTCGAAATCCGTGCCGATATAAGCAGTGTGCAATTTGGCGCCGTATCCCGGCGTCCAGCTAAGAGTGGCAGAGGGATCGACAAATTCGGCGCCATCGGCGGGGTCTGGATTATAAGCCGTCTTAGGCGGGACCGAGAAGCTCCAAACGGGGCCTTTCCACGGACTGTTAGGCTCGGCGTCGTTGACCTCATCGACACGCCAGTAGTAGGTCGTGCCCGGAACCAGTCCGTCCGGATAGGGAAATCCCGGAAAGCCGGCGATTAGAGTAGTCGTGCCCTGATTGCCTCGGAAAGTTTCGGCGACTCCGTCGTTCACGTCGTCGAAACTATCGCCCAGATACACATCATGTGAGACGGCCAAAGCGCCCGGCGACCAGCTCAGGCTCACCCACGTATCTTCAATAAGAGCGCCGTCGGCAGGACTGGGAGACAAGGCGAACGGATATGGTTCGGCGCCCGAGCCTGCCATCACCGCCAGAACCTCTTCTTCAGTCAGGGCGTGGTCGAAGAACAGCACATCATCGAAGAGGCCCTCGAACACCTGGCCTGCCTGGCTGCCGATGCTCGTCCCGACATAGAACAGTGAAGCTGTGGTAATCAGCGGCTGGTCCGAGCCACCGCTGCGGTAGCCCGGGATGTTCTCGCCGTTGATGAAGACCTCGGTATCGTTGACAATGGTGGCTCCGGCCGGCACACGTATGGCCACGTGGTTCCAGTCCCCCGTGACGATGCCTACGTAGAACATATTACCGCCCCAGTGCCGCATGCGAACGCCATCTTCACCGTTGACGTTCTCGACGCAGAAAGTAAAGGCCTGGCCCGCAGTTTCACTGCCGTAGCCGCAGAACTTCCGGTCCGATTGAACCTGGGCAGTGTTGAGCCAGAGTGCAATTGTTCGTTCCTCCGCCTGGATGGGCAGGTCGTCGCCCAGGTCCGCCTCCATGTACCCTCCCGCCGCATCCATACCGGTTCCGAAGACAGCGGGAACACCGAGCCCCGGGGCGTTGCCGTAAGTTCCGTGATGCTCCCGACCGCTTGAATCGGTCGCGATGGTACCGGACGTCTCATCGAGTGCCCAATGCCCAATCAAAGCCCCCCGAGTCGCGCTTACCACACCCATAGCCAATGCGAGAGAAACCAGGCAAATTAACTTCTTGGACATGATCATCCTCCTTCAAAAGAAGCTTTAGAAAAGCGGAAATGCAATACAAATTATCGAAATTTCTCCTACCACAGAGCTGGAAGACACACGGACTTCATATAGTCTATGTACCAAATCCGCTACCCTCTTGTCAAGGGAAATCAAATTCGAAGTTCGGAGACGATCCCGCAGCTCTGGCCGGCATCCTGTTCAGCTTATCAATTTAACCGCAGAGCCCGCGGAGGCCGCAGAGCTTTTTGAATGATTGTCTTTCTCGGCGCTCTCTGCGGTCTCTGCGGTAAATAGGACGGGGTAGATCTGGATCGAAGCGGCGACGAGCAGCAAGACCTTGTGAACCGCGGCTGAAAGTCGCCGCGGCTACTCCGCCTCAAGTATGGCCTCGATTTCCTTCAGCGATATCAACCCCATAGTCGCCAGCTTTATTTTGCCCTCCGGATCGATGAAGAAGCTGCTTGGGATGGCTGTCACGGCGTTGTACGGGCCGGCTAAAGAACCCCGGTCCACCAGGACCGTGTAGTTCATCCTGGCCTGGGCGACGAAACTCTTGACCAGATTCAGGTTCTCATTCGATATCGCGAGCATCGCCAGCTCGTCCTCCTCGGCCGTGTTTCGCAGCTCAATCAGATGCGGTATCTCCATTCGGCAGGGACCACACCAGGTTGCCCAGAAAACGAGCAGGACGTTCTTACCGCGGTAATCGCTTAGTTTGTGTTCTTTGCCGGCGATATCAGTCAGGGTAAAATCCGGCGCCGGTTTGCCGTGCCAATCCTTGAAGGCAGGACCCCACGTCCTCGCACTCGCGACGACGTCGCTTAGTTTCGGCCTCAACTTGGTAGTAGCCAGCGGTGTCTTATCAATTTGGGTCCTGCGGCCGGCCCAGATGCCGGCGATTTCATCGGCTGCGGCGTTGACCTGGTCCTTGCCGGAGTGAAGCGCAAAATCGATTGTGAACGAGCGGCTCTGGTGCGGGGCGAGTTTCGGAACACGGCCGAACTTGCGCTCGACCGACCTGTTACGCGGAAATCCCGTACCCGGCTCCAGACCCGTTACGTAGCCGTCTTCAGGAGCGACCGGATTCTTCCAGAGCGTGAAAAAAGGCAGCTCCTTGATGGAATAAGCCATCGATACGGCTTTGTCGCCGGCGGCGTTGTGAAGCATAACCTGCGTCCGGGCGTTTTTGTCGGCCCATAGCCGCAGGCAATAGACCTGCTCTGGAAAGCCCGCCTTCGGCGCACTATATATGTTGTAATCCGATACGGCCGAGGCGGAATGTTCGTTAATCGGCGTTACCTGGCGCACCGGGGCGAAGAACTTGGCGCCTTTCTCCATCAGGGGCGGCCCATAGTTGCCGTGATACAGGATGCCGAACTCCTGCTCGACCGCGCTGAGATTGGTCACTTTGTCGGAGATCTGGAAACTGCCGTCGCCGGGGACTGTCGAAATCCGGGTCAGCAGTTCGAGCTTCGGCCCGTGCAGCAGGGTTTCATCGACCCTGCCGGCCACGGTGATGCGGTAAGGCGGCTGGCGTTCGACAATAATTTCAACCTTAGATGCCGGTATGTTTCCAATCTTGCCATGCAGTGTTAAGTCCATTGTTGATTTATTGCCCGTGTTATCAATGAACTCATCTGTTCCCGGCGCTCCGAAAAACTCCAGGCCGCACCGCACCATCCATTCGTTGAAGCCATCCAGCCAGCCCAAGCCCTGGCGAGTGTTCAGATTGATATATTTCGGGTGAACCAGCCCCTTGACCGGCGAATCCCAGCCGAGACGCAAATCGTCCATCGATACCCGATAAACAGACATGCCTCGCGTGGGAACCACCTCGAAGCGGAGCTTTCCGTTGTTGACCTCGATGATTTCGACACCTTCCTGCCTGCCGCCGTGAAGGACGTACTTGCGCACAGACCACGAAACGGGGCAATCGGGCGTGATCTCACTGCTCGTGATGTTTGCAGTCTCCTCGTAGACATTCTCTTCGACGTCGGTGAGGACCAAATGAAAAGGCTCAGCCCCTGGGGCCAGGCCCGCCTGACTCGACAAAACCCCCAAAGCTAAAACGATAACGGATGCCAATCTCAACATGACTTTACCACCTTTCCGAACGGTTCGCCCGACTTCAAGACCATTTGGCCTGCGAGCGGCGAGCCGAATACTCTAATCGAGATGTTCCATTAGTATAGCAAATCTGCCTGATTATTCAAGCGGCCCTCCCTGGGGGACGCCTTACGGTGCGGTGCGACGGGGTCTCGTACGGCAAAAAAAAGAATAAGCGGCCGGAACTGTTGCATTTTCAATGCAGATTTGGTTCAATGCCGAAAACAAGGCTCGGCGGCGGGGTGCCGCCGTCACACTTTTTTAGGAGCTACGAAAATGAGTCGTAATAGGATCTATTCAAGTCGGTTAACCGCCCTGATACTCTGCTCGCTTATGCTGCTGGCAAACGCGGGCACTGCCCTTGCCGCTGTAAAACTGCCGGCGGTAATAGGCGACAACATGGTCCTGCAGCAGGGCAAGCAGATCACGATATGGGGCTGGGCGAATCCGGGTGAAGAGGTCATGGCCAGTGTTAGCTGGCACAGCATGAAATGGGCTGTTACGGCCGACGAAGAAGGCAAGTGGTCCTTCAAGATGAATTCCCCGGAAGCGGGCGGGCCGTACGAGATGACGATAAGCGGCAAGAACGTGATAACAATCAAGAACATTATGGTCGGCGAGGTTTGGGTATGTTCGGGGCAATCGAATATGCAATTCGCCGTGCGGCAGGCAAACAACGCCGAACAGGAAATTGCCGAAGCCGACTATCCGAACATCAGGCTGTTCACGGTCGAGCGAAAGGTTGCCGACCAGCCCCAGTCGGATTGCACAGGCAGTTGGACGCTGTGCAGCCCTGAGACGGTACCGGGCTTTTCGGCGGCGGCTTACTTCTTCGGAAGGCAGTTGCATAAAGAGCTTGATGTGCCAGTCGGTTTGATTCATACATCATGGGGCGGAACGCCGGCGGAGGCCTGGACGAGGCGAGGAGTGCTCAAGGAGGACGCGGATTTCAAGCCTATTCTGGCGCGCTACGACGATGCGATTGCAAAGTATCCACAGGCGAAGGAAGAATACGAGCAGAAGCTCGAAGAATGGAAGCAGGCTGTTGAAAAGGCCAAAGTCGAAGGAACAAAACCGCCGGGAAGGCCCCGCGAACCGTTTGGTCCGGGAAATCCTCATTCACCGGCGGGTTTGTACAATGCCATGATTGCCCCGTTGATTCCATACGGCATCCAGGGCGCGATATGGTACCAGGGAGAGTCAAATGCAGGTCGGGCTTACCAGTACCGCAAGCTCTTTCCCGCGATGATAACTAACTGGCGCGACGATTGGGGCCAGGGCGATTTTCCGTTCCTTTTCGTGCAGTTGGCTAATTTCATGGCCGTCAAGCCCGAGCCGGGCGAAAGCAGTTGGGCGGAGCTGCGGGAGGCCCAGTCGATGACGCTGAGTCTGCCCAATACCGGCATGGCCACGATCATAGACATCGGCGATGCCGACGACATACATCCGAAGAACAAGCAGGACGTCGGCAAGCGTCTTGCACGTTGGGCCCTTGCGAAAACCTACGAAAAAGAATCTGTCTGCTCCGGGCCCATCTACAAATCGATGAAGGCCGAAGGCAATAAGATTGTCCTGAGTTTCGACCACGTCGGCGGCGGCCTTGTTGCCGGATCGGACGAACCGCTGAAGGGTTTCGCAATAGCCGGGCAGGACCGTAAGTTCATCTGGGCCGATGCTCGAATCGACGGCGATACCGTTGTTGTAAGCAGCGAAAAGGTATCCGGGCCCGCTGCCGTACGTTATGCCTGGGCGGACAATCCAATATGCAATATATACAACAAGGAAGGCCTGCCCGCCTCGCCGTTCAGAACCGACGACTGGCCCGGCGTCACCGCCGATTCCAGATAAGAACCTGAAGTATGGGTCTTTACATCTGGGTTTCGCGAGAGGATGTTTTTCCGGTTGCGCGCTAATTTCGTTTGACAAAGGTGCGACAGACCCTATCATTGGTCGTTTTTGGATAGAAACGGGGCGTTCGGTGTTTGTGTGCGCTTACCTTTCTTTCCGGCGATTCATTCTTTAACCTTGTTTATTCTGTTTTGGAACACCAATGATGTTCTTGCTGCAATGTCGGCCGTTGCCGTTGTGGTAAGGAGATGAAACGAAACAATGCCCAGTGAACCCGAACTTGCCGATGTTTTAATCCCGCAGCGCGTTCTGATTTTGCAATCGACGACCAAGACGGATGCACTCCGGACGTTGGCCGATTGTCTCGGTACGGTGCCGCAAATTCAGGACCGCGACGCCCTGATTCAAGGCATCTTCCACCATAAAGAGTTGATGAGCACGGGCATAGGCATGGGGATAGCCGTCCCTCACGTTCATTTGGTGTCCGCGACCGCCCCCGTAATGTCCGCAGGAATATCGTTGGAATGACAGGCTGTTTTGAAATGGTATTGGCTAATACGTCCGTACACCTGAATCTCGTATTGCTGTTGGGAATAGCAGTCTTTTTCGGCACCGTGGGTGCACGGATCTTCCAGAAGCTGCACATTCCGCAGGTGGTCGGGTACATAGTAATCGGCTTGATTCTCGGCGGCTCGGTCCTGAAGCTGATAGACATCGAGCTTATAACGAGTTTGTCTCCGTTTAACATGTTGGCGCTGGGCATAATCGGCTTCACCATAGGGGGCGAACTCAAGTTCGATACGTTCAAACGGTACGGAAAGCAATTTGTCATCATCCTGATCTCTGAAGGGATTTTCGCTTTCCTGGCGGTCGGCATATTGACCGCCTTAGCTGCGTACTTTTTCACACACGACCTCAATCGCTCCCTGGCGATGGGAGTCATGTTAGGCGCCATATCTTCTGCGACCGCGCCTGCAGCGACCGTTGACGTGCTCTGGGAGTATAAAACCAGGGGCATTCTGACAAGGACGATACTGGCGGTCGTTGCGCTCGACGACGCGCTGGCGCTGCTGCTCTACGGTTTTGCAGGCGGCATCGCCGCAGTGCTGCTGGGCAGCGGGTCCGGCAGTTGGGTGGCGAATCTCGTGACGCCCTTCTGGGAGATTTTCGGCGCGGTCGCCCTGGGGCTTGGAATCGGGTTGATTCTCACTTTCATAGTCAATCGCGTGGAAGAATCGGAGAAGGTGCTGGCATTTGCGTTAGCCTCGATAATGCTCGGGGTCGGTCTGTCAATTCTCCTGCGCGTGGAATCGATCCTGACGGCCATGACCGCGGGCGCGGCGCTGGTGAATTTTCTGCCGAGGCGCAGCAAGGACGTGTTCGAGATTGTGCGAAGATTTTCACCTCCGATTTATGTGTTGTTTTTTGTGCTTGTCGGTGCACGGCTGAAAATAACCGGCGTTCCGGTTTGGATCATAGTTCTGGCGGCGGTTTACGTATTCGGCAGGAGCCTGGGCAAGATCAGCGGCAGTTGGTTCGGGGCGTACGTTTCGAAATCGCCTGAGGTAGTCAGGAAATACCTTGGCATATGCCTTTTCAGCCAGGCGGGCGTCGCGGTGGGTCTTTCGATACTGGCGAGCGAGCGGTTCGGAGGCAGCATCGGAGATACTATCATTCTGGTCATCACCTCGACGACTTTTCTGGTGCAGATAATCGGCCCGCCGCTTGTGAAGCTCGGTGTAAAGAAGGCCCAGGAAATCGGCATGAATATTACCGAGGAAGATCTTATAAAGACCTACAAAGTTTCCGACGTAATGGACGCCAGGCCCGTGATAATCCCACAGGATATGTCGATCAGCGAAATAATCAAAGTCTTCGGCCGGACAAACAGCTTCTATTATCCTGTATTGGACAAGAACAACAATGCCGTAGGAGCAATCACAGTGGACAGCCTGAGGAACACTTTTACGGACCAGGAGCTGCACAACTGGCTGGTGGCGCTCGATATTGCCGAGCCGATCGTCGGCAAAGTAACGCCGCAGACACCGCTGTCCGAAGCCTTCGAGACGGCAAGACACCTTGACATAGAACACTTCACGGTGATATCATCGAGCGGCGAAGACAGGTTCGTGGGCGTTCTCAACTGCCGTGCAGTCCGGCGGAAGTTGAGTGCGGAAGTGTTGTCACGGCAGCAAAAAGCCGATAGCATACATAGCGTCCAACTTGCCTGATACGCATGAGTTTACAGTACTACGTTATCGTGGTTTTACTTGCCTGCCAACACCGGCGAGACAAATAGGCGCGACGCTGTGTATGATGAAGCGGTTTTCGTTTTCCAAAGACAAAAGGCTTGTCAGCAACAGTCAATTCACAGATGTTTTGGCTCGCGGCCGGCGTCTGAGTAGTGCGCCGCTCATACTCTACATGGCTGAAAACGACTGCGGCCACGCGCGATTAGGGGTCTCCATCGGCAAGTCCCACGGTAATGCGGTTGTGCGCAACCGGCTCAAACGCCTCGTCCGCGAAGCATTTCGCCAGAGCCAGGAACAGATTCCAGCCAGCTTTGATTACGTCGTTATGATTGCGGCCCGGCGGCCGAAGAAGAAAGACGCCCGAGGAAAAGTAATCCAGCCAACGTTCGAGCAGGTGAAGAGTTCTTTCTTGACTCTTGTGCGCCGCGGCCCCACCTTAGGTGTCCCTTAGGGAGATACGCGATGAAAATCGATAATCCAGTTGTA
>JBDREF010000501.1:0-15824 GCA_043820045.1 Planctomycetota bacterium | reverse complement strand
CAAATTAATGACGCCGAACTGGATGAGAAGACTCGTCGCTTTACCTGTCTTTGCAGGCAAGCGGGGTTGAAGGTTACGCCGCAGCGGATCGCAATATACAGGGAGTTGGTAAAGACGAATGAGCATCCGTCAGCGGAAATGCTGTACGAGAAGGTCCGCCAGATGTTCCCAAGCATATCGCTCGATACCGTGAACCGGACTTTGCTGACGCTCAGTGAGATTGGTGCTGCTTTTGTCCTGGAAGGTTCCGGCGATGCCAGGCGGTTTGACGCCGGCCTTGAGAAACACCAACATTTTAGGTGCATAAAGTGCAAAAGAGTGGTTGATTTTCACCATAAGCCGTTTGATAATATAAAGGTTCCCCCCGAGATCGCCAGGAAGTTTACTGTATTGCGGAAAACCGTGTATCTCGAAGGGGTATGCGATTTGTGCAGATAGTCTGATTGTTTTGGTAAGGTTTGAAAGAAAGAGAGGTAGAGAATGGAATTCAAAGGAAGTCGCACGGAAAAGAATCTGCTGGCTGGATTCGCAGGCGAATCGCAGGCGAGAAACAGGTACACGTATTTCGCAAGCCAGGCGAAGAAGGAAGGTTATGTTCAGATAGCCGCAATCTTTGAAGAGACCGCCAACCAGGAAAAAGAGCACGCCAAGCGCGAGTTTAAGTTCCTCAAGGGCGGCGAAGTCGAAATCACCGCCTCATTCCCGGCAGGGGTGATCGGCACTACGATTGAGAATCTCAAGGCCGCTGCGGCCGGCGAGCACTACGAAACGACCGAGATGTACCCTGGGTTTGCGGATGTGGCCGAGAAGGAAGGCTTCGATGATATCGCCAAGGCCTTCAGGAGCATTGCGGTTGCGGAGAAACGTCATGAGGACAGGTACGTCGCGCTGGCCAAGAACATAGCCGACGGCGTCGTATTCAAGCGTGAAAAGCCCGTACGGTGGGTTTGCAGAAACTGCGGTTACGTGCACGAGGGCACAGAAGCCCCCAAGGTCTGTCCGGCCTGCACTCATCCACAGGAGCATTTCGAGATGGAAGCCGTCAACTATTAGAAAAAGAAAAAGGAGCAAAAAATGAGAAAGCTAAGTGACAAGAAACTGTTAGCAGTGATGCTGCTCGTCTCGGTCGTCGTCTTCGGCTCGCTGGCGTATTCGCACTGTCAGATTCCGTGCGGCATATACGACGACGAGGCCCGTTTTAGCACGATTGCCGAGCATATTACTACAATTGAAAAATCCATCAAGCAGATAGAGGCCTTGTCTGCGGAAAAAAAGGTGGATATGAACCAGGTTGTTCGCTGGGTCAACAACAAGGACCAGCACGCCGATGAGCTGAGCGAGATAGTGACCTATTATTTCATGGCCCAGCGGATTAAGCTGCCGGCGGCGGGGGACACGAAAGCTTACAACGCATACGTTGGCAAGCTGACGCTGCTTCATGAGATGCTGGTCTATGCGATGAAAGCCAAGCAGACAACCGACCTGGCCAACATTGATAAGCTCAGGGCGGCTCTCGAAAAGTTCCATGCGGCATATTCCGCCGACGCAGGGTGAATGCCGGGTGCGTCAGAAAGAACGAGGTATTCCATGTCAGATACAAACGCTACAATCACATTCAAGGGCAATCCGCTGAACCTGACGGGCAGTCAGGTCAATGTTGGAAAGCCGGCGCCGGACTTCGAGGTCCTGGCCAACGATATGTCGGCCGTGAAGCTCTCGGGCTTTCGGGGAAAGACATGCGTAATATGCTCCGTCCCGAGCCTGGATACTCCGGTTTGCGATACGGAAGTCCGGAGGTTCAACGAGAGTGCGATGTCCCTGGGCGACAACGTGGCCGTGTTAGTAGTAAGCATGGACCTGCCGTTCGCCCAGACGCGATGGTGCGGGGCGGCCGGCGTCAAGAACGTCCAAACCCTCTCGGACCACCGCAGCGCGGACTTCGGCAACAAGTACGGCGTACTCATAAAAGATCTGCGGCTTCTCGCTCGCACGGTATTTGTTGTGGACAAAAAAGGTGTGATTCGTTACAAAGAAATAGTTGACGAACTAACGAACGAACCTGATTATGATGCGGCATTGCAGGCAGTGAGAGAAATAGGGACATGAGACAGCTAAAACCGGACATTTATGCGGTCGGGGCGATCGATTGGGATGCAAGGCTTTTCGACAGGCTGATTCCGCTGCCCGAGGGTACGAGCTACAATTCCTACCTGGTACGCGGCAGCGAGAAAACGGCGTTGTTTGACACTGTGGATCCGGCCAAGACGGAGACTCTGCTCGGCAACATTATCAGCGCCGGGGTCGATAAGATTGACTACGTAATCGCTCATCATGCCGAGCAGGACCACTCAGGCTCTTTACCTGATGTGCTTCTGATGCATCCGAATGCACAAGTGGTGACGAATCCGAAGTGCAAACAGATGCTGATCGACCTGCTGGGTATCGAGGACTCCAGATTCATCGCCGTCGAGGACGGGCAGGAACTGTCGTTGGGCGATAAGACGATGCGCTTTGTCTATACGCCGTGGGTCCACTGGCCGGAGACTATGAGCACGTATATTCCGGAAGAGAAGATTCTGTTCTCCTGTGATTTCTTCGGCTCGCATCTTGCGACGAGCAGCCTGTTCGTTGAGGATGAGGCCGCAGTGTATGAATCCGCCAAGCGGTATTATGCGGAGATTATGATGCCGTTCCGCAGGCAGATAAACTCGAATCTCACAAAGCTTGACGCCCTGGAGATAGAGATGATCGCCCCGAGCCACGGGCCCGTGTATGACAGGCCCCAGTTCATAGTCGACGCTTACAGAGACTGGGTATCCGAGACTGTGAAGAACGAGGTGGTCGTGGCTTATGTCTCCATGCACGGCAGTACGGCCAAAATGGTGTCGCATTTTGTCGATGCCCTCATTGAAAGGGGCATAAAAGTAAGGCAGTTCGAACTGGCAACTGTGGATATCGGCAAACTTGCGATGGCCCTGGTTGACGCGGCAACCCTGGTGGTCGGCTCGCCCACGGTTCTCGTGGGGCCGCATCCGGCTGCCGCCTATGCAACTTTCCTGGCCAACGCGCTGCGGCCGAAGATCAAATTCGCTTCCGTCATAGGCTCCTATGGCTGGGGCGGCAAGACGGTCGAGCAATTGACCGGGATGATGACAAACGTCAAAGCCGAGATACTCGAACCGGTTTTGGCCAAAGGCGAGCCGAAAGAGGCTGATTTTGTCGCCCTCGACAGGCTCGCCGACGAAATTCTGACAAAACATAAAGAAGCGGGAATCGTGAATTAGACTCCCGGATAATGAAAGGGATTGGATTATGGCTGAAAGACTACAGATTTACAAATGCAAAGCGTGCGGCAACATCGTGGAGGTACTCCACGGCGGCGCAGGCGAATTGGTGTGCTGTGGCAGCCCGATGGAACTGCTGGCAGAAAAGACCGCCGATGCGGCTACGGAAAAGCATGTCCCTGTAATCGAAAAGATAGACGGTGGTTACAAGGTCAAAGTCGGCTCTGTGCCGCACCCGATGAAGGAAGAGCATCTCATCGAATGGATCGAGCTTCTGGCCGACGGCAAGGCATACCGGCAATTCCTCAAGCCGGGAGATGAGCCCGAGGCAACATTCGGTGTTGAGGCCGTCTCAGTGAGCGCAAGAGAGCACTGCAACGTTCATGGGCTCTGGAAAGGTTAGACTATGATCAGTAAAAAGATGGAAAATGCCCTGAACGGGCAAGTGAACGCCGAGCTGTACTCGGCATATCTGTACCTGTCGATGGAGGCCTATTTCAGATCTCTGAATTTGAACGGCTTCGCCAACTGGATGAGAGTGCAGACGCAGGAAGAAATCTTCCACGTGACGAAGATGTACAACTTCATCGACGAACGAGGCGGCAGAATTACGTTGAAAGCCATTGAAGGGCCTCAGACCGAATGGGATTCGCCTCTGGCGGTTTTCGAGGCGGCGTACGCACACGAACAAAAAGTAACGGGCCTGGTCAACAACCTCGTGAATCTCGCAATAGAAGAGAAGGACCATGCAACCAATACTTTCCTCCAATGGTTTGTCAACGAGCAGGTGGAAGAAGAAGCCTCCGCCGACAACGTAGTGCAGCAGCTCAAGATGATGAAAGATGCGCCCGGCGGGATGTTTATGCTCGATCGCGAATTGGGGCAGAGAGTATTTACACCGCCTGCGGCACAGGGAGAACAGCCATGAGTAAACCTTTCAGTGCCGACGAAGTCTTCGAGATGGCCGAGCAGATAGAGAGAAACGGCGGCAGGTTCTATCGCGCCGCCGCCGAGAAGTTCCCCACCGTGCGAGAGCTGCTGACCACACTTGCCGAATGGGAAGGCAGGCACGAGAAGACTTTTGCGTCGATGCGTGCGGAGCTTGCCGGAACCGGCGAAAACAAACCTGTTTTCGATCCCGACGGACAGGCGATGATGTACCTTCGCGTGATGGCAGACGGTCATATTTTCAACGTCAAAACCGATCCGGCCGAGCAGTTGGCCGGCAAGGACACGCCGGAGGAAGTCTTGAAAATGGCTATCGATGTGGAAAGGGATTCCGTTGCTTTCTATGTCGGCCTGATCGAGGCCGTCTCGGACAAGGCGGGCAAGGAAATGGTCACTGACATCGTCAGAGAAGAGATCAGCCACGTCGCTATCTTGCAGCACAAACTGGAGACCTTGTGATAGCTAAGACGCCGGCCGGCGGCGAAGTGGGAGATTTGCCCGGGCAACTGCGAAAGGCAGCGCGGTGACTGTGACGTACAGTGCTTTTGAAGTGTTTGAAATTGCCGAGCAAATCGAGCGCAACGGCGCAAAATTTTACCGTGCAGCAGCGGAACTGGCGTCCGATTCGCTGGTTCGCGGAATCTTCCTTCAGCTTGCCGAGTGGGAGATTAGACACGAAAAGCTCTTCGCTCGTATGAAACGAGATAATGTGGGATTAAGCAGACAGCCGGGAACGGCCAAGGCCGAAGAACTGCTGCCTGATCCGAAGGCTATGGCCGGCCTTGCGGTCTTTACCATTGGGCCCGTCCCGGGCGAAGAGCTGCGAGGCGGCAGGACCGTCGCGGATATCCTGATGACGGCAGTTAAGAAGGAACGTGACACCATCGTGTTCTACAAAGGCCTTAAAGATTTCATCTCCGCCGGAGCTGAGCAGGACAAGATTGACGAGATTATCAAGGAAGAAATGCGGCACGTTACCATTCTCGAGCGGTTACTCAATAAGACAGATTAGCCGGATGCGGATGGTCTAAAGACTGTGCCAACGGCGGCTATTTACATTATCGGAAAGAAGTCGCAGAAAATATCGAAGCAAGGAGCTAACAAATGAAAAAGTACAAGTGTCTTATGTGCGGATACGTTTACGACCCGGATGCGGGTGATCCTGACAGCGGCGTGGAAGCGGGCACCGCTTTTGAGGATTTGCCCGACGACTGGGTTTGCCCCGAGTGCGGCGTCGGCAAAGAAGAATTCGAGGCGATCGAAGATTGAACGATTTTGCGGACGGACCTGTCCGATGTTCGCTCCGCTACGAACCTGAAAAGCAATTGCAATGCAGGAAATTCAACCATCTGTAGATGACAGAGACAGTTCTTGCGCGGAGGTTGCCGCCGGCCCAAATGCGATGGTTGTGTTCGGTGCATCGGGCGACCTTACACACAGGAAGCTGCTCGTGAGCATCTTCAAGCTGCACACGCAGGGCCTGCTCGACGAGCGATTCTACATTCTCGGATGCGGCCGAAAGAAATTCTCCGACGAGGATTTTCGCATCAAGGCTGAGCAGTCAATTCGAAACGATTCCGATTTCCTGTCTTCAAGGGAGTTGGACGCGTTCCTGAGCAAACTCTACTACATGGACGGCGATTACAGCGACGCCGGCTTTTACCAGCGCCTTAAAGCCAGGCTCGCCGAACTGAACGGAATGTACGACGTCTCCGGAAGCACGGTTTTCTATATGTCCGTCCCTCCCTTTTTGTACACTACGATAGTCGAGCATCTTGGCTCTGCAGGGCTGGCCTGTCCGCAGGGACTCGGAGTACAGCAACAACCCAAGCTGGTCGTCGAGAAGCCGTTCGGCAAAGATCTGCAGACGGCGGTCGAGCTGAACAACAGCATAAGCCGCTGCTTCGAAGAATCCCAGATATATCGAATCGACCATTATCTTGGCAAGGAGACCGTGCAGAATATCCTCATGTTGCGGTTCGCCAATACCATATTCGAGCCCCTCTGGAACCGCAATTACATAGACAACGTTCAGATCACCATCGCCGAGACAGTCGGCGTCGAACACAGGGCGGGCTACTATGACACCGCCGGCGCCCTTCGAGACATGTTTCAGAATCACATGCTTCAGATGCTGACTTTGGTGGCGATGGAGTCGCCCATATCGTTCGAGGCGGACTATATCCGCGATGAGAAAGTCAAGCTGCTGCGTTCTATCCGCCCGTTAGATATTGACAGGTTGGGCGATTTTTGCGTCCGGGGACAGTACGGGCCCGGCTCTGCAAATGGCAAGGCAGTGAAAGGTTACCTTCAAGAGGCCGGAGTCGCCGCAAATTCGAGGACCGAGACCTTCGTCGCCATGAAGCTGTTCGTGGATAACTGGAGATGGCAGGGGGTTCCTTTCTATCTGAGGACCGGCAAGAGACTGGCGGCAAAGGATACCGAGATTGCGATTACGTTCAGGAAGGTTCCTCATTCGATGTTCTCTTCGGTCGGCCTCGACGAGCTTCCGGCCAATGTCCTGGTGCTTCAAATCCAGCCGGAAGAGGGAATATCGCTCAGTTACCAGGCCAAGAGACCCGGCTCGAAGATCTGCATGAGCACGCTCAATATGAATTTCAGTTACAAGGGCGTCTTCATGGTTGACATGCCGGAGGCTTACCAGAGACTGCTTCTTGACTGCATGGTTGGCGATCAGACGCTTTTTACAAGGCAGGACGACGTTGAAGTCTCGTGGCAGCTATTGACGCCGCTGCTTCAGGCATGGGAACGGGATGAATCGGCGCCCGGCACGTACGCAGCCGGCAGTGAGAGTTTTCCGGAAGCCGACAGGCTCATTGAAGCCGACGGCCGGCAGTGGCGGGAGCTTTATACAAAATCAATGTACGACCGATACCAATGACATGAAGTGAGGTATGAAAAATGCCGGATGAAATTAGAAAAGAACATGGACGTTACGATATTTCGATAGTCCGCCCCCAAATGCGGGCCGAGGATTTCAAGGCCAGAGGCCAGGGGATGGAGCCCGCAAGGCTGGCGTCCATAAGGAAAGGTCTGCTGACGCTTCACACGCTGGAGCTGATGGCGCAGAACATCTACAAATTTCAGATTACCAGGGAAAAGTCCGATTTCAACCGGCATCTGATAGCCGCAATGTGCAACGAAATGACACATTACCAGGACTTTCAGGTCAAGCTTTATGAGTTCGGCTTTAAACCGAACGTCTTCAGATGGGCGTTCTGGATGGTGGGATTTGTATTCGGCTTCGGCTCGCGGCTGCTGGGCAAGAAGGCGATACTTAAAACGGGCATTTGGGTCGAAGCAAAGGCCGTCGAACACTACGCCAAGCTGCTTGAGACCGTCGATTGGGACGAGGATACCCGCAGGGTGATAGAAAAGGACCAGGCGGACGAAGATGGGCATATCAACAAATGGAGACAGCTTCTTGCCTCCGAGATAAGCGGCTGAGACTATGGAGTCCCACGACGTATTGATAGCGTTTGGATTGACGTTGTTTGCCGGCCTGGCGACGGGGCTTGGCAGCGCGCTTGCGTTCTTCGCCAAACGCACTAATACAAAGCTGCTCTCGACGGCCCTCGGCTTCTCTGCGGGGGTGATGATATACATCTCATTTGTGGAGATGTTTCCCAAGGCAAAGGAGTGCCTTGTGGCCGAGATGGGCCCGGTCACAGGGTATTGGACCACGGTTCTGGCCTTCTTCGGCGGAATTGCCTTCATCGGCATAATAGACAGGCTCGTGCCCTCCTTTGAAAACCCGCACGAAGCCCACCGGGCGGAGGAAATGGACAAGCCCGAACTCGCAGCCAAATTCAGGAATCTCTACAGAATGGGCCTGTTTACGGCATTGGCAATTGCGATCCACAATGCACCGGAAGGACTCGCAACGTTTGTCAGCGCTCTGAAGGACACAAAACTCGGACTGGCCATTGCCATTGCCATAGCAATTCACAATGTCCCTGAAGGCGTGGCTGTTTCGATCCCCATATTCTATGCAACAGGAAGCAGAAAAAAAGCTTTTTTCTACTCGTTTCTCTCCGGATTGGCCGAGCCGGCCGGGGCTTTGATCGGCTACGCAATACTTTTTCCGTTCCTGAACGAGGTGGTATTCGGTATACTCTTTGCGTCGGTGGCGGGGATAATGGTGTTCATCTCGCTCGATGAGCTTCTGCCCACTGCCCGAGAATACGGCGAGCACCATTTGGCCGCCTACGGATTGGTCGCAGGCATGATGATTATGGCCCTGAGCTTGCTCTTGTTTCTGTAAACATCACGGCGATTGCAACCGTGATTGGGAAGTTCGACCTGACTATGATCCGCAAGTTCTTAAAACCCGGTGAGTTCCATATGACCAGCAAGTCCGTTATCCTGGAGACTTTGGTGGGCTCGTGCGTGTGCGTGTGCCTGTATAACATCAAGAACGGTTGGGCGGCGATGAACCACTTTCTTCGCGACCGGCCAATCGGCGACGGTGCCGTTGACATAGGGCAGTTCGGCAGTACTTCAACAAGACACATTGTGGACAAGCTGATGGCAATAGACGACGTGCCTTCTCACTACAGGGCGATGGTTTTCGGCGGTGCGGCGGTAATCAAGACAGTCGCGCGGGACTCCGACATCGGCAGCAGGAATATCGATGCGGCGCTCCAGGTCCTGGCCGATGCCCGCATACCCATCACCAAAAAGGAGGTCTCCGGCAAGCGCGGACGGCGCGTGATATTCGATACTGAAGCCGGAACTGTGACATGGCGATTTGCCGGCGATGTCGGCGGGAGAGTAAGAGGTGAGTAAGCCGGCAACTGCAACAAAACGCGTAGAATCGAACAGCCTTTCCGATAAGCGGCAGGGCGAAATAAAGGCGGTTCTGGACAAATTGTACGAAAGGTACAATCATCGCCGCCTCATAAAACCGGATCCGCTGCAGTTTATGTACCGATACTCAAGACCTGTGGATATGGAAATTGCAGCCTTTCTTGCGTCCTCGCTCGCCTACGGCAGAGTGCAGCAGATAGAGAAAAGCCTGGGCCTTCTGTTCGAGTTTATGGGAAAGAGTCCTTTTGAATTCGTGCAAGACTTCGACAGGCATAAGAGAGCGCAACTGAAAGATTTCAAGCATCGATTCACCGCCGGCGACGACATATCGGATTTGCTCGAGCTTTTCAGGACGGTCCTGGACCAATTCGGAAGTCTTGAAAATTTCTTTGCCCGCGGGTATAGTACCGACGACAAGAACATCATTCCGGCATTGTCGCAGTTTTGCGACTCCTTGTGCGCGATGCACGCCCAGGGGCACAAAGGGCGGCTCAGTAACGGCCTGGGGTATTTGCTGGTCAGCCCCGCCAGAGGCAGTGCCTGCAAGAGGCTTAACCTGTTCTTGCGCTGGGTGGTGCGGGATGATGACGTCGATGCAGGGCTGTGGAAAGCAGTAGAAAAAAGCAAGCTCGTGGTCCCTGTCGATGTGCATATGGGCAGGTTGTGCAAGATATTGGGGCTCTACAGTCGAAAAACGGTGTCCTTGTCAACGGCCGTGGAAATAACAGAAGGTTTTGCCTCGATTGAACCGGCCGATCCTGTTAAATATGATTTTGCCCTGTCAAGAATCGGCATAGTTGAGAACTGCGACGGCCGCTCCCGGCCGGCATGTGCAGCCTGCGAACTGCTTGAGTTTTGCCGGCGGCGAGAGTATTATCAGGCAGGGTCTGGAATAATTGTGGAGAGCTAATGGCCGAGACTGAAGAGAAGAAGAAGGCAAAGGTGTTATTTCTGTGTACCGGCAACGCTTGTCGCAGCCAGATGGCGGAAGGCTGGGCAAGGCATCTCAAATCGGATGTCATCGAGGCGTATTCCGCAGGCGTCTGGCCGGCGGGTGTCAGCTCCAGGGCGATCAGGGTGATGGCCGAAGCCGGAGTCGATATTTCATCGCAGAGGTCGGAGCACGTTGACGATTATCTGGGAATCGACTTTGACTATGTTATAACGCTGTGCGACAATGCAAGAGATCAATGTCCTGTATTTGGCGGCGACGCCAGGACTATTCACAGGCCGTTTAAGGACCCTATTTCGGCCGTGGGCAGCAATGATGAGATTATGAACGCGTTTCGAAGGACACGCGACGAGATACGAGCATTTGTCGAGACCTTGCCGGAAAGCGTGGCGGCTGACGCCTGAGCGTGCAACCGCCGGAGCCGATAAAGAATGAATTCAAACGAACTGGAAAAATACACATCCGCGATAACCCTCTCGGACATGGAAGTCTTCGTATTTCCGGAGCTGATGTACAGCCTGCTTCTGGCCAACATCATGAGCCCGATTATCTGGCAGTGGCGGCAACTTGACTGTTTCAAGAAGCTTGAAGGCAAGAGTCCGTACAGAAAATTGATGCGGCTCAAGCAATTCATAATTGACGAGTTCGAGTTCAATCTTGATCTGGAAACATGGGGCCTGACCAGCAAGAGCAGAGAGCTTAAGAGGTTTGAAAAAACCATTTCCCCTGATGACATCGCAAGAAGCAATGCCTTGTTCGGCTATCAGGGTGACAAGTATTATTTCGATGTCGATATTCGCCGACACTTCGGGCTGGACAAGTATAACAGTGACATAATCCCGTACTGGAAGACCGAAACCGTCGAGGCGATGAGCGCGTTCCAGCTCAAGGAAGGCTACAGAACCGGAGCCGGCGAGTGCGTCTCGCTTGCGGCCCTGTACGCCGCGGCAGCCTTTGTCGTCTGCGGTATTCCGCTCGAAGACATCTACATGATTCTCACGCCGCTGCACTCGCAGAATTTCATCGACCTGGACGATGGAATTCTGACCAACAACAGAAGACTCGTCACAAAGACGATGTGGTTCAACGGCACTGCTATCTCGAACAAGGCGCAGCGGGCGCTGCGCAACGAAAACGTCACAATCGTCTCGCACAACACCGGCTACGTGCATTGCCTGTACGAAGACGCCACGATAGACAGGCAGGCATATCAGAAATTCTGCGCTAAGCTCGATGCGTATCTGTCGATGGAGTTGTCGCTGCCTGTTCTTGCGAACTTCCTGCGGTCGAACCAGAGCTATCAGAAATTCTTCCAGATTTGCCGCGATTGCCACGGGCAGCCGCAGTTTCTCAAAGCGGAGATCCTTTTTCATTACGAGCACGGCAGCAATTTCCGGGTGGCCGACAAGACCTTCGACAAGCTGATTGCCGAGGTTAGCGACGAGGATTTTCTCCCTTATCAACTGCCCGGCAGAATTCGCTGCGACCAGTTGAATGACTTTATCCAGCAGAACAAGCCCGACCTGAGAAATTCCGACGATAGGGCGGCTCTGAGGAAATTCATTGAGCCTGCCATTCCCGATAGCAGCCAGTTTGTGGAGGAATTCGCCGATTTTCTCCACGCCGAAGCGAAACTGCCTGCCCAGGACAAGAACTTCCGGCCCACTGAGCCCATTGAGATATCCACGGATCAGAGCCGGGAGCAGATAATCGATTATCTGCAGGACAAACGCCGGAGCAACGTAACCGCCGATCTGGCCTTTTACGCCTATCGTGATATGGAGACCTGCGACTGGCTGCCGTTTATCAAGGCCGCCATCGAACGAAACCCGGTCTCGACGGCCACGGCTAAGGCCATGCAGATCGAGGAGGTTTATGCGTGGCTTACCCAAATGAAAGACGATTCGATTTACGACGGCAAGCGGCTGGCCCAGCCCGACGAGGTCGCAAACTACGCAACGGGAGACGGTCTCGAAAAGGCCTTACTGTTAGCCAACGTAATGCGTGAAAGAGACGCGGCGCAGAAAATCGAAATAACGGCCGATAACAGTAATGTAGTCCTCAGAGCAGCAAGCGAGTATCGCTTCAGTTCCAACAAAGGCTTGCGAAGAACAATCAGGATTAGCGCAGAAGGGACTCCGCCCGTTATTCAATGACAGGGAGGCTCAATTGCGGCTACTGCGAAATCCTTCCCGCTATTGCGGGGAGAGAAAAAAATTCTCGAAAAAATGTTTTTTTGCATTGACAAAGTGAACAAGTAGGACTATATTTGTCGTATAAGTAATAATTAATCCTACTTGCATGCTGTAAGTGTAACGTATTTTTGTTCATTTTATGCGGAATCACGATGGATATAGTCAGACGAAATACAGATTACGCGTTGCGTTTGATGGTGAACCTCGCCAAGAATTACGGCAAAGGCCCGGTATCAACACGGTCGGCGGCAGGCGAAGAGGACGTTCCCTACCAACTGGCCTGCAAGCTGATGCAGAGGCTCAACAAGGCAAAGCTGGTGGAAAGCTGCATGGGTCCCAAGGGCGGCTTTGCGCTGGGCAGGGAACCGTCAAAGATAAGCCTGCTCGAAGTCGTTGAGTCGATCCAGGGCCCGATAAGCATAAACAGGTGCTTTTTGAGTGTTCAGACCTGTCCGCGGCATAAGAGATGCGCCGTGAAGACGAAGCTTGCCGGCATTCAAGAGGGCATAAGCAGCGGCCTCGCCAATATTACTTTTGATGACTTGGTCGGCGGCCGCACAACGAAATAGGGAAGGGATATACAAATGACAGCCGCAAAGGAAAAGACAAGCATACTATCCGCCTGCCTGGGCAAACCGCAGGAGCTGAAAGGCTTGATTGAATATTCCACTGATTCGATTGTCAGCAAGACCATACTCGATAAGCCGGTGGGGACAATCACGTTATTTGCCTTCGACAAGCGTCAGAAGCTGAGCGAGCATACGGCGCCTTACGACGCAGTCGTTTATGTCCTCGACGGGCAGGCTCGGATTACGATAGGGGGGCAGGATCAGAAAGTTTCAGAGGGGCAGATCATCATAATGCCGGCCAATGTGCCGCACGCTGTCAACGCCGAGGGAAAGTTCAAGATGCTGCTGATTATGATTCGCGCATAATTACAGAAGTCGTATGTGAGGAAAAGCAAATGGCCGGTAACATTCACAGATGTCCGAGAGAAGAGCAGGGATTCCTGAAACCGCAGGATATTTTCGAAGTACAATGTCCCGGCTGCGGCCGGATCGCCGAGTTTTTCAGGGATGACGCTAAACAGAAATGTCATAAATGCGGTCAGGTGATTGTCAATCCCAGGTGCCAGGACGGCGGATGAGGCGGGTAATAGACCATGGTTAGATGTCCCGGACAGGACCAGAGATACTGGAAGCCCGAAGATATTTTCGAGGCGCCCTGCACAGGCTGCGGCCAATCCATCGAGTTCTTCAAGGATGAGCCGAAGCTGAAATGTCGAAAATGCGGACAGGTGGTGGCCAATCCGAAGATAGACCTGGGCTGTGCCGAATGGTGCCAGTACGCCGAGCAATGCCTCGGGATCTCCGCTGCAAAACGAACGGGTGTTATGCGGGAAAAGCTGATAGAAGAAATGAAGAAGGTATTCGGCGACGACCAGAAGCGAATCGAGCATGCACTCGCTGTTTTGAACTATGCCGACCGGATTCAGGCGGTCGAAGGAGGCGACCCGCTGGTGGTAAGGGCCGCCGCCGTGCTGCATGACATCGGGATTCAGGAGGCAGAACGAAAGTACGGCTCGACCGCCGGCAAATACCAGGAGATTGAAGGCCCGCCGATCGCAAAGGAGATACTGAGCAAATACGATCTTGCGCCGGAAGTGGTCGAGCATGTGTGCAAAATTGTCGCGAATCATCACAGCGCAAAGGACATTGACACGACCGAGTTTCGAATCGTCTGGGATGCCGACTGGCTTGTCAACATACCGGCGGACTTGCCCGACGCAGGCAAAGAGAAACTGCACGATATTATCGAAAAGACATTCAAGACCCACGAAGGGCGGAAGACAGCAGAGAGGCTGTTTCTTGAGAATTGACCAGTGAACTTGTTGGAAAGTGAAAGGAGAATTATGTTTTGTTATCAATGTGAACAAACGGCCGGCGGTACCGCCTGTACGAAGGTAGGCGTCTGCGGCAAGGATGAGGACATCCAGAGCCTGCAGGATACACTCATGTTCGGGCTCAAAGGAATCGCTGCCTATGCGTACCACGCGAGGGAACTGGGGCAGAAAGATGAGCAAGTCGATGCATTCATGCACGAAGCCATGTTCGCAACCCTAACGAACGTGGACTTTGATCTGGGCCGTCATCTTGAGCTGGTTTTGAAGGCCGGCGAGATGAACCTGCGGGTGATGGAGATGCTCAACAACGCCCATACATCAAAGTTCGGCAATCCCACCCCGGCTACGGTGCCAAGCGGCACAAAGGCAGGGCCGGGAATCCTCATAACAGGTCACGACCTGCTTGACCTTTATGAGCTGCTCAAGCAGACCGAAGGCAAGGGCATCAACGTGTACACTCACGGGGAGATGCTGCCCGCTCACGGTTATCCGGAACTCAGGAAGTTTAAGCACCTTGTCGGCAACTACGGCACGGCATGGCAGAACCAGAAGAAAGAGTTCGACGAGTTCAGTGGAGCCATATTGATAACCACGAATTGTATTATGATTCCGAAGGATTCGTACAAGGATAGATTGTTCACATGCGGAATAGCCGGGGCCACCGGGGTAAAGCACCTCAAGAACAGAGATTTCAGTTCTGTCATTGAGAAAGCCCTTTCTCAGCCGCCGCTCAAAGACAATCCCCAGGGGACTCTGAGCACGGGCTTCCACTACACCGCCGTACTCGGCCTCGCAGACAAAATCGTCGAAGCTGTAAAAGCGGGCAAGATCAGGCATTTCTTCTTTATCGGCGGCTGCGACGGCGCCAAGCCGGGGCGGAATTACTTCGCCGAGTTCGCCGAAAAGGTGCCGGACGACTGCGTGATACTGACGGCAGCCTGCGGAAAGTACCGTCTGAACGGTCGCGATTACGGCGACATTGACGGGATCCCCCGCCTGATCGACGTAGGCCAGTGTAATGATTGTTATTCAGCTATCAAGATCGCCGGTGCGCTCGCCGGAGCATTCGATTGCGGAGTCAACGACCTGCCTCTTTCGTTGATAGTCTCGTGGTACGAGCAGAAGGCCGTGGCGATACTCCTGACGCTGCTGCATCTGGGAATAAAGAATATTCGACTTGGCCCAAGCCTTCCCGCCTTCGTCAGTCCGAACGTGCTGAATATTCTCGTGGAGAACTACGGCATAAAGCCAATCGGGACTGTCGATGAGGACCTGGCGGAAATACTCAAGTCCTGAACCGGCGGAGTAAGGCTAATAAGTTCGTGCAAGGTTAAACCGGCCTTGCTACACTTGTGACACTGTTGACTTTAAGGCGGCGAAGAGGGGATATGCCTTGCCCCTCTTCGCCGGAGATTTATTTCCATGAGCCGATTCAGTCAAAATACACGCGGATGGTTTTTGCCGGCGGCGAAGAAACGCGGGCCCACGTTCATCGCCGGTGTCGGTTTTGCCGTCGTTTGCTTTCTCGGAACCAACGCTGCAATCGAGCCGACTTCAGAGTCGGCATATTGCGGCGGTAAATGCCATGAGATGAAGCAGGCTTACAGGAGCTGGGAACTCTCGCCGCACGGCAGCAACGCGCACGGGTTCCGAGTCGAATGCGTGGACTGCCATCTTCCGCCGAAAGAGAGCTTTTTTTTCCACATTGCCGC
>JBDREF010000500.1:0-2197 GCA_043820045.1 Planctomycetota bacterium | reverse complement strand
ATTCGGTGCCAAATCTCGCAGCCTCGCCGGGGTCGAATTGACGATGAGGCTTGATTGCATAACGGAACGTAGTCGGGCCTTCCTGGCCGGCCTTGTAGTTGGTCTCCCAGTAGTTGTTCATCACATAAGAGTACAGCGTCGCTGACGGTTCGAGATGCTCGATCCATCCGACGGACTTGCCCCTCGGGTCGCAGGTAATCGCGCCGACTTCGACCAGCGGCGCATCGGGAGTCGCTAAAGTGACGCCGTATTTGGCGCCGGACACATCGACCCATCGCTGGACGGTAAAATAGTTCTTGCACGCGCCGGGTAGTTGATCCGTCTCAGGCCTGACCACGGCCCAGGGTGTGTCCATCCGCATCACACCATCCGGAACATTGAAGCCGAAGGCCAAATGCACGGCCTCCTGCTCGTAAATGTTCTCCTTGTCGATAATGTTGATTATGTCCACCTTATCGATGCCATCAATGACGCGCAGTTCGCGAGTAAGCTTACGACAGCCCGGCGCATCCGATTCAACCAGAAGCGATGCTAAAAGCGGCCCCCGCTCTTTAATCGTAACCTTAACCGGCCCATTGCGCTGCGGGTCTTTCGGTTCACGGCCGGCTACATAGAAATAATCGTTGAGTCCAAGCCCGGCCTCACCGTTCACCATCTCGATGTTCTGAGGCTTCCACTTCAGACTCTTGATCGCACCGGTCTTCTCATCAACAGTCAGAGCAATCGTTTCATTGCTCAATTCGGCACCTTTCGCCATAGCATTGCCACTTGCGGAAGCGGTGCCCGGATGGAAGGTGAATCGCTTCGCAGAAAAAGGCGCGACATCCCCGGCAAGAAAAGCAAGCTCGCCGGTTGCCAGCCGTTGAGACTTAACGCGCTTGCCGTTAGCGTCTTTGACTACGGCTCCAACCACATTCAGGTCTTTCGACAGCACAACCAACTCCGTTCGTGCCCAGGAACAAGTGTTGAACACATCCACCGCTGCAACAGTTTTTGCCGTGCTTCTCCGTCCGGCCAGCGCTTTGTCCAGCAGCTTGCGTGATTCAGCGTCGGCGTCGAGAGCAAACGCCTGCTTGATCCGCCACTGGGCTTTTGTGAAATCACTTTCCGGTTGACTTATACTACAGTGCGCGCCCCATGTGTGCTCGTCGTAGAGGATGACGTTGCGCCATGCTTCATTGAATTGCTCGGCCGGGTAGCCCGCCGGGTCGAGCATCGCCCAGAGAGTTTCGGCTTGAACCAGACGCTCGGCGGCCTGGCGGTTGATGGCGGTCTCAAGCGCGGATGAACCCGCTCCGTCTTCCCAGTACGGCGTGAAATCGCCCCGGGCGGTGGGTACCTTGTCGCCGTATCGGCGTTCAAACTCGCGGAACATCTCGCTGGTCGTAGCTACCACCAATTTAGGGTAGGCGTACTTTTCATTCCAGTCCTTGACAAAGTCACCCAGGTCCGGGTCGGGCGGGCCATTATCGCCGCCTATCGAATAGCGAAGCTGAACCATATCATAGGGATATTCGGACTTCTCCAGGCGATTGAGGTAGTCGAAGAGCTTCCCGCCGTCGAGACGCCCGCTGTGGAAAAAGGAGTAGCCCTCGCCGGCTACCCAGCAGAGAATTCTGTGCTTTGTGCTTGGGGACTCCCAGTAGAACGGCCGGTCGCCCCATGTCGATAGCGTATAACCGATGCGATGTCCGCGGTTGGGACCGACCGAGAAATACTCCACTCCGCTCTGAGCCAGGACCGGCACTATGCCCCACGTGTAGCCGGGCACGTCGGTAATCATAGCTGAGTTTATTGTCAAATCGTATTGCCGCCTGAGCATCTGAGCGTAATCGACCAGCCGGATGAGTTCTTCGGGCCGGCACAGGGCCGTCAGTTCGTTGCCATAGAGAGCATCCAACCCGATCCAGCCTTTCCTGACGGCGTCTATGAAGGCTTCGCGTTCCTCAGGCGTGGCCTGTTTCAAATAGCTGTCAACCGCCCAGAGCACTTCAACGTTCCACTTGAAGCGAGACCCGGCCGGGTAATCCGCTGTCTTGCGAGCCAGTTCGACGACCTGTTTGAAATAGTCCCAATGCTTGCGTACGACTTCGGTCTGCACGTGCGTGTAGCCGATGTCCACGTGTGAATGATGCAGAACGTAAATCTCCCATTTACGAACCGGATTTATAGTAACGGCCCGCTTGCCGATCGATTC
>JBDREF010000499.1:0-22374 GCA_043820045.1 Planctomycetota bacterium | reverse complement strand
CCAGTCGATCCTTGGCTCCAGAAACATTTTCGTTCATTGCATCATCTCTTCCAAAGAACATTCAATCCAACCCTCACATTCTAACGAGTTGGCTCGTCAAAGAAAGCAAAATGCTGCATTCGCGGGCATGGTGTGGTATATTACCGAATATCAAAGCTCAGCAACGTTGGTGGGCGGAAGTTGGTTCAGGAGCAGTTTCTCTTATGGAGCGAACACCATGTTGATTCGACGCACGATAACTTTTCTTGTTTTTTGTTCTATGCTGCCGGCATCTTTGGGTAATTCTGTCGCCGGCGAAATGGAGATACGCAGGATCCCGGTCGCTGAAGGGCTGGCCTCGCATCCGGTCAATGGCGGCAACTGTCTGATTTCGGACGGCGAGTATCAGTACATCGCCTTCTATGACGGCGACCACCAGATGACTGTCGGGAAGCGAAAGCTCAGCGAGACGAAATGGGACTTTGCGAAACTCCCAGAGCGAGTCGGGTGGGACACGCATAACAAGATTCTGCTGTTTCAGGACCGCAAAGGGCATCTGCACGTGACCGGTAACATGCACTGTGCTCCGCTGAAATATTACCGAACCGAGGTCGCAAGTGACATTCATACGTTCAAGGCGATTCACAAATGGACCGGTGACTATGAAAACAGAGTTACGTATCCGACCCTGTTCAAGCTTCGTGACGGGTCGATCTATCTTATGTACCGCCACGGCGGCAGCGGCAACGGAATGAGAATTTTGCTTCATTATGATGAAGAAAGCCGCCGATGGACAAAGACCGTGCCGATCCTGCTCAATGGCATGGACCGCAATCCAACCTGCAACGCATATCCGTTCGGCCTGCTGGAAGACGAGGGCGGAGTGTGGCATATCGCCTGGTGCTGGCGCGAGACGCCCGATGTCGTGACCAATTTCGATATCTGCTACGCCAAGAGCCTCGACCACGGGGCGTCGTGGAAAAGCTGGGACGGGCTCGACCTGCAATTGCCCATAACGCCGGAAAATGCCCATGTGGTCGATTCGATCCCGCAGAAGAGCGGGCTGATGAATGGCGGGACGTTAGTTGTGGATGGCCGGGGACGTCCCTATATCGGTTATACCCGCTTCGACGACGACGGCTACAACCAGCTCTATGTCGCTACCCCGGTTGACGGCAAGTGGATGGTCTCCCAGTTGACGGATTGGAAACACCGCTTTTATTTCAGCGGGGGAGGCACTATCCCTGAGAGTCCCCCCGTGCCCGGGATTTCTATTACGCCGGAACAGAAAATAGTGGTCTCCTACAGAAATCGTTATGCTGAACCTCGCAGTGCAAAGCTGACTTTCACACGGGAACAGTTGTTAAGCAGCCGGCCGGGCCGGCACCCCGTCGAGCAGCAGCAAGGCGACGACGTTTCTCGCAATGTGCCACATATTCGCGCGGTCAACGTCGGGCCCTTGCCGCCGGGCTTTACACACTACATGCAGCAGCAGACCGATTCCCCGAACCGTGACCGCAAGCCGGAGAATCCGAGAGAGCCCACGATGATCTACATCGTCGAGGTCAAGAACACACAATGATGCCGGCACGTGGCGCCCTTGCGCTGTATCTCGAACGTGATCCGCCGGAAAATTAGTTCGGGATTACAGGCAAGATAATGTGCGACGGGTGTTCCTTATCGTGGTAGATGGTTTGTGTCGCCTTTATAAAGCTGGTGCCGGTATCGAGAGGCTCGCCCGTGTTCAGGTTTCTATCGAAGCGAGGGAAATTGCTGCTGGATATCTCGACTCTGATTCTGTGGCCGGGCAGGAAAGCGTTGCTTGTTACCCATAGGTCGATCTCGTAACGATAGATCTCGCCGGGCAGGATCAGGACCGGCGTCTCTTTCGACTCGCGGTAGCGGGCGCGAATGATGCCGTCGCAAAGATTAAAGGCCCGGCCATCGGGATGCACGTCCACGAGCTTGGCCGTCCAGTCCGTGTCTTTTGCGGTAGTTGAGGCGTAAAGAATCACCTTGACCGGACCGGTGACCTCAAGCTCGCTCTTGAGTTCGTCGCTGGTGAAAACGAGTACATCGTTTCTTTTCTCGACCTCGCGCTGGTCGTACGGTCCGGCGGGACAGCCGACCAGGTTGCACCCACCGGCGGTGGGAGACGGGTCGTTCGGGTCGTAAACAAATTCGTCGCGAGGCTCATCAAGAGGTTCGGTTGCCGTTAATTTTCCATCCCCTTCGAGTGTGTTTGCAGAGCCGCCGCTGTGAAAATACCAGGGAGTATATTCGGTTCGCTCCAACGGCCAATCCTGCTCATCCCGCCACTGATTGCGTCCCATTACAAAAATACGAAAAGCCGGCCACTTTTCGGCGCCGGTCTGTTCGCCTTTCAGCAGGTAATCGAACCATTTAGTCTGCATTTCTCGAAGGTTGACAAGAGATTCTTTGCCGAAGTTCAAATCGCCCACTTTGCCGTCCTGGCTAATCCCATGTCCCCACGGTCCCATTATCAGATGCTGATGCTCCCGGGCGTACTGCGACCGCGAGAGGCGCCTTACGGCGTTGATGTGCTCGAAGACACTCCTGGCAAAGATATCATACCAGCCGCCGACCGCGCAAATCGGTACTGTTATATCCTGCCACTGGTCGCGCGTGCCTCGGGCCGACCAGTAGTCGTCGAAATTCGGGTGGGCCACCCAATCCCGCAGGTACTGCACTTCACGGCCGATAGCGTTGTCCCACTGTCCGAGCGGGAGAGTTCGATACGCCTTAATCCAGTCCTCCGGTCGCCAGCCGAACATTGCAGATTGCTCTCCCGGGCGCAGAGCAACCAGACTGCCCCAGCCCATCATCAGCGAGAGATTCAACGTCCCGTCGGTATATACGGCGTCGCCGTAGGCATCGACCAACGGCACCACTGGAAACATGGCCTTGAGATGCTCGCCGGCGTTCGGCGCGGACACCCACTGCGTAAAGCCCACATACGAGCCGCCGCTTGTGCCGATGCTGCCGTTGCACCAGGGCTGCTTCAGCAGCCACTGCTGGGTATCCCGGCCGTCGTTGTTCTCATTTGCAAACGGTTCCCATTGGCCCTGGGAAGCTCCCTTGCCCCGGCAGTCCTGACTGACGAATACGTATCCGCGTGCTGCGTAAAAGAGGCCGTCGCCGTACTTTTCGTCGCCTTTGCCATAGGGGGACCGGACGAGAATTGCGGGAAACTTGCCTTCGGCTTTCGGCAGGAAGATATTCGCCGATAGTTCGACGCCGTCGCGCATTGGAACCCTCACATCCGTGCGGACTTCAACGTCGAAGGTGTCTTGTGCTGCGAGAATTACCTGCGGCGACAGCAGGATCAACGACAGTAAGATGATACGTGCTGATTTGTACATGGCTTTGTCCCTCTAAAATGTTATCGCGTGCCGGGGTTTGTGGATTTGCCGTCTGGTGCTGAATACCACTGGCCTGCAAGGGAAATCTGTCCGGCCAATGTCAGCAGGAACGCGGGCAACACAAGTCCATATTTCATTGTTGAGACCATCTATTTCATGCGATCTGTTTACCAGTCTTCCGCGATGATTTCGATTCCGCAGAGCAGCGGCCCATGATCCTCGGTCTTGCCGGTAAAAGCAACTCTCAGGTCATCCTTTATTTTGATTCCTTTGAATTCCTTTATTACAGTTCGGTTCGCCCGACCGGCTTCCTTCACGATATCGAAGTTCTCCAAAACCCGTTCGCCCTGAAGTAAAACGTCGAACACCCGCCGGCCTACTTCAATATTTTCGGCCTCTGCGAAGTACAGGCGCACCGTGTAGTCCCGAGGCTGCTCGAAAGCGCCCTCGATCCGGTCTTCGGACCATGTGGGAATCTTTTCGATGTGTTTGTCGAAGGCGTCAACCGCCGAAGGATTCTTGCCCGGCTGGATGAACATGCGGATTCGGACTTCTTTGAGCCCCGTCGCCCCCGATGCGGTTATCCAGTTGTGCTCGTCTTTCACCTGCGAGCTGTGATAGCGAAACCACTTGGGATTCTCATAAGTGGCCCGGACGGGGACGTCGGGCGACGGTCCCCCGACGCTTGGAAATTCAAGCCACAGCGTGCCGTTCTCGGCGTAGCGGTTGCCTGGAGCGCCGAAGTTGATGCCGACTTGCCTGACCGGTGTGGCCTGGCTCGGGTTGGGGTAATAGTCGAACGTCCAGTATGCGACCTCCGGCATGTGGATCAGTGCAAGCGACGCCTGATTTTGGTAGCTGCATGTGCAGGTCCGCGTATAGTCCGGTGCGTTGAGCACGCCGTTGGCGATGATCAAATTCGATGTGCAGCCGGACTTGAAGCCGCCGATACTGGCCGTACCCTGACCGGCGGCAAGGTCCACGAACGCTCCCGATGCCGACCGGAAAGTCAGCAGGTTTTCACTGGCAATTGCCGTGTTGCATCCTTTGAATCGCAGCCACGTCCATGGAATCGTTTCGCCGGTCATCGGATGTTTGTGCATGACGGTCTCGCCGTTTAGCAGGTCGTAAGCTCTGGCCTCGGCCGGCGCAGAGGCGCTGCCGCCGCCGGTCTGCGTTATGACCCGGTCGTGGTAGAGTATCGGAGGGCCTTTGTAGCTGTCATCGGTTCTCCAGAGTTCCTCGCCGTCGGATCCCCGGTATGCTGCCATGCCTCTGTCCGCTTCATCCTTTGCCCGGTCGCCGGAGTGACTGCCGGCCTGGAGCAGGACATCATGCTCGCCCGAGTAGGCCAGCCATGTGCCGAAAACGCCCTCATTCGTCTTCCACTTCGTCTGTCCGGTTAGGGAGTCCAGTGCGTACAGTGTGGGTTCCTTGTCGAAGCTGATTCCACGGCGTTCCAGGAACGCCAGCTTGGCCCTGCTCATGCCGTCGATGCAGAAGACTTTGCCGTCGCCCCCTGGGGCCGGGCCTATGACGATTGTGTTGTGGCGGAAGGAGTATTCCGCATCGCGTGTCCAGAGAATCTTACCGGTGTGCCGGTTCATGGCTACGAGCATCTTGCTGCTCGATGCGTATTCGGCGTTAAGAGTCATTGCCGGCAGATTGTCTATTTTAGGAGCGGATTCTTTATTTTTGGTTCTCTCCGGGAGCGGAACGTGGATAGGCGAGGCAGTCGCCAGCAGCAGATCTTCCCGGACCAGTATTGTGCCCCAGTGAGGTCTGTCTTCACCAGGCAAGGACAGTTCCCTTGTGGTGGCCCCGGTGGCAGGATCGAGTACGTGGATCGTTTCGCCATATACCACGTACACGGCGTCGTGAACGGTGACGTAGTTGCTGCCAATCTCATTGGCGCCAGGCTGGTGGCTTGTGTTGTCGTAGAACTTGCCGAGGTCCTGGAATTGCCGTTCCCACAGCAGCCGACCCGTATAAACGTCAACAGCCCGAAGCATGTTGCGTCCCTCGATGAAAAGCCGGCCGTCGACCACCTGAGGGGACGGGCCGTGACCGTGACGCGGCAACACCTTGTCGTTGGGCGGTCCGCCGAACCAGAGAAGTCCGAGCGGGGCTTTGAGTGTGTCTTTTGACATCACGGTATTGGCCGGGTCGCCGTACTGATGAGTCCAATCGGCCGAACCGGGCAGCGGGCCGGACCGCGTAACACAAAGAAGCTGATCCGAACTGGTGATGGTGCAGTTGAGCAGTTCGGAGTTTGTCACCTGCTTGAAGGCCTCGCCGTGTTTTTCGCGGGGCAGCAGGAAACAAGCCGTGCCGCCATAAGGTCGAAGCGCTCTGAATAGGCGCTCGATGAAATCACCATCCTTCTGGAAACCAGCGGCCTTAAGGTCTGCCGCTACGACAAGGTTGGCCATGTACGGAGGCAACTGCGATGTCATGATATCGCCGACATGAACGGCGGCTCGGTTTCCGTAGAGCCCGGCCTCATTGAGTTCGCGGCGCACCGCCGCCACTTTATCGCTGTCCGGGTCGAGCGCGATGATGTGCAGTTCGGACTGGTTCAGCAGCTCATAGAGGAATTCGCCGGTGCTCAGGCCCAGCAGCAGGGCGTAGCCTTCTTTTTCACCTGTTGTTTCCAGTATTTGCCGGACTTTGTCTTTCACGGCGGGGGTGACGTCCGGAAGTGCCCTTGTGCGGAGTCTATGAGACTTCGGCTCGGTTCTCTTGTCCCCGAAGCAATAAACACTGCCCTGAAGGGTCACTACAAGAAGCTTGCCGTTCGCCGCGAGCATGCTCCAGACTTCGCCGTCCACCTGCGCCTGCCATGATATGCCCCCAGGAGGCCCGTCGTTCAGGGGCATATCGACAGCCAGAATCTTACCTTCCTGGTCCTTATCGGTGCAATACAAGCGGGAACCGGCCTTCATGTGGATCTTGCCGACTTCGGTTGGCAGTTCCGCTTTCCAAAATTCCACAGCTTTTTTCGTTTCCTGGTCGAGTCGATAAGCGGCAATCGTGTTATTGCGGCTACTAAAAAAGACATCTTCGGCTGTTACCGAAGCCGGCGCCTTGGCGATTTCATATCCGTCCGAGAGCCCGTGAATGGCGCCGCGGTTGAAGAAGTACTTGTCTGAAGCCATGACTTCGCACGTGCCGGTTTTGCCGTAATCCTTCAGGCGATAATATAGAAAGCCTCCTGTCCTGCGGTCGTAAGCGGCCGGAGTCGAACGGCCGCCGGAAACGAGCAGCTTGTCCTCGGTCGCGACCATGTAGCCCTGCGGCGCAACACCGGCAAAAGCCGGGCTGGTGTGCGGCTGCATGAGAAATGTCGAAGCTGAACCGCTGTTTTCCCAAACCACATCTCCGGTCTCGGCATCGATTGCATAGATAAAAGTGCCCATGAACGGCCAGATGCTGGCGGCGAAGTAAATCTTGCCGTCTAACAGAACCGGACCGCCCCGCATGGGCCACATGCCGATGAGCCGGTCGTTACCGAGCACCTTGTTCTCGGAGGGGCCCGCGAGAAACCTGCGAACAAGCGATCCGTCCCCGGCATTGAGGCAGTAGAGATATCCGTCGTCGCAGGCAACGTAGAGTCTGTCTTTGTACACCACAGGCGCAAAGCGCACCGGGCCGTCCGTGTAGAAACGCCACTTCTCTTCGCCGCTTTCGGTGTCGTAGGCCGTCACACAATCCGAAACCATCGAGCCGACGAAGACGGTCTTTCCGGCGACGACAGGTTCGTATGAAGCGTCAAACTGGAGCCTGTCCTGGCTCTCCGGCCAGGCCGGCCTCGGCGGGGGAAGCTCACGAACCCACTGCAGGTACATTTGTGCCGGCAGCTCCTCGGGTGACGCGGCCCTGCGTCCGGCGTCGTATCTCCACATCGGCCAGTCATGCCCACGGACGGCGGTCGGGAAGAACAATCCCGGAAGAAGCCAGCAGACCAAAAGCAGCGCAAGCGAAAGGTTGCATTTTGTATTCGGTATTGTATCTGTTGGGATTTGGCACTTCGACATGAACTTCTTCATTCTTCTTTTCGAAACGAACTTGTTGTAGAGTGGGCCTTGGCCCACCGGTCAAAAATGGTGGGGCAAGCCCCACCCTACCACTCTTCGCCATATTATCATGTCCGTGCAGAAAATTCAACTGATTTCAGACGTTACTTGCAAGCTGGAATTAGCGATATTGGCGAGCCGGCTATGGGTTGCTATTGACGGTGGATTGCTCTTTTTTGAGCGTTCGACACTCAAAAAGGCCGCCTGCAGTGAGCCGAGCGTGGGCATTGAGTCTGATAGTTACGTTGGTCTTGTCCCTGGTCAACTGTTCCGGTATATCGTACATTACGGTGAAGAATTGGCCGGGGCGATTCTGATTCAGGTGTTCGGTTGCGACCTTGGTATCGTCCACGAGGATGTCAAAATCTCGGCCCGGACCGTCGCTGCCCCAGTACACGCAGGCCAGTCTGACCTCTTGATCCGGCGGCACTTTCATCTCGAAGCTGAACCAGCCGCCGTCCCTGGCGTCCCGCCAGGGGCGATTTTGGAAAACACCATTGTAGGTCTTGTCGCCTTTGAGATTATGATCTCGCTCCGGCTGCATCTGGCCAGGCACTATGTGGTCGATCGTGTTTTCCTGAAGTGCCTTGAGTTCGGCCTGTTCAGCCTCGAACCGTTCCTCCACTTTTTTCCAGCCTTCCCGGTTGTACAAGTCCCAATATACCATGTAACGCTGATAGTGCATTTTGTAGAAAGGGACGAGGGTGATATCACTGACTTCGTTGCCGTCCTCTGGGGTCAGGCCCGGAACCTTAAGCACTGAGCCGTCGATGACAAAAGTCCCTGGAGCGGTCGGCTTGATATAATCGTAGGAGGTCTTGTCTGCCCCCGGGGCCAGGTCTGTGACAATCGCCGGAGACGGCGGCGAAGGAACGTAATCGAATTGCGATTGGTTCTCCGCATGTAAGTCTATGTCCTCGATGCCTTCCGTGCCCAATGCCCCCGCGAGCAGGATCGGGCCGTTGAAGAAGGCGACCTTGTTCGGATTGTCCGGCATTGCCTCGGTTCGCAGTTTCATGGGCAAGGCCAGCTCTATATAGCTGGTTCTTTCCCATGTCCGTTCAATTGTTATGTAATCGCCTGCGGGGGCATTGACGCGGTACGCCTGGCCATTTACGGTCAGCCTGACGTTGTCCGTGGCCCATTGCGGCCTGCGAATCCTGACTCTCAGTTCGACGGGTTTCTGGGCGATGAATTGAAACCTGATGTTTCCATCGAGCGGATAACGTGTCAGTTGTATTACGGTAAGTCCCTTATCCCGATAATCGAGCATCGACGGGATGAACAGGTTCACGTAAAGCGTGCTGTCGTTATGGTAGTAGATGCTATCGCCGTACTTGACGTGGTTTTCCATCCCTGAGCCCGTGCAGCACCAGAATGAATCGTGGGGCGAGTTGTACGTCTTGAAATGACCCGACTTCAGAGGGCAGAAGTATATCATCATGCCATCATTGGGGTCCTGGGAGGCGAGGATATGATTGTATAACGCCCGTTCGTAGTAGTCTGCATAAGACGCCTTGGGGTCCATCGCAAACAGTTGCCTGGTAAGCTTGAGCATATTGTAGGTATTGCAGGTCTCGGTGGTGTGAGTGCTCAGATGCTGGCTGAATTCGTTGGGGTCGAAGAAGTATTCACTGTCTGTATTGCCGCCGTTTACGTATGTGCGGTTTTGCACGACCGTCTCCCAGAAGAAGGACGCCGCCGTCTTGTAATGTTCCTTGGCCGTCAGCCGGTAGAGTCTCGCCAGTCCGATCAGCTTGGGGATTTGCGTGTTGCTGTGCAGGCCGGTCAGTTTGTCTTGTCTGTGAGCGAGCGGATCGAGCACGCGATGGTGATAGAAACGCTCGGCAAGCTTCAGGGCTTTTTCATTGCCCGTAATCGCATATATTTCGGCGAAGGCCTCATTCATACCCCCGTGTTCACAGTGCAGCATCGTTTCAAACTGCTCATCGCTCAGATGACCGACCGTATCCCATGCCCAGTCGGTGGATTTAATCAGAATATCTTTGGCCTTTTCATCGCCGCAATTCAAACAGGCGTCAACCAGCCCCATATAAAGCTTGTGCAGGTTATACCAGGGCACCCACAGGCCGTTGAGGTCGAAACCGGCTGTACGGATGTCGCCGGCCTTAATCTCGGCGAACACTTCCCGGCTCCCTGGAAATCCTCCGACAAAACCGTTGCCCCACGCCTGCTGGCATTCGGCAAGCTCGTCAACTATGTAGTTGACCCGGCCCAGGAATTCTTTATCGCCCGTGCATGTGTAGAGCTTCGATATGGCCGTCAGATAGTGCCCCAGAGTGTGGCCTGAGATTGTCGCTTGTTCCCAGCCGCCGTATGCCGACGCCTTGGGCTGCAAGCCTGCAAACTCGCGATATCGTGATAGAAGCCTATCCGGTTCCAGCGACAGCAGATACTTGGAATCCAGCTCCATCGCCGTCTTGAATGGGCTCTCCAGGAGACGAACGTCGCGAAGGTTGAAGGCATAAACCTGCTGCGGCGTCTTGTCCTTGACGTTCAGCGGCGAATTGGCTACGAGCGTGTCAGCCTGTACGGTCGGCTCGATACAGATGATCAGACTCAACAACAAGGCGCCTGTCATTGACAAGTATGCTTGCCTGTTCATTTGAAGCTCCATTCCAAGAAGGTTTCTATTCGGTTCCGAGACCCAATTAAGTGCGCCGGCCCGGTGCTCGTCAAGGATCGACGGTCGCTGTGGATTATACTGTTAAACAGGAATTCCTGCAATCGATTCGGAACTCTCGACGCGCGATGGCTAAAATGCTGGCAAAAGCATCTGCAATTGATAGAATGGGCGCACGATTTGGGAAGCCTGAATTCTGTACGCAGTATTCTCGATATATTAGGGAGGCGCTTCTGTGCCGAATGAGATAATGCTCGAAGATATTCTCGAGAATAAAGACGATCGTCTGTACGAGACAATCGTTACTGCATCACCCGGGCCGCAGGGTACTCTGCCTTTGACCGCCGATATCCTCGCCAACAGCCCGAGCGGCGATATCTTCGGCATGAGTCAGAACGCAGGCATGGGGTTGGAGCCGGCCAAGCTAACGAGGGAGCAGTTCCTTATAATCAGTACACAGGGAGGTATCCGCGCAAGCGACGGGAAACCCGTTGCTCTCGGCTACCACACCGGGCACTGGCAGCTCGATCTGCTGTCCAGAGCCGCTGCAATGGAGCTGCAACATCTTGGCTACATACCTTTTGCGGCTTTCTGCACGGACCCGTGCGATGGCCGGACTCAGGGCACGCCGGGTATGATGGACTCTCTCGCGTATCGCAATGATGCAGCTACGATATTTCGGCGTCTGATCAGGAGCCTGCCCACCCGGAAAGGAGTGCTCGGCGTGGCGACTTGTGACAAGGGGCTGCCGGCAATGATGATGGCTTTGGCCTCGATGCACGACTTGCCGTCGGTGCTGGTGCCGGGCGGGGTGACTCTGCCGCCGGTCGAAGGCGAGGATTTGGGAACGATACAGTCCATCGGCGCACGCTTTGCCCAAGGCCAGGTGACTCTTGACTACGCTAAGGAAATGGCCTGCCGTACATGTGCCAGCCCCGGTGGCGGCTGCCAGTTTCTTGGGACGGCGGCAACTTCCCAGGTCGTCGCCGAAGCTCTCGGACTGAGCCTTCCGCATTCGGCGCTTGGGCCTTCGGGCCAGCCAATCTGGCTGGACATGGCGACCCGCTCGGCCAGGGCGCTGGTACGGCTGCATAAACGCGGCATATTTGTGAAAGATATCCTTACCGACTCGGCGGTGCGCAACGCGATGGTTGTTTATGCAGCCTTCGGCGGCTCGACGAACCTGCTGCTGCACATTCCTGCAATTGCTCACGCCGCGGGATTGAAAAGGCCAACCATACGGGACTGGAAGAAAATCAACCGCCAGGTCCCGCGTCTCGTTGACGTTCTGCCGAACGGGCCGGTAGGGCACCCGACGGTGCGTGCCTTCCTGGCCGGCGGCGTGCCGGAAGTAATGTTGCAACTGAAACGGCTGGGCCTTCTGGATTTGGATGTGCTGACAGTATCGAGTGAGAGTCTGAGCGCCGTGCTCGACTGGTGGGAAACCTCAGATCGACGACGGCGACTGCGAGGGCTGCTCGAAAAAAAGGACGGCGTCCATCCCGACGAAGTTATTATGAACCCCGACCAGGCCCGCAAGAGCGGTTTGACCAGTACCATAACCTTACCGCAGGGCAATCTTGCCCCGGAAGGCTCGGTCGTCAAGAGCACCGCAATTGACCCGGCGTTGCTGGATAGCGACGGCGTCTATCGCAAAACCGGTCCGGCACGAGTGTTCATCGGCGAGTCCAGTGCCATAAGAGCCATAAAAGCGGGAGATGTGAAGCCCGGCGATATCGTCGTGCTGATTTGTGCGGGCCCCATGGGAAGCGGGATGGAAGAAATATTAGAGGTGACAGGCGCCCTGAAGCATCTTTCATGGGGCAAGCACGTCGCGGTCATTACCGATGGCAGATTCAGCGGTGTCAGCACAGGCGCTTGTATCGGCCACGTAGCGCCCGAGGCTCTGGCTGCGGGGCCCGTCGGAAAGGTACTGGATGGAGACATCATTCAGATTGTCATTGATTGCAGGAAGCTGGAAGGAAGCGTCGATTTGAGCGGAGAGGCCGAATCTACCGGCGACGAAAGAGGCGCTGAACTCGGCGCCAAGATATTGGCCGGGCGCCCGCTGCGGCCCGACCTGGCTGCCCACCCGGGCCTGCCGGATGATACACGCCTGTGGGCCGCAATGCAGGATGTCGGCGGGGGAACCTGGGGCGGGTGTGTGTATGATGTCGATGCAATTGTCGAAATACTCAAAGCCGGCAAAGATATCCGGCAAAAAAGCTAACGAATTGTCGAATTTTGATGCACCTGTTCTTAACAAGGATATGACTATGGGACAAGACAAGGAGAAGCTCTCGGGCGTCTTTGCTCCGGTTGTAACGCCCTTTAGCTCCGATGCGCCGGCACTTGACGATTTGCGACATAACCTGAAGAAACTCAACGAAACGGACCTGACCGGCTATCTCGCACTTGGTTCGAACGGCGAATTCAAGAGCCTAAGTGACAAAGAGCAAATTCAGGTTCTCGAAGTCTTCGCCGAGGAAAAGGGCGACAAAGTAATCATGGTCGGCACCGGCTGCGAATCCACGAAACAGACAATAGAGAAGTCAAAGATGGTCTCTGAGATGGGCTTCGATTACGCCAGCGTCCTGACTCCGAGTTATTTCCCCAAACAGCTCGACGGTGCCGCATTGAAGGACTACTACGAGCGAATAGCCGATTCAATCGATATTCCCGTATTGCTCTACAACGCTCCCGGTTTCACCGGGGGAATGCGGATACCGCCTCAGGCAATTCTGGAACTATCACGACACGCCAATATCGTCGGCATGAAAGATTCCTCGCCGGAGGGACCGGGCAAATTGTTGGCTCGCCTGGACGCAAGTGAGGATTTCCACGTCCTGGCCGGTTCGGCCAATTTCTTCTATCCATGTCTTCATCTGGGAGCGCCCGGCGGTGTGATATCCGTTGCCAACATTCTGCCCGCACCGTGTTGCGAGTTGTATCGGTTGTTTACACAGGGCCGATACGACCAGGCGAGGGAGCTTGCCTTCCGACTCTCGCGCCTCAATGACGCTATTTCAGGCGCCTGGGGTGTGGCCGGAGTCAAGGCCGCAATGGACATAGCCGGCTTCAAAGGGGGCCGGCCTCGCCACCCGCTGCGGGCCGTCACGGCGGAGGTTGCGGAGAAGATCAGGCGGCAAATCGCGGATGAGGGTTTTATCTCTTCGTGAACGAGATGAGTCTGCTTATGACGGGCGACGATAGAAGAAAATCCAACGAAGCAACGATATTGGCGGTCGATATCGGGACGACCGGCATGAAAATGGGCGTCTTTCAGATCGTCGAGGGCACTCTCAGCCTGGCCAGGCAATTCTCACAGGAATACGAAGTCAACATATACAACGACGGCCTGTTCGGCGACATTGAACAGGAGAAATGGAAAAGAGCCTTTGCCGCCGGATGCAAAGTCATGGAGGATGGTGTCCGTAGCGTCGATGTGATTAGCCTTTCGGGGACGACGCCCGGGCTGACGGCCATGGACGAAAACGGCGAAGCGCTTTATCCGGCCATCCTTATGCTCGACCAGCGTTCGCGCGAACAGGCGCGATTCATAATAGAGACCATCGGCGAGGTCGCCCTCCTGGAGACCACGGCCAACATGCCGGTCGCGGGAGGATGCTCTCTGGCGAGCATCCTATGGCTCAGAGACAATTGCCCCGAGGTCTTTGCAAAGACTCATAAGTTCGGCCACTCCAATACGCATTTGGCCCACTGGCTGACGGGTGTCTTTGCCATCGACCCGTCCTCTGCATCGTTGACGGCCTTGTACAATACCGTTCGCAACGACTTTAACTGGAATGAGGATATTGCCGCCGCATTTGGCATCCCGCTGGATAAGCTTGCGGAAATAATTCCGGCGTATGAAAGTGCCGGGCGAATGCGCAAGTCGCTCGCACAGCAGCTCGGTTTCGCAAAAGAGCCCCCGGTCCTGATAGGCGGCAACGATGCGGTCCTGGCGGCCTACTCGGTGGGGATCGAGGAGCCGGGGGAGGTCATAAATGTAAACGGCACATGCGAAATCTCTCTGGTCTGTCTCGATAGGGCCCTGGCGTCTGCGAATTACAATATCCGGGCTCACGTCCTGCCGGGTCGATGGCTGACGTTGCACGTTATGAACGCCGGAGGAAAAGCGATGGAGTGGTTCAAAGACCTTTTCTGCAGCGAATTGAGCGACGATGAGTTTTACGACCGGTTTCTTCCGCAGGCGATCGACAGCCGGCTCGATTGTGAGAGCGGCGTTACTTACGTGCCATATCTCATGGGCTCTCGCTACAGCCTTGAGCCGCTCAAGGCCCAGTTGCTGGGATTGACCCAGCAGACCACCCGCGAGGAGGTATTGGCTGCGATTGTCAGAGGGTTATGTGAATATCAAAAAGCGCACCTGGACGAGATTGAAAAGAGCGTCCCCCTTCAAAACGTCATCCATGTTACGGGCGGGGCGGTGAATTCCGCTCTGATCCGGGCGAAACAGAAGTGGATGCGGGACTGTGGATATGTTTATGACGAGCAGTCGTCCATGAAGGGGGCGGCTATGCTCGGACAAAAATATCTCGAGAGCTAAGGAAGTTATCCACCGATTAGTCGAGGATGGAACGGTATTATGTTTAATCTGCACCCGCTAATAATTCTTCTTATCGGCATGACGACCGTCATACTCATGATCACGGCATTGAAGATGAACGCCTTCATCGCTTTGATAACCTCGGCCATCGTTGTCAGTCTTCTGGCTCCCGGGGACCTGGATACGAAGATCAGCCGCGTAGCAACCGAATTCGGCAACACGGCTGCGGGAATCGGCATCGTGATAGCCCTGGCGGTCGTGATTGGCCGGTGCATGATGGACAGCGGGGCGGCAGATCGGATCGTCAGAGGTTTCCTGGCACTGCTGGGTGAGAAGCGCAGCTCTACCGCACTGATGGCCAGCGGTTTCGTGCTTTCGATTCCGGTGTTCTTTGACACGGTCTTCTATTTGCTCGTGCCGCTGGCTCGCTCCATGCACCGGCGGACAAAGAAACACTACCTGAAATATGCTATGACCATCGCGGCCGGCGGGGTGGTCACGCACTGCCTTGTCCCACCCACTCCCGGACCGCTCTTCATGGCCGAAAACCTCGGCATTGACATAGGCGTTATGATTATGGTCGGTTCGCTGGTAGCGCTTCCCGCCGCTATAGTCGGAATGTTCTTCTGCACATGGGCGGACCGGCGAATGAATATAGAAATGAGACCTCTTGGCGGTGAGCTATCCGAGCCTGAGCCGCTCCAAGATCATCAGTTACCGGGCCTTTTGTTATCGCTGCTGCCGATTGCTCTGCCTGTGCTGCTCGTCTCGGCCAACACGATTGTGCGAACGATGGCCAGGGGCGCCGCCGAGGGCTCGGGTATAAGTCAGGCTGGCCGCACAATGGCGGTTTTGGGCAACGTCAACATGGCAATGTTCATATCAGCGGCGATTGCCATGTGGATGCTCAAGAACAGACGTTCTCTGACCAACACACAATTGGCGAGTGTGGTCGAAGTGTCGTTGATGAGCGGCGGCATGATCATTCTCATAACGGCTGCGGGCGGCGCCTTTGGTGCGATGCTCAAAGCCGCCCAGATAGGACCCGCGATTGAGAGCGTGTTCAAGGGTAGCGGCGAGGGGCCGACGAGCGGCATGATGCTGTTGGGTCTGGGTGCCTTTATCGCTGTGGTGATCAAGATTGCCCAGGGCTCGTGCACCGTAGCAATGATAACGGCATCGGCGATGATTGCGACAATGGTCCCCTCGGCAAAGATGTTGGGTTATCACCCCGTGTATCTGGCCACGGCCATAGGAGGCGGCTCGCTGATAGGTTCGTGGATGAACGACAGCGGATTTTGGGTATTCGTGAAAATGACCGGTCTGACCGAGACCGAAGGGCTCAAATCCTGGACACCTTTGCTGGCCATAGTCGGTTTTACGGCGGTCGTCGTCTCGTTTTTGTTAGCTGCGATTATGCCGATGGTGTAGTGTGCTGTGTTGTTGTAAGAAGGGCTGCAGGTATTGAACCCACAGCCCTTATGAAGCCTTCATTCTACTAATATTCTTACAGTGTTCTGCGTCTTCGCAGCCAGCCGACAAGGCCTACACCAATGCTGCCTAACAAAACTGCGCCCGGAGCCGGGATCACGTCGGTAGCTGCCAGGCCGGTGCGTACGTTGTCGATTGCAATGACATCGCCCGCAAAGCCATTCTGCCAGACCGTGAGCCAGACATAACTGTTGTTTCCGAGGTACTGCGATTCGCCTGCATGTGTTCCCTGTGGAAAGATTGCCAGGAATGACTCGGTGCCGAGAAGCGTGCTGGACGAGTCATAAACGTTTAGATCCATGTTGATCAGGTCCGTCGGGTTCAATCCCTTGCTCCAGACCATCTCAAACGAGTACCAGCCGGCGGTCGTTATAGTAGTCAGGGTCGAACTGTTTATTGCCTGGACCGCTACCGACGAGCCATCGGCGGTAAGCCGGAAATTCCCCTCGGCCGCGTATAACGAAGTGTTATCCACGTCGGCTGGAGACATATCGATCCAGAAACCCAGGCCCGACCACGTAGGATCGATGTAAACATCTATCGCCTGATAGAACGAGCCTTGATAGACCGGGTCTCTGCCGCCGAAGAAGCTGTATCCGGCTGAGCCATAGCCGGCCTGATAGGCGTCGTGGACGTTGGCCAGTTCGGCGTGATACCCGCCGCTGGCCGAAGTGACGCCGAGCAGGCCTCCGCCGGATGCGATCTGGCCGGAGACGGCACCGCCGTCGTAGAATACCCAGTCGCCTGTGTCGGTCTCAAAGCCCTGAAAGGACGGTGCTGCTGCGGCAGTGCCCGTAAGAAGTGCCAGGGCACAAACCATCATCAATTTTTTCATCACATTACTCCTCCGAACTATACTTTATCCAATAAGCAAGAAGCTTCAGGACAGAAATCAGGCTAACCTTCAATTTTGAGGGCCTTGCGCACTGACCCTCTGCATCGCAGGCAGGGTAAGGCTGAACAAACCACAAACTGCGTGGCAGAGAGGAGTTTGGGCGACAACAATCCGTCTGCCTCCGCTCGCGGAGCCGGACAGTCGGTTGTACTGCGCAAAAACTGAAGTTCCCTGCCGTGTTACCTTATGCCAATTCTGTCCCTTACCTGATCACGCATCAGGTATTTGCCCAGGAGCAGTGGATACGTAACACGTTCTGAGGCCGCCATCCCTTGGCAGCCTAACAACTTCACCATCCTATTTATACCATACATCCCAGTTTGACGTCAAGGGGAATTCTCAGAAACAAGAAGAAATCACCAGATTCTGACAATTTTTTTGATTCTTCAGAAATCTCGTGGTGTGTTAGATCCGTCGTAAACAGACTGGTAATCACGCTGCGAGCCATTGCCGATCCGGCCGTGTAGGCCCCGCTCGCACGATGGCGGAGGCTAAACGCCCTCGGATTGCTGCGACGCCGGAGCTTGTGTGCGGGTGTTCGTCTGTATCGCATTCTTGAGTTTGCGGACGGCAATTTTGCTCCAACGGCGGCTGCGCGACTGTGCCATAACAAGGATTACCGCCACCGAAACCCAGTACCCGGTGAAACGCATATAGACAAGTGCCTCGCCAAACGTGCCGCCGGGGTTGGTACTGCACGAGCCGGCCAGCTCGCCTGGGGTGTATATGGCTCCTGAGACAATCGAGCCTGAGACAGCCTGCCACGGTAGCAGCAGTACGAGAGCGACCAGTGAAAAGTAGAACGCCTGGCATATATGGTTGAGCCCCCGGAATCTGCCTCCGAGTGAAACCGTCAGGCCGAAAAAGACCACCAGGGCGTAAAGCACAGATGCGAGTACGAGTACGGCGTTTGTCACTCTAAGAAGCAAGGCTACACGCTCGAATGTTATGTCAAAAGCAACCGGGTTTGGTTTCCACGGCAGTTTCACAGGCACCTCGATTTTTGCTGCGGCGGCTTCCCGCGGGTCACTGACGATTTGCCCGGCAGTCTCATTTGTCTGTGTCTTAGCACCGGCGGCGACAGGATTATTGCCGGACGTGTTGCCGTCAACGCCTACGTACCCGGCTTTTACCAGCCAAAACGAAGCCTGGAGCACGAGAAGGCACAACACTATGATCAGGAACAGGAAGTTCTTCCATCTGCAAAACATCCGCACTGTGCCGAGACAGCCTGTTGCGAAGGCCGGGCTTGTCTGAATTGATGGACGAGAGGACGCGGCAAGAGAGACGTTTCGTTCATCGTGCGTCTTCCTGTCGTCCATCGTACCTCTTCCCGGTCGGGTCACCAAAAGCACTGCTGCGCCTGTGATGAATGCAGGGACGATCCATGATGCCGCCGATGTGCCTGTTATTTGAGGCAGTGTCACCGGCCCGAAGTTCAGGATTCTTTCGAGCGGGACGACAATTGAGGGGTAAATCAGTACGTACACGTGTGCGCCGAACAGCATTCCCATGACGGTGAACAGAGCATCGATACGCCCCGAAGCGAGGGCCGCAAGGCCTGTACCCGGGCAGTAGCCGCTCAAGCCAAGGCCTATTCCGACCAAAGCTCCGCCGAGCAACAGCGCTAAGATGGCCGCCGGCTCTATCTTGAGGTTGGCGGCTCCGGCAAATCCCAGGAGCCATGTTCCGAGCATTCCGACGAGCACGAAGACGACAATTGTGCGCAGCGCGTGAAAATCCTTAAGCCTCAGGGCACCGATTATTTTGTCGGGGTCCGTGAGTCCGGCCAGGACCACGGAAGCCCCGAAGATTATGCCCATGATAAGACCTACAATAGGAGTTGACATGTCACCTTCCTCGCCGATCTTCGCCTGCGCCCCTGGGATAAACAAGGTAAGCGACAAGCATGCCGCAGCCGAACATTGTAATTGTGAATGGAACGGCGGATAGCGATAGTTGTGTCCAGCCGCTGATAAGTTGTCCGCTCAGCGCGCCGTGGGCCAGTCCGGCGCCGAGAAGCAGGAATACGCCCCCGCAGAATCCGACTATCAGACGAAGCAGTACCGGGGCGTTGTGGTTTCGCTGCAACCAGACGGTTGTGGTTCGCACTCGCCACGTCCGAAGGTGCAGGACGGCAATAAGGGCGCCGAGAACGATGCCGATGTTGAACCACCAGCCATAGCCCGACTGCCGGTATTCCTTGCTGCTCACGAGCGGATGGTTCTCGGCATATTCCGGTGCGACGTGTTCCAGTGCTTTGGCATCGGCAACGACAAACTGAGTTGAAACCTCAAGCGGTCCGACCAGGCTGACGGCCAGGACCTGCACGAGTCCGAGCAGAACGCCCGCGGCCCACCATGGCAGAGGACTCCTCTGAGCATTGAGTGTGTTCATGACAGGCCCTTAACTGAAAATCCCAAATTCTAAGCACGAAATCCTAAACAAATTCAACATCCTAATGTTCTCCCTTGGGGACACCTTACGGCGCAATTCTCTCCCTATGTGACGCCTTGCGGTGCAACCAGCGCGTTTTGGTCATTGTTATTTCGGTCATTAGATATTGTTTAGGATTTAGAACTTAGTGCTTATTTTTTGCGGCCCTCGTTGGGTCCGGTTCCGAACCAAACTATTGTTTATATTGAAAAAAGCCCTGTTGGAAATAACAGTAACCTTTCTACCGCTCCTCCGAAATATCCTTTCGTCGCCCGAATTGTACGGGATTGGCTCCATGCCTGTCAAGAAAGAACTTCTACTACGTTGGCTCCTCAAGTAATATCACGTGTTCGCAGGACCTGCCGCCGGCGCCGGCTGAACATCCAGTTCGACGGCGGAGACAGAAGCCGGCGGAAAAGTCCATTCGCCGTTTGCCGGCATGCGTTTTTCAACCGGAGCAACCTCGTTGGGCTGCGTCTCGATGACCTCGTACTCAGGGTCTCCAGCCAGCTCAAAAACGAGGCCGGATTCCATTTTCATGCCCCTTACAGCCAGTCTGGCCGTAATTGACCGGTTCCTGTTTGTGTTGACGACGTGGAGGTATATGCGGCTGCCGCTTCGGCTGGCTGTTACGTCGAGGTCATCCGGCGCCCCGACGATACCGACCGCCTTATTTCCCGTATGGCGGCGATAGAGACTCATCACGAGGGCTACCGGCATCATATATGCTTTTCCCCCCGGTACTGGAATCATTATGGCGTTGACCTGCCACCGGGTGCCGCAAAAATCGGCAAGCGTGGCAATCTTGAGCCTGTCGCCGTGTCTTTCGTGGACATTCAACAATCGTGCGTTGGCAACGCCCGCCGCCCATGTGGATAACACCTCGCACCGGTTGCGGCCCGGCAGCGAAAAATGGCATTCGGTCATGGCAAGAGGGGTCGGATAGTCCCCAACCTGCTCTCGAATCCATTTGATGCGGGCATCGTGAACGTTGGCGGCGTTCATAAGCCGTTCCCAGGTCTGGGCGGGGTCTTTGCGGTATTCAATTCCCTTTAGAGGCGAATTTGGAAAATTTCGATCGGGATTGAACATATGGTGAAAGGCAATGTATTGCAGATGCTCGCCGGCGATATCGAGCATCCGGCGGGCCCATCCGCTGTCGCCCCAGCCAATCAGCTTGATGTTGGAGTCTTCCTTTCGCATGGCCTTGGCGAAAGCGACGGTGCGTTTTGCCGCGGTCTCGCAGTCGAAGCCGTTGCGGTCGTAGGACGTCTCGTTGCCAATCTGCCACAGGCGAACGTTGTAAGGTTCCTCCACCCCGTGCTCGCGTCTTTCCCTGCTGTTGGGGCGGTTGCAGTATCTGACCCACTCGGCTGCTTCCTGTGGGCCGGCAGAGCGAAGGTCCCCTTTGGAGCTGCGCTGCCACTGCTTTCTGCCGTCCGATTCGAAGTTGACACCGAGCAGCGGGTCTGCTCCCGTCCTGCGGCAGAAATCCACGAACTCGCCGGTCCCGACCTGGTTGCTCTCAATGCCGCCCCAGAGCAGGTTGAGCATAGGTTTGCGCCGGTCGCGCGGGCCAATGGCCTCCTTCCACCGATAGTACGAGACAAAACATCCGCCCCATCGGATGAGAGCCGGTGACAGCTTCTTCGTAATCTCCACCACATCTTCGCGCCAGCAGTCTTTCTTGAAATCCCATGCCGCAGCTACAGAGCCGTCTGTTGTGCCTAATGGTTCCATGAACTGCATGTACAAGTACGGCGACAGGTCAAATCGCGGTTCGGGGTCCACCAAGAGCGACGAGGACTCTTCGCCGGCGTACGCCGCAGGTACAGCCAGAGACGCCGCACCAAGACCCACCGTTTTCAGAAAGTCACGCCTGGTGTTGCCGTGATTGCTCATACAATTGTCTCCTCAGTGTCTGCGAAGGAGTATTAAGTGCGTCCTTGCAGGGCGAACATCTTCTGACGGTAATACTGGATAGTCGCCGGGCGATGGCTCAGGTCCCGCGGCGGGACGTTTGGCTGGTCTATCTGCGGCGCATTGAGGTCCTGATAGCCCTGTGGCTTCGGATCCTTGCAGCGCCATGCGGAAAGAGCCGCCTCCATCTCATTTACCCGGTCGCGGTATTGCGGCGATTCGTAAAGATTGTTCATTTCCAGCGGGTCCTTGCGCACGTCGAAAAACAGGTTCTCATTGCCGGGAGCCGCGAGGATAAGCTTATAGTTACTTGAACGAGCCATCACCTGACGACCTCCATTCGATTCGGCGAAGATGATCGCATGTCCGTCGGTTTCGTGCTGCAAAACCTGCCCGTGCATTCCGGGGCCGGGCTCGCAGCCGGCCGCCCGGCACAAGGTCGGCGCCAGATCGATATTGTTGACCATCTGCTGTGATACCGTGCCCGAACGATTGTTTCCGAGCCATTTGATTATAAGCGGAACCTTGACCACGGGGTCGTACATGTAGTTTCCCTTGAGCAGCATGTGGTGGAAGCCCATGTAGTCGCCATGGTCGGCGGTAAATACGATTATGGTGTCGTCATAAAGTCCCTTCTGTTTGAGCAACTCGACCATTCGCCCGACGTGGTGGTCGATCTGGGATATCGTTGCGTAGTAGTAAGCCATCACCCGCCGCAGCACGGGCTCGGTCAGCTTGTCGTTGGGGAAATAACCGCGGCTGAATTTCAGATCGTGGTCCGAACATTGCCCGGTCCAGCCGGGCAGGATCGAGACTTTCTCCGGGTCATACATCTCGTCCCACGGCGCGGGCGGGTCGAACGGATGGTGAGGCTTTATGAAACCAGCCATAAGGAGTTGCCCGCCTCCTGTGTTCCATGAGCGAAGCGTCTTCATGGCTTCCTCTGCGATCCAGGTCGTTGAGTGGTGCTCTTCGGGCAG
>JBDREF010000498.1:0-4504 GCA_043820045.1 Planctomycetota bacterium | reverse complement strand
AGCGCTTTTACACATGCCCTGCCGCACCACACCGAACCCATTCCGCCGAGCCCCCTGATGTTCTTCGGGGACATTCCACGAGATGCATCCGGCTGTCAGATATGGCGGTTCTGCATCGACCGGCACAATGGAGGGATAAACGTCTGCTTCCTTGACAGCTCGGTGCGCAAAGTGCCGCTGTACGTCTTGTGGGACTTGAAATGGAGCCGCGAGTGGCAGCAACAGCACTACCAGGCCGAGCACATTCCCTGGTTGCACTGATGCGGCTGCCGCTGTAGAGGGACTTTGACTATGCGGATGGAAGGATTGAATTATTGAACAGTTCTGATATCCTGTTGCAGAAGTTGTCCAGGTAAACAATGCGAGAAATCGCATCGGGCATTAGATATTCAGCGACACCACAGGAGACGACGAATCATGAATCGAAGGCAATTCACAAAGGGTATGGCTGCTTTGGGGGCACTCTCGCTCCCGGGCGGTGGTTCTTTTGGCTCGTCGGGACGCGGGAAGGTTCCGATGAAGATCACGGATGTCCGGACCGTGCCCGTCAGCCATTACCTGTTCGTCCAGGTGCTCACCAACGAAGGCATCACCGGCCTGGGCGAGTCCGGGACATGGGGCTTTCTCGAAGCCTCGGAGAAGGCGGTCGAGACCTTCAAGCGGTATCTGATAGGCCAGGACCCGCTGCGAATCGAGCATCACTGGCAGTACCTCTACCGCTCGACGCATTTCACCGGCGCGGCGATCATGGGGGCCCTGAGCGCTATCGACATCGCCCTTTGGGACATTGCCGGCAAGTACTTCGGCGTGCCCTGCTACCAGTTGTTCGGCGGCAAGTGCCGTGACAAGGCCCGCGTGTATTACCACGTTTTCGGCGATACGAAGGAAAAACTCATCCGGGGCTGCGTGGAAGCGAAAAAGAAGGGCTTCACCGCCGTAGGCCATCTGACTCCTTTCCTCGACGAGTCCAGAAATGTCCCCTACTTCAAGACCCACGTTGACAAGATTGAGGACGCCATCGATACGGTACGGCGTTATCGCGAGGCGGTGGGCAAGGACGTTGACCTGTGCATTGAGATACATCGGCGTCTGAACCCCGCCGAGGCGGTCGCATTAGCCCAAGGCATCGAGCAATATCACCCGTACTTCTATGAAGATCCGATCCTGCCGGACAATCTGGACGCGATGGACCTGATCGCCCGAAAGATAAAAATCCCCATCGCCACCGGCGAGCGATTCTTCACGCTGCAGCAGTTCGAGACGCTGTTGAAACGCGGGGCCGTCCAATACGTTCGCCCGGACGTCTGCCAGGCGGGCGGCCTGACGAACTCCAAGAAGATAGCCGCACTGGCCGAGGCCCACTATGCCCAGGTTGTGCCTCACAACCCGCTCAGCCCCGTGAGCACCGCCGCCTGCATTCAACTTGCGGCCTGCATCCCCAACTTCGCTTTGCAGGAATACCCCGTGGGCGAGCACGAGCCGCCCAAGAGCGAGATCGTCAAAAGCGCGTTGAAACTTCAGAACGGTTACCTTATCATTCCGGATGCGCCGGGCATCGGCGTCGAGCTGGCCGAAGACGCCCAGCAGCGCCATCCGTACCGCCCGCGCGGCCTGACGACCCGGCTGAACGAAGACGGCTCCGTTATGGATCAATAATCGTAAAAAAGGAACCGCGTGTGCAACAAAGTTGCACACCCTACGAAAAGGACGTGACAATGTAGGGTGTGCAAAATTCCGTTTTTGCACACGCGGAAAACCAAAGTTGGTGAATAACGACGTGCGTGCAACGAGCGTAAAAAGCGAGATTAAAAAGAAAGGAGTGTCGTCATGGCAAAGGGAAAAGCATTCTTCGTGGTTGGCCATAGTAATTGGGGGAAGTCCAAGACATTGCGCGCATTGACGAATGGGAGTGGTGAACGCTACATTAATATCAAAAAGGCAAGATTCTTTATTCGGCGCACGTCAAATGATGACGAATGGAAGAAGTTTGACAAATTTCTTAAAGAACTCGATCCAAGCCGGAAACCATACGTGATTGTTGCTCTGTGCCCTAAATTTGATGGTCGTTCAAGGAACATAGAGGAAATGCTGCGGCAGCTCAAGAAGAAATACAAACTCTTCTTTTTTGTCCTGGTACATCAATGGCATGAAAAGGGGAATCGCAAGATTTCTGATGGCGAGATCAAAAAACTGGAAAGATTTAGGGAAGTCAAGCTTTACACCGCGAACAATAATAGAGACAACGCAGACGTAACAAGGGCCAGGGAATTTAAGAGGTATATCGAGAGGAAGCTTTAATCATTGAATCGAGCGAACTAAGGAAGCCGCGTGTGCAACAAAGTTGCACACCCTACAAAAAGGATTTTCTCAGGTAGGGTGTGCAAAATTCTGTTTTTGCACACGCGGAAAAAGCCTTGCGTATGTCAGGAGAAGGGCTATGATTCTCGTATGTCACATTACAGACGAGCGGATTTTTGCGGCGGGTACTATTTCTTCACCGTTGTCTCTTATCAAAGGCAGAAAATTCTTGCAGGCGAGCTTGCGAGAAAGCATTTGCGTCATGCCTTTGAAAAGGTGAGGTCGAAAAGATATTATGAAACAATCGCGATTTGCCTTTTACCGGAGCACCTGCATTGCATTTGGAAGCTGCCGGAAAACAACAGCGATTTCTCGACCAGATGGTCGCTGATAAAGAGACATTTCACTATGAATTACTTAAAGGCTGGAGGCAGCGAATTGCCTCAGACAGATTCAATGTCGAAACACCGGCTTCGAGGAATATGGCAAAAGCGGTTCTGGGAACATCAGATACGAGATGAAAGAGATTTGCAGCGACACATAGATTATATACATTATAATCCTGTTAAGCATGGGCTGGTTGAAGATATCGGCGATTGGCCCTGGTCAACGTACAACAAATATATCGAATCAGGTTACTATGGCCAGGTAGATTTAGAAAAGATGCAACAGAATATAGGTGATGTATTTGCGGGCAAATAAGGCCACTGAACGAAGACGGTTCCGTTATGGAACAGGAACCGCGTGTGCAACGAAGTTGCACACCCTACAAAAAAGGCTTGCTCAGGTAGGGTGTGCAAAACTCCGTTTTTGCACACGCGGGGAAAAGTTTAGAAAGGACATGACAATCAAGCGACATTTGATTTTCACCGGATTGGCGTTGTTTTTCACCGGGGCCTGTACGGCCTTCGGCGCAGAGGTGTCAGAACATCTCAGGCCGGAGGCGCTTGAGGCGAGCATCCGGCAGCATCGAATGGGGGACCTGGTCGTAAAGGCTAAGCCGGGAGCGACAGTGCATATCGAGCAGTTACGTCACGAGTTTTGGTTCGGTGCGGCAGTGTCTTCGGGAGTGTTCGGCGGACGGATGAGCGAAGAAGACCGGCAGCGGTACAAGGAGACGTTCCTGGCCAACTTCAACGCGGCGGTAACTGAGAATGCGCTGAAGTGGCACGATATGGAACCCCGGCGAGGAAACGTAAATTATGCCGTCGTTGATGCTATACTCGCCTGGACCAGGGAACATGATATCCCGCTGCGGGGGCACTGCATGTTCTGGGGCATTCCGGGAAGAGTGCAGGACTGGTTGAAAGAGATGAACGACGAGGACTTGCGCCAGGCGCTGAGAACCCGCGCGACGACCATCGCCGGCCGTTACAAGGGCCGACTCGCCGAATACGACCTCAACAACGAGATGCTCCACGCCAACTACTACGCCGACCGCCTCGGGCCGGGCATAACAAAGCAGATGGCGGATTGGGCTAAAGCCGCCGACCCCAACGTCAGGCTCTTCGTCAACGACTACGACATCCTCACCGGCAACCGGCTTGACGATTACATCAAGCACATTCGCGGGCTGCTCGATCAGGGCACGCCCCTTGGCGGTATCGGTGTACAGGGACACCTGCACGGCGAGACTTTCGACCCCGAAGCTCTGTGTCACGCGCTCGACGAGCTGAGCAAAATCGGCCTGCCGATTCGTATCACCGAGTTCAACCTGCCCGGCCAGCGTTCGGCCTTTATGAAACAGCGCAACCTGAAGCTCACCGACGAGCAGGAGCGGGCCAAGGCAAAAGCAATAACGGACTACTATCGCATCTGCTTCGCCCATCCGCAGGTCAAGGGCATTCTCATGTGGGGCTTCTGGGAGGGCGCGAACTGGATTCGGCAGTCCTCGCTCTATCAACGGGACTGGACGCCCACACCGGCGGCCGAGGCGTATCGCGACCTCGTCTTTAACCAGTGGTGGACCCGCTGGGAAGGCAAAGCGGACGCGGACGGCCAATGCCGCGTTCGCGGCTTCTACGGCAAATACGCCGTAACGTGCGGGGCGGAGAAAAAAGAAGTGTCATTAAACAGCGACAAGGGACAGGCAACCGTACTCTTCGAGAATCCGCGTGTGCAACGAGTTGCACACCCTACGGCTTGCAGGTTGTCTGTCTGTGATTGGGTGGCAGCCTCAAAGCCGAAGGCTTTGGGGATGGCCAAC
>JBDREF010000497.1:0-10382 GCA_043820045.1 Planctomycetota bacterium | reverse complement strand
GATATTCCTGATCCTTGATGCTGTTGTGACATAGCCGGAACAAAACAGTTTTTTAAAAGGCTTTCAGGATCTTCCGGGTGTGGCTTAAGCGTCGAACGGGCGTTGAATCCCGGAAATCGATACAAATCTCGGAGCGTATTCGTGCTGTTGAGTCGGCCTCTCGATCTGAGATTAGAAAACGAGTCAATTTTCAAAGGGCATTTGTAATAACGTTACAGGTACTTATACCCGTTTCATTGTACTAAAAAGTCAGAAGAGCCCATTTTTTTAATTTGGCACATCGTGGCAAAACTCCTTCCTGTAAGAGAACGTTCGGTAATTTTGACAGACATCCACTCTTTCATACCGAAATGGCGATCCAGCAAAGAGTGCCCCCATCCTAAAAGGACCGGATACATCCCTTCCGTCCTTCAATCATCGGCGCAGCATCCCATATTTTTCGGCCAATTCTTCATTGACATACAAGACCGTCTTATCCTATGCTTCCTTCATGGAAAAGCAATGCCTTATCAGACGGAGAACTGCTCGCCACCGAAATCGCGACGCTGGCCACCGCTCGAAGCGCTGCTTGCCGCCGTACAACTGCACGACATTGCCGCCGACCATCTTTTTGCTCAGGGCTGCGGCCCGGTCGGCCTCACCGCTGGCAAAATAATTGACAGTACCCGTTTCTGCTTCAACTAATGGATTTCAACTCATCGTGCAACATAAACTTTACGGTATCATTCTCTTATTGATCGCGACCTTCCTCTTTGCCGTACTTGATACGTTCTCAAAGTATCTGACCGCTTTCTTTGCCGTTCCGCTGATTGTCTGGGCACGCTATTTCGTTCACCTCGTCTTTATGCTGGTGGGCATCGCGCCCAGCATGGGCCGCGAGATTGTTGTTACAAGACGTCCGTGGTTGATGATCTTCCGCGGACTCTTGCTGGTCTGCTCCTCCCTGCTCGTCGTGCTCGCCTTCCGCACGCTGCCGCTTGCAGAAACCACAGCGCTGGTCTTCAGCGCCCCTTTACTCGTTGCGCTGCTCGCCGGCCCTCTACTCGGCGAGAAAGTCCCGCTCAAAAGCTGGCTGGCGACAATTTCTGGATTTGGCGGTGTACTGCTCATCGCCCGACCGGGCGGCTCAATGTTCGGCATTGGCGTCGTCTATGCCCTTAGTTGCGCACTCTGTTATGCCGGTTATCAGATACTCACACGCAAGCTCTCGGTCACGGAACCTGCAATGCGCCAGCTCTTCTACACCGCGCTGGTTGGTACAATTACAATGTCCTTCGTCATTCCAACGTACTGGACCGGAGAAATACCCACGCTAAAGCAGGCTCTGATCATCACTTCGCTTGGTCTCTTCGGAGGTATCGGTCACTTCCTGCTCATTCGTGCTTTCCGAGAAACTATGGCCTCCACACTGTCGCCGCTGCTTTACATCCAGTTAGTCTGGGCCACGCTACTCGGCTTGATCGTCTTCGGCCATCTATCGGATCTGCTTACAACAATCGGCATGCTGATCATTGGCGGATCAAGCATGAGCCTCGCCTGGGCTGGCCGCGCGAGGAAAACTGAGCTAGCTCGTCAGAAGAATCGGCCCGAAAGCCAATAAACACAGTGGCCTTTGAAAATACACCATGAAAAGCGCATGTATTATCGCTGCGTAGAGGACTATTTTGAAACCTTTATCCAGATTTATGATGATCATTTCTCCCGGCAGAACGGTTTTTGGCGGCCTTATCTGGAGAAAGTCATTTATCGGTATCTCGACTGCTGCGACCTGTGCAATGGTTTTGTCCAGGTGAAATGTGAAGACTGCGACCACGAATATCTCCTGGAATTCTGTAAAGTAGAGAGCTGGCGTAGTAGCCAGATGGTTCTATCTCCAGCTCCCCCTCATCAAACCGTACGTTCGGTTTTCCCGAATACGGCTTTCCAATCATCTTCTTCCAGAGGCATTCGCTTCCGCTTGGCCTTCTGGTATAGCTTCCACCGGAGTTTCCGGAACTTTTTGGAGTTCATAGCGTTACCGCAATCTCCTTTTCTTCAGTCCTTCAGAAGCATGATGAAGGCATTGCCCCTTCCCTCTCCCAAAGTTATGTTGTCTTTGAGATACAAGCGGTACTATGGGCAACTCCGACTCCCTTGCCGACCCAGTGAAATTTCGTTTCCTTATATCCACCAGTTGCCGCTCTCACAGCATCGACAAGGGTCTCCCGTGTTCATTGTCGTATGGCTGCCCCTGCGTGTCACCCCTGTTACCCCGGGAGTCCATCTATCGGTTATGGTAGTTTTCGTTAGGATAGATGCTCCGGTCTTCCCCTGTGTAGGAGAGGGTCGACAACTCCATTGCAATTTTCGAGGCTACATCTGGGTTCGCTTACGCTGCAACCCGCAGGTTTGCTCGACTCCCTAAAGGAGCCTTTGTCAAGGAACTTAATGCTTCAGGTTACCCTTAACACCTCCCTCCAGCTACGTGGGCGAACTACCGAACTCCCACCGTCGGACTTTAACCGACAAGTCACACGTTTTACACGGCATACCCTACAAGTACGCAGCCTTTGGTTTCGAATTGAGATGAGGATTGTCAATAGAACTATCGTACAAAATCCATAACACCGAACGATATGCTCACCCTTCCGTGTCAATGGCAGGGGTTAGGAATGCTAATAAAATAAACCCAACCCTATTTCTCCTCGCATCAAAACGGTCTCCGAACAAGCTCGAACAAGGTCTTCTGTTTAAGCTGTTTAATCCCAGCCGCAGAGGCTTCGTTGCGCGCTTGTGTAACTGATAGGTGTTCGTCAGCCCAAAGCGGATGCACGATGAATTCGCCGTGTGCTCCGGAGCGAGCTGCGGGTAAACCTCCAAACGTTGTCGGTGTCCAGCCGGAGGGTTGGAGAGCTTGGAAATAAGATGGAGCTGTCGATGCCAACAGCGGCTGCCAGTAGGGTGTGGTCAAGTCCATAGGCGCATTGGCATCGAGTGCCAAGCGAGCCATATCTACAGCAAGCCGCCAATCGAGAATGCAATGCCATGCGAGGTTTGCGTAGTCACGAAGGCAGTCCGGGCAGGAGGTTTGGCAATTGGCATGGTAAGGAGCAAGCCAGTTAATAATAAGGGATTCGTTCGGGTTTGCCACGAAGTGCAGGAGGCGTTCGAGTTCCGCAGGCTGTGCGAAATGGGAGCAATAACCCGCTCCATTCTCAAGGCTGTCAGAGAGGAAGATTTGGCCGACAACCTGCCCTGCCTGCTGGATGACGCGCAGTCCCACTCCGATTTCTAATGTGCTGATGTCCAGCAGCACGGAAACGGCGCGACGGAGCATGAAACCGAAAGAGTAGAGTGCTGCGCGCCCTTCCACCCGCAAGGGCGAAAGGTTAAGTTCCGGCCTGACGGTGTGAAGGCCTACAACAAGTATGTCGGTGCGCTTGATAGAGCCCAGAACGCGCTCGTCAAGCTGTGTAGCTTGATCGTAAGGTGGATCATTCGGGGCACCGCGCAAGTTGTGCTGAGCCATTTGGTCGCCAACATGCTCTATCGCCTCTTGCGTTACCCATGTTTCACTCCCTGCTAATTTACGGAACCCAAATCTCCGCCCGGCATTGTCGTTCACTACGCAGACCTCCGCCCCTTCCTCCTCATCAGACCAAAATTCGCAATTTGCCACAGTCTGCATTTGCAGTGGGCCAGGGTCGGTCTTGGGCCGTGATGCACGGGGCGTCCACTCGAAGATGCCATCGAAATCCCAATACGCGCCGAACCAAGTCCGAAATCCACGAGGCTGAGAGAGCTGAACAATTTCAAAGTCAGGGGAAGCGCAAACCGGACATACCTGGCTCTGCGAGTCGGGGCGAAATACTACGGCTTGGCAATTTCGGCATGTGCCGAGTGGCGTTGGCGCTCCAAGCGGGTCTGGTACTTGGACCACCCGTTGACCACGCCGTTCGTAATGAACAACCCCCACTGCAGCATGAACGACTCCATCCTTCACTGTCTCCGCGCCAGGCGCAAATTGACTGATGGCAAGATCGAGGTCGCGATCCACAGTTTCCTTAGGGGGCCATTCACGGGAGCGGCTGGGGTCCCCGTGGAAGAGATATCGTGTGCGCGTCGGAAAGCCGAACATGGGTAACAATCCTGCATTTGCGAGCCGTTCACTGAGTAAAATCTGCACATAAACCGGGTCGTTTGCGATGTTTGTCACCTCAACGACTAGGCGGTTACGAACCCACATGAGGATATCCGAACGCTGCTGTATCAACTCCGGCTCAGCAAAAGTGAGCAGGGTATCGCACGTGTGTTCCACAGCTACTTGGTTGTGCTGAATCCATGCATCCACCATCTCGGCAACAGTCGGTCCAGCATTCACACAAGGCGGTGCCTGATTCCAGCCTGTCGCCTCACCAAACTCTCCATGTACGCTGTCGCTCGAGCCAGTCAGAAGTCCAAGCGCAACGAATGCTTGCCGCAACACCTCTTTCACCAGCACGCGGCGGAGAATGCGCACTCGTCTCAGGTCTACGTATGGTTGCGGCGGCAGTTCCGCAGTGATGCGGTCGGGGCGCTGAAAGTAGTAGTCGTCGTGGCTCCGTCCGCGGCAAAGCGTGAGTGCCACGCTTAGGCCGGTTTCACGCCGGCCCGCACGACCGACGCGCTGCTGGTAGTTGAAACGCATTGGCGGCATGTTGGCCATCATCACCCCGAGGAGTGCGCCGATATCCACACCAACTTCCATTGTTGTGGTCACGCTGAGCAGGTCTAGTTCATCAGTGCGCGGTTCCTCATCGTGTGGCAAACAGCGCCCTTGGAAGAGCCGCTGACGGCGGCGAGCATCGTTCTTGTCCGTCTGTCCCGTCAATTCTTCGCAGTTTAGCCGGAACAGTTCGCGCGAGTGCAGGGCGAGAAAACGATAATAATCGTCTGCAACCGGCATATCGGCAATGGGCCGTGCGGATTCGAGCGGCACAAGGCATTCTATGCAGAGACCGCCTGATGGATGCAGATGAAGTCGACGGCACTGCGGGCAGGCGTAATAGCTATCACCGGGACGTACGAGGCACAAATGCTCGGCAAAGAGCACGCCCGTCTGAACTGGATTGCAAACCCGCGTATGATGCAGCAAATCAAAAACTTCCCGTTCTAAGTCCGGCGGTGACTCGTCGTTGTGAAGCGCGACACGGTGGAGATATTGCCTAACAAAGACGGGAACATTTGCCTGTGAGTATGCTCCGTGAGTCGAGAGGCGATAGCGCCGCGAGCCAAGGAGTTGGATCACGCTGTCCGCCGCCTCCTGCACCAGTGTTCGGGCCGCTTGTTGCCTATCTGTTGTGGCGAGGCCGATGCCAAGCGCCTCGAGGCTGCGTCTGCCGGAGGCGAAAATCGCATCGGTGACTTCGCGGAAGGCCGTCTCCCGGATGTGTTGAAGATGTTCCTGTTCAGCAGGTGCGAGCGGCGGGTTGCCACGCGGTGCTGGCTGGCCACCGGAATGCCACTCGTAAAGCCGCCGCCACGAGCCTTCACGCTTACGAGGATCGCTCCAAAGCGTGCTTTGCGTGAAGCCCCCGGGGTTAATGCCTTGCATGAGGAGCCGTGCAGATATGTCCTCGGTGAGTTGGGTAATTGGAAACGGCCCGTGTTGGCCTCGTTGAAGGATTTGCTGTGCGGCCTGTGCGTTTGTAAGGCCGGGGAAACCCGATGCGGGCTGATTGGCACGAGTGAGAAGTTGGGCCGCAGTGAGAACGTTCGCCTCACGTGGGTGTGTTGCTTCAAACTCCTGCGCCAATCGCATCTCGTCTGCGCTCACCGTCGCACCAGAGAGCTGCCTTTGAAACGCCATAGCTCCATGCCCTGCCGTATCCAGCGCCGTCGCCAATGCTTGACGCACAACATCGCGGTAGTGATCGGAACGCATCCCGGCGGAAAGCTTGGCAGCGTCTTGTCGGCTATCGGAAAAGACAACAAGTTTGCGGCTCGACTGTTGCGCCGAGTGCGGCAGCTCGCGCAGAAGCGCGTCGGAAAGCACCTGCGCTACGCGTTGGAAGCCTGTGCGCATTGGACGAATCGGTGTGTCGAGCCGCCGCCGCCGCCGGTCTTCGTCACAGCGCGGGCAAATTGCCGGGTACGCTTGGTCCGCTCCAGTCGCAAGATTTGGGACATGGTAAAGGAAGCCACGCACGCCGCTGCTACCACCGAGGTCAACACGTGCTTCGCTGAAGTCCAACCTCGCGGCCTGCCAACAACGAGGGACGCTGTCCTGATTCCAGCTCCCGGTGGTCGGCTGCATACCTGTAGGTGAAGGCCAAAATACTGCATAATTCTCATAGCGGCGATCAAGAAATGACATCTCAGGCGCGGTTTCCAAGTCCGGGTGGTCAGGACTGAGATACCATGAGCCGCCATTCTGTGGGTCGGGCCTCCGGTAGCCGCCATAGAACACCTCGCCGCAACATTCGCATACGAGCAATTCCAACACGCGCGCACCGCATACACATGAAAGAATAGGCTGGTGATACAACTTTCCGACCGGAGGCGCTCCCTGGCGTCCGGTCATTTGACTGCATTGCGGGTTGGTGCAAGCCCACAGCCCCTGCACACTCCGGAAGAAAAGATGAGTTCGAAGCCGCACAGGAGCGGGACGCGCTGCTGAGAGGCAAACCAGCACCCCCTCGGTCGCGTCTGCACGATCTGCATCGGGAAGCATAGGAAATAGGCTGCTTCCGAGTTGAGAGGGTGATTGAGGGACAGATAAGCCATTGATTTGGCAGGCTACGCGCAGGGCTTCACCTGCCTCGGAGCGAAGCACAACTTCTCGCAGAACATGTGATGATTCTCCATCAGCGGGGTTCACTCCGACCGCTTCGGCCAACGCCCTTGAAGGTTCGGTGAGGTTATCTGTGTTGTCCCGCACTGCGCAGCCAAAATCACGGAATGCAGAAGCATACGTGGCACAAACAGAGAGTGCGGCGGGGTTGGGGGGTGTCGTCGTGGGACCGACAATAGTAAACCGTGAGCGGTCTCGCCCAAAGAAACTCTGGAGGTATTTGCGGCCACTGTTGCCACTTTCCAGAGAAGCACTCGACGCGATGATGCGGAGCTGCTCAGAATCAGGGGTGAGACCCAACCTGTCTAACAATACCCGTAGAAGATAGGCGACTTCGGTGCCGGGCGTACCACGATAAGTGTGCAGTTCGTCTACAACGAGGTGGAAAACGTGGCTGCGGTCGTTAGCAAGCCAAGCTCGCGTCTGATCAAAGATGCCCGCCTCAAGGCTGCGCATCAGCATGATATTGAGCATTGAATAGTTCGTTATGAGCAGGTCCGGCGGGTGGTCTTGCATATCCCAGCGCGACCACATTTCAGCCCCGCCTTCGTCTAACGACTGGAAGAACAACGCTGCCTCAGAACCGGCCACAGCCGTCGCTTCCCGTGCCATGTCACGAAGCTCTTTGCGCAAACGGTTGGTGTCACTGTTGCCGGGAATGGGTGTGCGTCCTGTGTAGCGTCCAAAATAAATACGGTTGCCACTGCGATATGTATCAAGCCAGGTTCGTGCTGCGCCGCTGTCAAGTGCCAAACGAAGGCGCACGAGTTGGTCTTCGACGAGTGCATTGAGAGGATAGAGCAAGAGTGCGCGCATTGCCGCAGGACGTGTTTCGTGGACACGCTGGGACACGCGCTGGCCATGGCGTTGTTGCGATCTGCCACGTAATGTTGTATGGCGTTCATCCCACCAATCCCATTCGGCCGGGCGGGTGCCGGGAGCAGACCATTGACGTGACTCGCGCACCAGTTCCGCCAGCATTGGCACAAGAAAGCATTCCGTCTTGCCGGAACCGGTACCGGTCGTAACCACCACGTCTTGGCGTTCGACAAGTGCGTGTTGAAAAGCCTCATATTGATGCGTGTAAGGCTGCCGACGCTCGCCCGTGAAAGGGTCAGTAAATAATGGCGGTTCGAGAAAGTCAGCCACTTCTTTAGTAATCGCGCGCCCCCAGGATACGTCAAGAAGTTCGTGTGCCACATCGGCAAAATAAGTTCCGCACAAAGGATATGCTGGCACCGGTTCGATAAGCGGCTCGCGCCACAGGCGACGATCCTGGTCAAACAGTAAAGCGCGTCGTTCATCGCGGAGGTCATCATAGCGAATGGCGAGCGGGCTATCGAGATAGCGCTGATAAAGGTCGCGAATGTTTCGGAATATGGAAAGAGGATTGTTCATATTAATGGTTGGCGAAGGAGTTCAGCAGCAAACCGTGCAATGTCGTGTGGCACGTCGCTGTAACTCAGGTTGGCAGTGGCCTTGTCATAAGCGGGCGGGAAGCCGGAGCAGAGAACCAGTGCACGTTCCAGTAGCCGGGGTGGTCGGCAGATAGCAGGCACGGACAGTTTTCGCCGCGCAACATCATAGTGTAGCAGATCGCGCCGACAGCGGTGCAGCAGCGCGTAAAGCGCGACCGCTCGTGGCAGTTCGAAAGTTGCGCCCTTCCAACGGAGGAAATAGCGCCGTCGCTGGAAGTATATAAAGAAACACAACACGCCGAAGCGTGTGGCCTGTGCATGGCGGCGGTCGGTTTTGCGCCAAGCAAATACCGATGTATCGAACTCTTGAATGTTCCAGTCATTCCCTACCGGGAATTCTGATGGTGTCTGGCTGCGCGACGGAGGGTCGCATGGGGGCAAGTGCGAGAGAATGCCAAGTGGCGCATCGGCCTGGAAAGAGACCTCAGCTCGGGTAGCCGCCTCTGCAAGTGCTGATGAGCTGGAGGCAAAAAGGCGAATCACCTCCGGCACGCCGGAAGAATCGAGCGTTTCACAAGCAACCTTTTCTCCAATCCGAAGCACTCGCTCACGCAGTGCCAGTGAACGCGCGCCACACAAGACTGCGCGCATCCCTTCCGGCATCGGATGTGCTGCAAATGTCGGCGGAGTGACGCGCCATCCCTTCTCGCAGCCTTGCGCAAAGAACTCCACATGAGCCAGTCTTTCAAGGTCCAGTCGAAGTTGCTGGTGTAGGGAAAACTCAGCTTCACCAATAGTCACATTTCCGTTTTCGGAGACACCTATGTCGCTGGAATGGAGTTCCTCCACGGCAGCACGAAATTGCTGCCAAGAGCCTTGGCGACGCGCAGACAGCCACAATAGGAGTTCGTCAGCCTTCACCGCATCCTCCTCCAAAGATGTTTGGCTGCAACGCAGTAGTGCCGCCAAAGAGTCTTGGTTCCATCGATTCCTTCTGCCAGCGTAAGCTGTTTATGTCTGACATCGTTAATGGTGGTAACCCACTTTCTTAATGCGCGCGCCATGTTACGATTCCTAATTGTGTGGTCGGTGGTAGCGTTTGGCGGTACCGCATTCAGTAAAACAATCCGGGCCGTACGCTTGTCCGCATGGAGCGTGTCAATGGGCAGTGCCCAAACCGGAGAGAACGGGACCAGTGCAAAAATGGTTTCGGAACGTATGTCACCCTGTGCCTGGCAGCAAAAGATTTCACCTGGTCGCGCGCCTATTAACAGAGGGTTTGAGGCTGGGACGCGAACTTGACGCCAATGCGACCCCTCAATCTGATGAATACCTGCGCCACAAATCGCAGCTCCAGTTCCAAAATCATGTGCGTGCCAAGCGTCCCAGCTTTCGTTTATCGTGCGGAGCGAATACGTCTCATACCGGTCGCCAAACCAAAGTCGGTGTTCACCCACCGCATCCCATCCCGGCACTTCAAAAGCGCCGTCGGCGGCAAGTTGAGCAGCCTGGCCGTCAATCATCACTTGAAAGCCGCCCCCCAGTTCTCCTGTCAAGCGAATGCGCGGTGGAAAACCTGCCAGCCAGGTATTTCTCTCCAACCTGATATCTCCGATAAAGTGCGGTTCAATCTCGTGTGCCGGGCAAAGAGCATTCAGGATGTCTTGCTCATTGCGCATAGGAACGACCAGAGTGGGCGTCACTTCGCGGAAAAGAATCCAGCCAGTCGGAACGCCGGACGTCTGATCATCACACACTTCAGGGTTGACACATCCCACTTTTGCAAGGGCAGCCAATACGTTTTCGCGCAAATTTTCTGTAGCCAGAACCGCATGGCGAGCGTTAAGCCAAAGGCGTGCTGTCGATACGAATCCATGCAACCCAAACTCATCGCCCGGCGCTAGCACATAGAGTTCACGCCCACCCATCACCCAGCGCCAACGGCGAGCGTCTCCTCGTCCACGCCACTCGATGCCTTGCTGGAGCACATTTGCTGCGTCAGGGAGCGGCACGGGTTCGTAACAGTTATCGCGTAGTTCGGTCAAACGCAATTCGCCTTGTATGCCTGTGATTTCAAGGTCGTCTGGCATGCCGTCGCGTCTATCTGGAACGAGCGCCAATGTTTTCACTATGCCACCGCGACCGAATACAAG
>JBDREF010000496.1:0-4776 GCA_043820045.1 Planctomycetota bacterium | reverse complement strand
CAGCTCATCGAGATGCCGAAGATTATCAACGGGCGCATCGACAGGCCAGGCGATATCGACGTGTTCCGATTCGAAGGCCGTACCAGTGAAAAGATCGTCGCCGAGGTCTATGCCCGCCGGTTGAACTCGCCGTTGGATTCGCTGCTGCGGCTGACCGACGCAAAGGGCAACGTCCTTGCCTGGAACGACGATCACATGCTCAAAGAAAGCCATCTGCACACGAACATCGCCGGATTGATGACCCACCATGCCGATTCGTATCTCCTAACCGAGCTGCCGAGTGGCGGGACTTACTATGTTCACCTTTGCGATTCGCAGAATCACGGCGGCCAGGACCATGGCTACCGATTGCGCATCGCCGCGGCGCAGGGCGACTTCGCGCTTCGCGTCACGCCGTCGAGCCTGAGCATGCGTGCCGGTGGCCTGGCCACCCTGGACATACACGCGTTGAGGAAAGACGGATTCGATGGGCCCATCGAAGTGTTCCTGGACGACACATCCGCCGGCTTCGAGCTTGGCGGCGCTACGATTCCCGCCGGCTGCGATCAAGTGCGAATGACCCTCAAGGCGCCCGTGAAGGCACCTGATAAGCCGGTCCCTTTAGGATTGGCCGGCCGGGCCCGCATCGCTGGCGGGCTTGTCGTTCGTTCGGCTTTTGCCGCGGACGATTGTATGCAGGCATTCCTCTACCGGCACCTTGTGCCGGCGCAGCAGTTTCTGGTCTGCGTGCAGCTTGGCCGTTCCGGTATGCCGGCAGTCGAGGTCCCGAGCGAGCCGGTGCGCATTGTCGCCGGCGGCAGCAGCCCCTGGGGCCAGGCCCGCGTGCTGGTCAAGACCAGGAAGAATCCTGCCCTGCAGCAGATGCAGCTAGAGCTTCTCGATCCGCCCGAAGGGTTGAGCCTCCACGGCGTGACCGTGGTGCCCGAAGGGATCCAATTTGAGTTGAAGGCCGACAAAGATGCCATGCAGAATGGCTTCGCAGGCAACCTGATTGTAGAGGTCTTCAGGGAGTCGGCGCCCAAACAGCAGCAGGGCAAACCGAAACCGCAAAAACGCCGTTACTCCCTCGGTCTGTTGCCGGCAATACCCGTTCAAATCGTGCAGTGACGTAAACGTCATCTGATTCCCGAGGCATTCGTTCCGGCGTTATTCCATCACGAAGCCAGCAGGTTATCGGCACTTGCCCCGCGCGAACGGCCGCGAAAAGCGTATTCTTCAGACGTGAAACGGCATTACCAGAAGATGTCCAACTGCAGGTTATTATGAGGCCGATATTTACCGATATTATCTTTCAATCGGTGAAGAAGAATATCGAAGGAGGCAAACATCACAAGCAGGGTCTCACATGCGTGACAGAAGTTCAGACATGTGAAGCGTGATGAATACGTGATGAGGAGTCGCAATCAAATGCCCGCAGGTAAACGAATTACTGTTTCATTACACAGCGATCTGCTGTTTGCCGCCATTCTGCTGATCTCAGGTGTTGTACCCTTTGTCTTCATCTCAGTGGCCAGTGACTTTCCCGCCACTTGCCAGCTTTATCACGAAGCGTTTCATGCTGTCATGGAAACACTCGGCTGCATGATGGCCCTGGGTATAGCGGGTTTCCTTCTGATGCGCCAGGGCGAGGAAGGTAACGAATACAAGCTCTGGCCGGCGTGTGCCATGCTGAGCATGGCCATTCTTGACGCGTTCCACGCGAGCGTCTCGCCCGGCCGGGAGTTCGTGTTCCTGCACAGCGCCTCACAATTCGTCGGCGGGCTGCTTATCGCAATGATCTGGCTGCCGGAGCGATTTGCCAAGACGTCGCTTGCGAGAGAGTTGCCCAAGGTACTTGCGGCTGCGTGTGGGCTGTTCGGCATCATATCGTTCCTGTTTCCCGAGATGCTGCCAACTATGGTGAGCAATGGACGATTCACGATTGTGCCCCAATTGCTGAACCTCGTCGGCGGCGTATTGTTCCTGGCCGCCTTGGCATATTTTGCCCGCCGATTCTCCATAGGGAGTCCCCAGGACTGCCGCAACCGGGACAATACTCACCTGCTGTTCACCGCGTATTGCCTTCTATTTGCCGTCGCCGGGTTGACCTTCAGGCTCTCGGGGCCCTGGGGGGTCGGGTGGTGGCTGTCGCACGTGGTTCGCCTGGGCGCTTATGTGGTCGCGTTTGGGTATGTTTCGATCAATAGCGCTGCCGAGTATCTTCGCCTCACTCAGGCCATCGCCGAACGCAAGCGAGCGGAAAGAGAACTGGAACAGTCAAACAAGCACCTGGAATCAGCCGTCGATGGGCTGGAGAGGGCGAACAAAGAGCTGCAGGATTTCGCCCATATAGCGGCTCACGATCTGAAAGCACCGCTGCGGACGATCGGAACTTTGGCCGACTGGATATCGACCGACTATGCCGACAAATTTGACGAGCAAGGCAAAGAACAGGTCGGGCTTCTGGCCACGAAGGCGCAACAAATGGCCGCACTTGTTGACGATATCCTGCGGTATTCCAAGCTTGGTCGAGAGGATTTCAAGAAGGAGCCAGTCGCTTTAGACGCGGTCGTATCAGCAGTGATTGGGGAGGTCGCCCCGCCGGAGAATATTGAAATCAGCATCGCGGATGAGCTGCCGACCCTGATGTGCGGAAAGACACATATCCTGCAGATTTTTCAGAATCTTATCGGTAATGCCGTAAAATATATGGATAAATCCAAGGGCCGGATTCAGATCGGCTGCACGGAACAGGACGGCTCCTGGAAATTCAGCATCGCAGACAACGGACCGGGGATCGAGCGCAAGAGCTTCGAAAGAATTTTCGAGATGTTCGAGACACTTGAGCCTCGAAAGGGTGTCGAGAGTACCGGCATCGGACTGGCCATCGTAAAGAAACTCGTCGAACTTAACGGCGGCAGGGTCTGGGTAGAATCAATACCCGGTGAAGGAAGCACGTTCTTCTTCGAGCTGCCGAAGGCGTTGAGCGCCGGCGTTTCGGGGTGAAACATTATTTAGGCGCGTCTGGATTACACTTTACACTTTGATTTTTGTTTTCTAATAGTCCCCATCCCAGCCGAAGCACAGGACGGTTCCATTTTCGAGCGTGACGATGCTACGGCCGTGGGCGTCTATGGCCAGGCCCCATTGCACCGGTGCAACAGGCAGCGGGTGGGACCATAGAACCGACCCGTCATCAAAGTCTATAGCTTCGAGTTTTGACTGCTCAGCGATTACCACTGCATTACCGCACGCCGCGAACGCCCGGCTCCCTGGGCAGTCGTAACTCCAGAGCGGCTCAGCCTTAATACCCAATCTCGTCCAGTCAACGAGAAACTGGTTCCTCGGATTCGCCATGCTCCGCGCCAGTTGTCTTCTGTCGAGCGATGAGAAGCAGAGGATCCTTTTGCTCTTTTGATTTGTCACCCAGACGACGTCACGACCGGCGCTTGGAGCTAAGAATACCCTGCTGAAAACGGTGGGGTCATAGACGTCGTACTTTGGATGAGCGTAGAAAGGCCTGCCGCACGCGACGACACGGTCGGCCAGCAGAGAAAGCTCCCAGCCGCGAGGACTTTGCGTTAGAAGAACATTGTTCTGCGTAAGTGTCTGGACCATGCTCGCATCGTTAAGGCACTTGCCGTCGGCGGTATCATAGACGGCGGGCGATACGGCGTTGCCGCCGGCCAGGTAGAGCTTGCCGCCCGCCAGCAGCATGTGGCCCTGAACGCTTACGCCGGAATGGGCATCGGGATTCAGATGTCCTGAAGTTTCGTTCTGCCACTTCACGCGACCCGTTACGGCGTCAAGTGCATAGACGTATGTCCCGTCGTAGTTGACGATGCCGGCGGCGACGTAAGCGACACCGTCCTCGACGAGCACGCCGGCGGCGGGCCAGGTCGAAGAAAGCACGCCGTAGAGGGGAATCTTCCGCTCCACCGGTGCCGCGCGAAAGCGCCACAGCAGCCGACCCGTTTTCGCTTCGAACGAATACACCCATCCATCGCCGGAGCCGACGAAAGCACGCCCGCGCCAGATCGTCGGAGGCATTCGGATGGCCCCGCCCGTGTAAGCTTTCCATTGAAGCTCGCCGCTTCCCGAGTCCAGTGCGCGGACAATGCCGTCCGGGCCGGCGGTGAATACGAGACCGCCTGCTGCGACCGGCGCAGTGGCGACGGGACCGCCGGAGGGAACCGTTATTTTCGGGTTATGCTGCCACAGAAGCTTAGCCTTTTTAGGAATGCTCGCGTTTGTAGTTGCGCTGCAGGTGTTGTCTGCCCGGAAGGTTGGCCAGTCGGCCGGCGATTCCGGTAAGGACGCCACTTTCGTCAGGTCGCCGTCGCCTTTTTCCAGGCGTGCCGATTCAGTTACATCCGGCTGAAAATCAAAGTCGTCAGCCGATGCTAGGGCTGTGATGCCATAGAGCGTGAGCTGGCAGTCGCAGACGTAGGGCCACCAGTAGAGCAGGCCGTTGGCTATTGTCACCCCGTCCTGGCACGGCGGGCGCATGGGCGAGACAAGCTGTGGGCTGCTGCTGTCCAGGTCAAAGCGGGTCGAGCCGCCTCGGGCGCGGTAGAAAATAGAATCGGAAGTACCCGTAGGCCGCGTGCAGGCGCGCCGGCCGGTGTCGAACAGGGCCAGAACTTCGCCGGTGATCGCGTTGAACTTCTTGCTTGGGCTGCCCACGTCGTTCTGGCCGCCGATTGCGTATAGTTCGTTGCCTCTGATGATCAACTGGAAATTGTTGTAGGGATCGGACCAGAGGACTTCGCCGTTCTTAGCTGAGACAGCCAGGAG
>JBDREF010000495.1:0-2590 GCA_043820045.1 Planctomycetota bacterium | reverse complement strand
CGACGACGGCGTACGCCTTTGGGTGGACGGCGAATTGCTCGTGGATAACTGGGTTGACCGTGGGGCTGCCGAGGACTGGGGCACCATCGACCTTATCGCGGGCAATACCTACAGCCTTGTCATGGAGTACTATGAAAACACAGGCGGCGCGACGGCAGAGCTGCGCTGGTCGAGCCCGAGGACGCCGAAAGCGCTTGTCCCGCAGGCGGCACTGTCGCTTCCGGTTAAGGCAAGCAGCCCGTCTCCGCGAAGCGGGTCCGTGGATGTCATTCAGCATCCCATACTGACCTGGGGTGCGGGACAAAACGCCGCTTCGCACGAGGTGTACTTCGGCACGGACCAGGACGCCGTAACGAATGCCACGACGGCATCTGCCGAGTTCAAGGGTACAAAAGCGCTTGGCAGCGAGAGCTACGACCCCGGCAACCTTGCATGGGGCGCCACTTACTACTGGCGTGTTGACGAGATCAACACCCAGAACCCCGACAGCCCGTGGACCGGCAACGTCTGGGGCTTCACGACAGCCGACTTCCTCAAGATAGACGACTTCGAGGGCTATACGGACAACGACGCCGCCAATGAAGCTATCTGGCAGAATTGGATCGATGGCTTCGGCGTACCCGGCAATGGCTCACAAGTTGGCTATGTATTGCCTCCCTACGCCGAACAGACGATTGTCCATGGCGGCAACCAGTCCATGCCGCTCTTTTACGACAATACTGCCGGTGTGAAACTCTCAGAGGCGGAGCTGACGCTGGTCGATGCGCGCAACTGGACCGAAGAAGGCGTGGACGAACTGTCGATATGGTTCAGAGCTATGCCCGGCTCGTTAGGCAGCTTCGTAGAGGCCCCGGCCGGGACCTTCACGATGACCGGCTCCGGAACGGACATCTGGGATGTCGGCACAGCCGGAGATTATCGCGATGAGTTCCACTTTGCTTACAAGACGCTCACCGGAGCGGGCACTATCGTAGCCAGGGTCATGAGCGTTCAGAACACAGACCCGTGGGCCAAGGCAGGCGTGATGATTCGCGACACCCTTGAGCCTGGTTCGAAGCACGCCTTCGCGTGTGTCACTCCGGGTAACGGCGCCGCCTCGCAGGGCCGTATCGATACCGGTGGCGCCAGTTTCAACACCGCACAGGGCGGCATTACCGCGCCGCACTGGGTGAAGCTGGAGCGCACCATATCGGGCAGCTTCATCGTTTCCCATTCGGCTAACGGGACAACCTGGGTGCCTGTGACCAACAGCAATCCGACGAGCATCCAGATGGCCTCGACCGTCTATGTCGGCCTTGCGGTTACGGCACATAATGCCGGTGCAAGGTGTCAGGCGGTATTCAGCAATGTTACGATTACCGGCACGGTCGGCGCTCAGTGGGCCAACCAGGATATCGGTATCGCAAGCAACGCTGCAGAGCCGTTGTACGTAGCCGTCTCCAACGCCACCGGCAGTCCTGCCGTGGTGTACAACGACAATCCGAACGCCGCACAGCTCGACGTCTGGACCCGGTGGAACATTCCGCTCCAGCAGTTCGCAGACCAGGGCATCAACCTGACTAACGTTGACAAGCTCACGATTGGTCTGGGTGCCAAGGGCAGTGTGACCGCGCCGGGCGGCTCGGGCACGATGTTCTTCGACGACATCCGGCTGATCCTTCCCGTACCGCTCGACACCTCGAACAAGCTGGCTAACGGCGGCTTCGAGGACGGCGTTCTCGACCCGTGGGGCGTGTATGGCAACGCCACCGCAGAAGTTGTTACGGATTTGGTGGATGCAGCGGTTCCCGAAGCTCCGATCGAGGGTACCTACTGTCTGTATGTCCTGGTTCCCGAAGCTACTGCAAACTTCTGGGATGCGGGCTTGCAGCCGGTTGGAGAGGTCTTTGAGGCAGGCAAGCAATACACAGTCTCCGCCTTTCTCAAGGCCAAGTCCGGCACGCTGGACATCAACTTCAAGCCGGAGCTGGCGGAAAGTCCATGGACGGGATTTGGTGATCAGATGATTACCATAACCGACCAATGGGCCGAATACAGCGTGACGACTCCCGTCTTTGAGACGGACGTCAGCCCGGCGGGCTTCACATTCCACATAGGCTCGGCCGTAGGCGGTTTCTGGGTGGACAACGTGAGGTTCTACGAAGGCGAATATATCGCACCGTAGGACAATGATGTTCCGAATTCAAGCCTTCACGGCTTGAAGATATGTATTAGTTCGGGGCCTGCATCGGTTAATTCGGTGCAGGCCCCGTTTGCACTCACAAGGATCGATTCGAAAAAAGCTCCTGACCCCTTTTCTCGCTCACTGAGCATCGATCAGGTCGATGATGTCCCGCGCAGCGGCGATCAAGTATTCCGCCTCTTGTTTCTGCAGAATCTCGCCGTTGTCACTTTGCTGGGCTTGAACAGAATTGACGAATCTCTTAAGAGCATCGACAGCCATCACGGCGTTGTCGGCATCAAGGTAATCACACGCGTGCAGTATTGCTTCCTTCTTGGCGTCCGGAGTGTCTGATATCCCCATCTGAACATTCAAATCAACGACCTGCTCAGCCAACTCTCTTAGCTGCCGTGCAGGGCTTTTTGCCTT
>JBDREF010000494.1:0-11645 GCA_043820045.1 Planctomycetota bacterium | reverse complement strand
TTGTTGCCGGGATTGGCCGGATCTACGGCCCAGAGTTCAAGCCTCAGGTTTATATCCCTCTCGGGCAGAGCTGGAAAAGGATAGGAACGGCTGTAGTGCCTGTTCCAGACGACTGTGGCGGTAATATATTTGTCTATAGTTTCAGTCAGAGCAATCCTGTAAACGTTCTGGCGTGTTTCGCTCTTATCCAGCGAGTTCAGGTCCCAACCGATTGCTGCAACTTCACCCGGCCTGTTCAGCCCGGCGACCAGGTTTTCGTAAGCTCCGACGGCGTTCAACATTCCCGCCCCCTGGATGTAGTCGAGCGGTACGAGGTGATCATCGTCGATTTGAAGCTGTCCCTTGTGCCAGTAGGGCAGTTTGGCTGCGGAGTTGAGCAGAATTGCTTTGATTACACAATTCCCGCCCCTTGGCGATACGGCAAGGCTCAGTCCCGGGTCAAGCCTGGCTTTTTGAACGAGGAGACCCGCCGTACCGGCCACTATCGGCGTCGCAAAACTGGACCAGTCGCCGGTCGGCTCGTATTGGTTGGGCTCATTTGCCTCAGCGGCCAGACAATTGCCTGGCGCAACTATGTCGGGCTTGGATTGCCCATTGCTGGTCGGCCCGTTGCTTGAATGCTCCGGATAGGCCAGGGCGAAATTCGCGAGTTTGGTAGCCGGGTCCTGAGTGTTGACCGAGTCAACGACACCGACGCCGATTACATTTGCCGCGGCGCCAGGGTAAAGGACAGGGTGACGGGAATCGGCCCCATTGCCTATGCCGGCGACGACGGTGACGCCATAGTGCTCAACCAGCGATTCGATTCCTCTTGTCCACCAGTCCTCGAATGGGCTGCCTATGCCGACGGATATTATGTCTGCGTCGGGCGGCGTGTGATTGAATACGTCGTTGCTTAGAAAATACCAGAACTCGTAAATCCCGGCCTGAGCCTGCGGTGCTGCGCCCTGGTAGTAGAATTGCCCGATTTCCGGATGATACGCGGCAGAGTCTTCGCCCAGCAGTATCGAACATATCGACGTCGAATGGGGCGAGACGCCCGCGGGCAGATTGCCCTGGTCGTGAAAAGTTAATTGAGCGTTTCTGAAGCAGCGATGGTCTATGTTCGGACGGTAATCGTTTTGCGGTTCGTCATTGACATAGGTAAAACTGCGACTGACTATGGCGAACTTTACGCCTGCACCTGTGAGTTCAGGGTCCATCTGCTGAAGCGTATAAACTCCCGTATGTCTGAGCCCCTGTGGCTGGAGAATGTCCTCGGCCTGTAGATCATCCGCGTTGGCCGGACCGGACGAATGAAACAATACCATCAGGCATATTGCCAGGCCAGGTACAAGTCTCTTCTCGACTCCTTTTGTCACGTCAAAACTCCAGAGGGGGTGGGAATTCAGGCGGTGCAGAACTACCCTTCCGATTACCAGCCTCCATAATCATCACATTTACCCCAACGACTGCCTCTATGATACTAAAAACGGGCTTCATTTTCAAGTAAATTATTGCGATGGTGCTTATAATTTGGTGTTTTTCAATATAGAAAAGGGTGGTTTGCGGAAAGTTATGGAGAAAACTTGCTCTTGTCGACCACGGGTGCTATACTCTGGCTCGTGCTCAGAGTGGTTTGGCTTATGGGGTTTGGCTTAAAATATGAAAGTAATCTTGGATTCAGGACAAATCGAGCAGATTTTACAGGATCTGACGAATCGCATTGCCGGGGATATCCCAGCGGACCGCGAGATCGCGGTGATTGGCATTCGCAGCAGGGGAGAAGTGCTTGCCCAGAGACTATCAGGCCGTTTGGGCGAGAGACTCGGCAAGGAGGTTCCTTGTGGAACCTTGGACATAACGCTTTATCGCGACGATTTGAATTCGCCGCATGGCAATGGGCAGCCGCTGGTTCGGACTACTGAAATAGGTTTCGATGTGGACGGCAAAACCATTGTGCTGGTTGATGATGTCCTTTATACGGGCAGATCGACACGGGCTGCGATGGATGCTCTTACAGACTTGGGTCGGCCGATGGCGGTGAAGTTGGCGGTTCTTGTTGACAGGGCGGGCAGGGAAATGCCTATACAGGCAGATTACGCCGGCTACAAGGCGGATGCGGCCCCCGGCAAGCTGGTGCAGGTGAATCTCATCGAGTCAGACGGTAAAGATGAGGTGGTCGTCGAGTAAGCAATATCTGAGAGGTTTCGGTTTCAGGCGGTAAGCGCGACCAATATGATGCTGAAAAAGAAGGATAGAGAGTTCAGGTGGCATAGCAAGCATTTACTTGGCCTACGAGAACTCAGTGCCCAGGAGATCACGCACATCTTAGACACGGCCAGAGGCTTTGAGCAGGTGAGTACCCGCTCGGTGAAGAAAGCCCCGCCTCTGCGCGGCAAGGTTGTGGTGAATTTGTTTTTTGAAGACAGCACGCGAACACGAAACAGCTTTGCCCTGGCCGCAACCCGGCTAAGCGCCGATATTATCGAGTTTACCAAGAAGGACAGCTCGGTTAGCAAGGGTGAAACTCTCCTGGATACGGCCAGGAATCTGGTGGCGATGGGGATTGACATTGTTGTTGTACGGCACAGCGCCGGCGGGGCGTCGAGATTTCTGAGCAGAAACATCAGTGCGTGTGTGGTCAATGCCGGCGACGGCTTCTGCGAGCATCCAACGCAGGGTCTCTTGGATGTTTATACAATTCGCAAGATCAGAGGGACTCTTGAAGGTTTGAAGATCGCGATTGTCGGCGATATAGCGCATTCCCGCGTGGCTCGCAGCGACATGTGGGCTATGACCAAGCTGGGTGCGGAAGTGACGTTTGTTGGTCCGCCTACACTTATGCCTTCCGAGGTGGAACGATTGCCGGTGAAGGTAAGCTATTGTCTTGACGAGGTCATCGAGCAGGTCGATGTGATAAATATGCTCCGGATTCAGTTCGAAAGGCTGGGCGGCAATCCGTTCCCGTCTATACGGGAGTATTCACACTACTTCGGGCTGACCGCCGAACGGATGAAGCGGGCCAGGCCGGATATTATGGTTATGCACCCCGGGCCTATCAACAGGGGCCTGGAAATAGAGAGCGAAGTGGCGGACGGCCGCAACAGCGTCATCCTGGAGCAGGTAACTAACGGCCTGGCTGTACGCATGGCGGTATTGTTCCTGGTAAATCAGGCGGCAGCAGAGCGGGCGTGATTGGAGGCTGCTTAGCTGGGAGCGGCGAACGATGGATAATGCGGTGCTAATAAAGAACGGACGCGTCATAGACCCCGCCAATGGGATCGATAAGAAATGTGATGTGCTTATCATGGACGGCAGGGTCGCCAGGGTGGGGCAAGACATTCACGACTCGGCAAGCATGGCGCAAGACAGTACGATTATTGATGCTTCAGGCAAACTGGTGACGCCGGGCCTGATTGATATCCACGTTCACTTTCGTGAGCCGGGCGATGAAGAGGAAGAGACGATAGCGAGCGGCTCGGCGGCGGCGGTCGCGGCTGGATTTACCTCGGTTGTCTGCATGCCGAACACTAACCCGCCTATCGAGAATGAGACCGACGTCGAGTATATCCATCGAAAGGCAAGGCAGGCGCGGAAGACTCATGTTTACACCATGGGGGCTATCACAAAAGGCCTCGAAGGTGTTGAGCTTGCAGAGATGGGATTTATGGCTGAAGCCGGTGCCGTTGGTTTCACCGATGACGGCAGGGGGGTGCAGGACCCGGCAGTTATGTTGCGGGCCCTGAAGTATGCCGCTATGTTCGACGTAGTTGTCGCTCAGCATTGCCAGGACGACAGGATTGCCGGCAAAGGCGTGATGAACTCGGGCTACTATTCGACGATACTCGGTCTGCCGGGGTTGGATCCGCTGGCGGAGGAGGCGATGCTCTGGCGCGATATTCAACTCATCAAAAAGACCATGGTCCGGTACCATGCCCAGCATATCTCGACCGCCGGGTCGGTTCAGCTCTTGAGGGCCGCCAAGGAAGATTCTCTTCCGATCACGTGCGAAGTAGCGCCGCATCATTTGCTGCTGACCGAGGAGCGGTGTGCCGAATACGACACCAATTACAAGGTCAATCCACCCTTGCGTGGGGAAAAAGATGTTGAAGCCTTAAGGCAGGCGGTTGCGGATGGATTGATAGATGCTTTGGCTACAGACCACGCGCCGCATCTGCAAAGTGAAAAGGAGCTGGAATTTCTGGCTGCCCCCTTCGGCATAGCGTCTCTGGAGTGTGCGTTGAGTCTCTATATCAAGGCGCTGATTGAGCCAGGCGTTTTGGACTGGCCGGGCCTGATTCGTTTGATGACGGTGAATCCTGCCAGGATAATCGCTATCGACAAGGGCACACTCGGCGCGGGCAAGCAGGCGGACGTTACGATAATCGATCCCGATGCCGAGTATGTAATCGATGTGAATAAATTTTACTCCAAGAGCCGAAATTGCCCCTATCACGGCTGGACGGTTAAGGGCAAAGTCGAAAAAACAATCGTAGGCGGCGAAATAAGATTCCAGGCGTAAAACCCGCAGAGTTGTGGCTTTGGGCTCGCAGCCCTCTTGCCAGGAGTACTGAACGGCGAACCATGTTTATCATTGACGGTCATAATCTGCTATATGCTATCCGAAAGGTGGAAGAAGACTCGGAAGAAGTCAGCGACGTTGAGCTGTGTCGAACCGTAGGCGAGTACTTCAAGCAGATCGGCGGAACCGGCGAAATCATTTTTGACGGTACCGGACCTCCGGAAAAGACCGGATTCGAGAACATAGTCGGGTTGGAAGTTTCTTTTGCCGGACTCGGCACCGACACCGATACGATAATTGAAGGCAGAATAAGTGCAAGCAGTGCCCCGAAGGGCCTGACAATTGTCAGCACCGACAGGAGATTGCGAAAGGCCGCCCAAGTCCGAAAGGCGACTTCGGTAAAATCGGAGATATTTTGGGCCGGTCTTCAGAAGCACATGAGTAGAAAAAGGCCCCCGAAAGAGCCTGTGGAAAAACGGCAGGGGGTAAGCGAGAGCGAAACCAAACAATGGCTTGAATTCTTCGGTCTCGATCAATAGCGTTTTCTGTATTGAGCAGACCCGATTCTGGGCTCTTCGGAGGCGTCCGGATCAACCTTCGTCATCACCATTCGAGAGTTGGTAAATTTTATGTTGCCTGCTCGAAAGAAAGATTGTATAAAAACGTTTTCCAATGGCTAAAGCAGTGCTGACCAGCCATTGCGGCCGGTTACTGGCATCCGGGTTTGTCGGTGCACACCGTTGCAAAAGGAATGTTGCTCGAATGCCTGCTGAGAGGGGCATATTTTTGATGACTTACACATAGGATTTTTGTTTTCTTGTAGATTATGGAGAAATAATGAAACGCAAGGTTGTAACAATTGACGGTAATGCAGCGGCGGCATACGTGGCTCATGCTACGAACGAAGTTATTGCGATATATCCGATTACTCCCAGTTCGCCCATGGGAGAAATTGCCGATGCAAAAACTGCCAAAGGCGAGTCCAATATCTGGGGGACAGTCCCATCCGTGACTGAGATGCAGTCTGAAGGTGGTGCTGCTGCTGCCGTGCACGGTGCGCTGGCATCCGGGGCGCTGACGACAACGTTTACGGCTTCACAGGGACTCTTGCTGATGATTCCCAGCATGTACAAGATTGCGGGCGAGCTTTTGCCGACGGTCTTTCATATCTCGGCTCGCTCATTAGCTTGTCAGGCATTGTCGATCTTCGGCGACCATTCGGACGTCATGACCTGTCGAGAGACGGGCTTTGCCATGCTAGCATCCTGCAACATTCAGGAAGTCATGGACATGGCCCTGATAGCCCAACAGGCGACGCTCGCGTCCAGTGTTCCTTTCCTGCATTTCTTCGACGGTTTCAGAACGAGCCATGAGGTGCAGAAAGTCGAGGAGTTGACTCTGGATGATATGCGAGCGATGATCGATGAGGAACTCGTCGCCCGGCATAAGGCCAGGGGCCTGACGCCGGACAGGCCGATGATTAGCGGTACGGCCCAGAACCCGGATGTCTATTTCCAGGGCCGTGAGGCGGTAAACAAGTACTATCTGGTCACGCCTGAGATTGTCCAGCAGACTATGGACAAATTCGCCAAAATAGTGGGGCGGCAGTACCATCTATTTGATTATGTCGGGGCGAATGACGCGGAGAAAGTCATCATCGTGATGGGATCGGCGGCGGATACAACGCATGAGACCGTTGAACACCTGGTTGCAAGGGGAGAAAAAGTAGGCGCGGTGAAAGTGCGCCTGTTCCAGCCCTTCAGCACGGAGGATTTCATCGCCGCACTGCCGAAAACGACCAGGAAGATCGCGGTGCTGGACCGGACAAAAGAGCCCGGATCCATAGGCGAGCCGTTATATCTGAATATACGAACTGCGGTCGGAGAGGCCATGGGCAAGGGCGAGGCCCCCTTTGATGGGTATCCGGTAATTGTAGGCGGCCGATACGGGCTCGGGTCGAAGGACTTTACGCCGGGCATGGTCAAGGCTGTATTCGACAATCTCGATACCGACAAGCCAAAGTATGAGTTCACTGTCGGTATTATCGAGGATGTGACCGACACAAGTCTGGATGTTGACGAATCGTTCGCCGTTTCCGACGAGGGATTCTTCTCGGGGCTGTTCTACGGGCTGGGTTCGGACGGAACGGTCGGTGCGAACAGAAACTCGATAAAGATTATCGGCGAACAGACGGACAATTATGCCCAGGCGTATTTCGTGTATGATTCCAAGAAGGCCGGTGCAGTTACTGTATCGCACCTGCGGTTTGGCAACAGAGTGATTCAGAGGCCCTATTTGATAAGCAAGGCGGATTTTGTGGCGTGTCACAATACGGCGTTTCTGGAACAGTTTGATATGCTCAGCCCCGCGCGCGACGGTGCGACATTCCTGCTGACCAGCACTCACGGGCCGGACGAGGTCTGGGACATGCTGCCGCAGGAAGTCCAGAAACAAATCATCGACAAGAAGCTGAAGTTCTACGTTATTGACGCGATAGGTATTGCCCAGGAACTCGGCCTCGGCGCGAGGATAAACGTGATTATGCAGACGGCGTTTTTCAAGATCAGCAATGTCATTCCGCTTGAGACGGCCGTCGGCGCAATCAAGGACGCCATCAAGAAGACCTACGGCAAGAAGGGCCAGAAGGTTGTCGAAATGAATAACGCTGCTGTCGATGCTGCGCTGGACAAGATTTACGAGGTCAAAGTTCCGGGCAAGGTGACGAGCAAAATAAAGATGCGACAATTAGTGCCCGACGATGCTCCGGAGTTCGTGAAGACGGTTACTGCCGAGCTTATGGCATTTCACGGCGACCAGTTGCCGGTAAGCAAGATGCCCGACGATGGAAAGTTTCCGACTGGAACGACCAAGTTCGAGAAGCGCAATATCGCTGTGGACATCCCCGTGTGGGAGCCGGACGTCTGCATCCAGTGTGGAACGTGTTCGTTCGTCTGTCCGCACGCGTCGATCCGGATCAAGGCTTATGATCCGAAGCACGTTGATTCTGCTCCTGAGACATTCAAGAGTGCCGATGCGAAAGGCAAGGATTTCGCCGGTATGAAATTCACTGTTCAGGTGGCTCCGGAAGACTGCACCGGTTGTGGCGTCTGCGTACAGGCTTGTCCCGCTCAGGAGAAGGACGACGACAAGAAACCCACCGGCCGCAAAGCAATCAATCTGGCGATACAGGAGCCGCTCAGGGATACGGAGCGGGAAAACTACGCGTACTTCCTTGCGATTGCAAATACCGACCCGAAGCTCTTTAAGTCTGCGAGCGTCAAGGGCAGCCAGTTGATTGAGCCGCTGTTCGAGTACTCCGGCGCATGTGCCGGCTGCGGCGAGACGCCCTACGTCAAGCTGCTGACACAATTGTTCGGCGACAGGGCCTTCATTGGAAACGCAACGGGTTGCTCGTCCATATACGGCGGCAATCTGCCGACGACGCCTTACACTAAGCGATCGGACGGCAGGGGACCGACCTGGAGCAACAGCTTGTTCGAGGATGCGGCCGAGTTTGCCATGGGAATGCGTCTTACGGTTGACAAGTTCAAAGAGAGGGCTCTGTGGCTGCTGGATAAGGTGGCGGAGAAAGGTTGCATAAAGAGCGATCTTGCGGACAAGCTGCGGCAGGCCGCTCTGGCCAATGAGCCTGCTCAGGAGGCGATTGAGAACCAGAGGGCCCTTGTCGAAGAACTTAAGAGGCAGTGCGCCGAGAGCGACTGTGCCGAGTGCGGATATCTGTCCGGCATAGCCGACTATCTTGTCCGCAAATCCGTATGGGCGATGGGCGGCGACGGCTGGGCTTACGACATCGGATACGGCGGGCTCGACCACGTGCTGGCAAGCGGAATTGATTTGAACGTGCTTGTTCTGGACACCGAGGTTTACTCCAACACAGGCGGCCAGATGTCGAAATCGACCCCGAGGGCGGCGGTCGCCAAGTTTGCGGCGGGCGGCAAGCCCGGACCCAAGAAAGACCTTGGGCTTCTGGCTATGACCTACGGCAACATTTACGTTGCAAAAGTCGCGATGGGTGCTAACACCAGCCAAACGGTTAAGGCCTTTGCCGAGGCCGAAGCGTATCCGGGGCCTTCACTAATAATTGCCTATTCTCACTGCATCTCCCACGGCTACAACCTGGTGCATGGTTTGGAGCATCAGAAACAAGCGGTGAATACGGGCCATTGGCCTCTGTACAGATTTGACCCAAGACTTAAGGAAGACGGCAGGAATCCGCTTCAACTCGACTCAAAGGCTCCTTCGTTCGACTTCGAAGAGTACGCTTATGGCGAGAATCGGTATAGAGCACTGAAGCAATTGAAGCCGGATGTGGCGGCTGAATTAATGAAACTTGCCAGCAGGGATGCCGTGCAAAGATATGCTCTGATGGAACAGCTTGCAAAGTTGAATTGCGATAAACAATAATGAGGAGGCTTGGAGCAGATGAGCGATAGGTTCTCGGCAACAGTGTGTTTGGCTCTCGTTGTGGCCCTTGTCATTGGGGGCTGTGAGCACAAACAGCAGAAAGATGTGGATGTCTTCAATGTTACGCCCGACACGGCGACGATTTCTGTTCCTTCCGATTATGCGGCCGCAGCAATTAAAGCCGCGGGTGGACTCGATGCCTGGAGTAATACGAAGGAGCTGCAGCTTGACTGCGTCGTTACTTTCTACCAGCCGGACGGCAGTTCCTACCTTACGGAACAGCATTGGGATGTTTATCCGTGGTCAAATTCTATCCGGCTTTCAGGCCGGGAGCCGCAGGGCGAGTTTGCCTGGCAGTTATCGAAAGGCCGGTTCGAATCGTTGCAGGGGGGCGATGGGGCCGGCAGCCTGCCGGCGGCGATGGGCAGACGCTGCTTCGCGGATATGGTATTGAATATCGTAACGGTCCCGGCGCGCTTCCTGGATCAATCGGTCGAGTTTGTCAGGCATAGCACCCCGACAAAACTGCAAGGACGATGGTACTACACAATCGATAGACGAAGCAAACCCGATGCTGAGTCTGTGCAGCCTTCGGCGGCGGCCGTGTTTTATCAGGACAGGGATAAAGCTGTGATTGACATGATCCGGCTTGTCTGCAAGGACGGGCAGAGGTTTCTGATCGTACGCGGCTATGATTACACCGAGGTAGAGAAAGGCGGTATATCCGTCCCTGCGAGGATAGAGATATTCAACAGCGACGCAGGGGGCAACCTCAAGGACCGACTTGTAAGCATAGACTTTCACGCCTTAGGCAAAACGAAGTAGCGTGCGGTCGATCCTGACTGCCTTTCTTGATTGTGGCCGGCAGGAGCAGTGAGGAAATGCGTTTCCCTGCTCTGGCAGCGCGGTTTATATCGGGCGAGCTGGTTGCTGCCCCCCGGCAGCCGGCACTCTAAGAGCATCTCACACGATCAGCCGTTACCATCGACATGATTCGGAAGTAACGGCTCCTTGAGGGCAGTCAGTCTACAGCCGGCCCTGCGGATTAGGAAGCAATCAGAGCAATAGGGCCACTTCCAGTGAACGGCGAGAGGGCGTTGGAGTTTCGGTGACTCGTATGATGCGGCTTGCGACGTCAAAATGTTGCTCCGAATGAGAATTTTTTCTGCCGCAGTGCCCATGCTGTCTATGCTGGTAGTGTCACGATTATAGGCCGCAGGGGACGGGCTGAACGAGGGCACATTTTTCACTGAAATATCCCACCGGTATCGGGCCCGCTCGCGTGCTAAACTCTCTCAGTTCCGGCTGCTCGACTCTGTTTGTGAGCGATTTCATAACTGCTTTAGAAACGCGTACTTGCGGAGGCATGGGGACGGCGCGACTGCGGGATGCTCACAGACATTTACGCCATGCCACTACGCCATTTGTGTGTATCGAGGGTGGCATTTGAGTCGCATTTGTACGTCCGTGCGATTGCAGTTTTGAGAGGCAAAAAAAAGTTAAGGCGGGTAGGTTTTGAACCGATAAATCTCATCGTGTGAAAGGTATTTTCAGGAGTTCTTAAGTTCGGGACAAGTATGGAGTTTGATGTGCTTTGGAAGTTTACTGCCATGGAGCCGATAGTAACCAAAGGTACATATAGGAATTATTCCTTCCTGTTTGCAGCTTTGATTCTGCCTTTTTTGGGACTATGTCCCGGCTGTGGCAACAAGTTTTTCGACCCAACGCAAGTCGGCAGATTCCGTCCCGTCCCCGCAGTGAATGTCATATTGGACTCACTTGGAGTGGCGGAGGAAACGCCTGTCGCCTGGGAAGGCGCGGAAGAGCCGCTGCCAATCGACACGGTAGCGAAAGAGTCGGATTATGCGTTTCGGTCCGGTGACATCATAAACATATCAATCTTCGAGCTGCTCCGGGAAGGCGTCAACTACGAGAGCAGCTACGTTGTCACCGAGACCGGCAGGATATCGATACCTGAGGTCGGAGTAATCCATGCGGCCGGCCTGGCTGAGACGGAGCTTGAAGAGGAGATAAAGAGGAAACTGTCTCCGAACATACTTAAGAGCCCGCTCGTTACAGCGACTCTGGTCAGCTCCCAGCAGCGTGCCTTCTCGGTGTTGGGCGACGGTGTGCCCCTTCCGGGCAGATATTTTCTTCCGCGATACGATTTCAAGCTCACGGATGCCCTCGCAATGGCGGGCAGCCCAAGCCAGTACAACGTCAGCTATGTTTATGTTTCACGTTCCGCCGGCAACGATGGTACGACACCAGATTCGCTCAACCCCGGGTACGGCGAGCTTGAGTTGAAGGCGATAGAGCCGGGCGCGAGAGGGGGGGCGGATCTCTACAGACAGAAGGCCCCTGCGCCGCGGGCTGAATATCGCTGGCCTGAAAGTAAAGTGGTTATAGCTTCCTCTGAAATGATTGCGGGCGGGGAATACCCAGGATTGAGGAGCGGTTCGGCGCCGCCGGACAATCGCACTCCGGGTCTGTCATACTCTACTGGCGCAGGAAGGCCGTCAAACTGGCGGGACACTACGCAGCAGTCGAACGATGAGCAAACAAGCGTAGAGGAGATACTGAAGACGTTGTCCGAACGTTCCAGTCGCGACACAAGGACAGGTGCGGGCTCGGGTATCGAAGATACATTAGCTTCACAACAGGGACCCGCTATTCGTCAAGGAAGGACGAATGATCGTCTTGGGTTTATAGACAG
>JBDREF010000493.1:0-2803 GCA_043820045.1 Planctomycetota bacterium | reverse complement strand
GCACGCTGGCCACCCCGCGCTTCCGCAATTCAGTCAGCATCGCATGACTCAGTTGTCTTGCATCCATAGCCTTTATCTCCATGAATGCAAGTATAGCATCGATCTCGCTTTATGTAAAGACAATTATGAGACGGTTAATATGCAGACTATCTCAGGCTTAGGAAAAGAATCAAGAACCCGTCTCGCCAGCGTTGTGCGGGAGACGAAGGGCACCATCTCCGTTCGGCAGGTGGCTGAGATTCTCCAGTTGCCCGCTGACAAGGCGGCAAAAGCGCTTTCCCGCTGGACGCAGCAGGGATGGGTATCCCGCATCCAGCGGGGCCTGTATGTCCCTGTCCCTCTGGAGGCTCCTTCTGCGGACATTGCTCTCGAAGATCCCTGGATCATCGCTGAGCGGCTCTTTTCTCCCTGCTATATTGGAGGATGGAGCGCCGTGGAATATTGGGAACTGACGGAGCAGATCTTTCGCACCATCGTGGTTATGACAACCCTCAAGCCTCGAAATCGCAAACCTGTCATCAAAGGAAGCAACTTTCTGCTCCGTACAATCCCGAAAACTGCTCTGTTCGGAACGAAACCAGTATGGCGCGGTCAGGTGAAGGTTAATGTGTCCGATCCGACGCGAACGGTGCTGGATATGCTCAATGCCCCGGCCTTGGGCGGCGGTCTGCGGCCCGCTGCTGATATTCTTCGGAATTACCTGAATTCAAAAAACAAAGACACCGTCCTGTTGATCGAATACGGGGACAAGCTGGGGAACGGGGCGGTATTCAAGCGACTGGGATTCCTGACTTCGCGGCTCGCGCCAATGGAACAGGACTTGATTTCCGCGTGCCGGGCCCGTTTAACAAAAGGAAATGTTAAAATTGACCCCTCCATGCCGGCGGACCGCTTAATAACCGCATGGAAATTATGGGTGCCTTCCGGCTGGGCAAAGGACGGCAAATTTGATCAGTAAGCTGGAAATAATGACCTTCTCCCGGGAGTTCGGTTTACGGCCGGATATCATTGAGAAAGATTATGTTCTTGGCTGGCTGCTCGCAGGTATATTCAATCATCCCGTCCTCATGGCGCAATGGATATTCAAAGGCGGTACCTGTCTGAAGAAGTGTTTCTTTGAAACCTACCGTTTCTCGGAAGACCTCGATTTCACGGTCGTTGATCCTGAGCATATTCGGGAAGCCTTCTTAAAGAATGCGGTCGGCGAAATTGCAGCATGGGTGTATGAACAATGCGGTATCGCAATACCGAGAGATGCGATCCGCTTTGAGGTTTATGAAAATCCACACGGCGGCCATTCTGTGGAAGGAAGAATTGAATATCGCGGCCCCATGCAGCAAAGGGGCTCACTCCCTCGCGTCAAATTGGATATTACCGACGACGAAGCGCTGGTACTTGAACCCATCGTCTGCAACGTTCATCATCCCTATTCGGATTCACCGTCGGACGGCATTCAAGCCCGGTGTTATGCCTATGAAGAACTTTTTGCGGAAAAAATACGGGCGCTGGCGGAAAGGGAGCGGCCGCGCGATCTCTACGACGTTATTCATCTGCATCGGCATGGCGATATCCATCCTGACCGCACACTTGTGGCAACAACGCTAGATGCAAAATGCATGTTCAAAGTGATAGACATCCCGACGGTGGCGGTACTGGAAAACAAACCGGAGCGTGTCGAGCTGGAATCGGAATGGGCAAATATGCTTGCCCATCAGTTGCCGGTTCTGCCGCCATTTGACCAGTCTGGCAGGAACTGCCCCAAGTATTTGCATGGTTGTCCGGGGATGCGGCGAAGATCGAATCCACTCCCTACCCCGCACAGGCCGGTGAGGACCTCGCCTGGCGTCCCCCTTCCTGAGCCCAATCCTGGGGGCAGAAAATTCCCCTTGAAGTCATCCGTTTTGCCGCAGCCAATCACCTCTGTGTTGATTTGGCGTACAAAAGATCGCAAAGACTGATTGAACCCTATTCCTTACGGCGGACAAAGGACGGTAGTCTCTTGTTGCATGCGATCCGTCACGCCAGCGGCGAACATCGCGCCTACCGGATTGATCAGATCGAAGGCGCTTCCGTGACAGATATTCCTTTCATTCCTAAGTATGCCATTGAGCTGACGCCGGCAGGTTCCCTACATGCCCCCAGTACTCAGCATACATCTCACTCGCCTGGCCGTTCTCCATCTAGCCGCAGTCCGGTCAGGAGCATAAAAAGTCACCATGGGCCACGCTACGTGATTGAATGTTACGCCTGTGGAAAGAGGTTTACCCACGAAAAGTATAATATGAAGCTGGGCAAGCATAAAGCTAAACAAGGCCATCCATGTTCCGGCAGAATGGGGCATTTGATAGACACCAAATGGTCATAGTCATGAGGTGATAGACATGAAGAAAATATCTGATATTCCCAAGCGCGAACGTCCCCGCGAGAAACTCCAGGAAAGAGGCGCAGCGGCTCTATCGGATCTTGAATTGATGGCCGTATTGGTCGGCAAAGGAACAAAAGGGCGCGATGTCATGTCCGTGGCCGAGCGCATTCTCAAGACTCTGGATGCCTCTCATGGAAAGTTGAACAGGGAAGAACTTCAGAAGATTGAAGGCGTTGGCCCGGCGAAGGCAATGCTCATTGACGCCGCTCTTGAGTTTGCACGTCGCCGCATACGTCCTGAAGGATTGAAAATATCATTCCCTCCGGATGTCCTGCCGTTGATACGGCACTATGGAGATCGCAAGCAGGAGCACTTCATCTGCATTTCTTTGAATGGCGCAAATGAGGTCATTGCGCATCGTGTGGTTTCCGTCGGTCT
>JBDREF010000492.1:0-16667 GCA_043820045.1 Planctomycetota bacterium | reverse complement strand
TCAATCAGTGTAGAATTCGGCGGTTATGCCCTCTCGCCCTGCTGCAAGATGGGGGCTGCGAAGAACCAGAAATGAGAAAGGAGTCATTACTATGAGGACAGTTCTGCTAAGTGCTGCTATATGTGCATCCGCGATTTTGGCGGGATGTGCAACCCAGGAGACAGCCAAGAAAACCGCACCTACCCAATACGTCGAAACCGATACAGGCAAGTGGCTTGTCCACGACGTCAATCGACCCGCGCCACCGATTATTACACCGGGGACCGCGAGCACACCGACCGAGGCGGGTAAGGCGCCTTCCGACGCCGTCGTTCTGTTCGACGGGGCCGACTTGGCAGAATGGACCGACACCAAAGGCAATCCCTCGAAATGGATCATGGGGGACGGCTACATGGAGTCGGTGAAAGGCTCTGGCTACATCCAGACCAAACAAAAGTTCGGCTCATGCCAGTTGCACGTCGAGTTTGCCACGCCCTCGACGGTTAAGGGCACCAGCCAGGGACGGGGCAACAGTGGCGTATTCCTTATGAATACATACGAGGTTCAGGTCCTCGATTCTTACGACAACAAGACCTATCCGGACGGCCAGTGTGCCGCGCTTTATGGACGGGCCGTGCCACTCGCCAACGCCTGTCGAAAACCGGGCCAGTGGCAGTCGTACGATATCATTTTCCATCGCCCGATTTTCAAAGGCAATAAGGTCGTCAGGAAGGCAACGTTCACAGTCATTCATAACGGCGTGGTCGTACAGGATCATGTCGTGCTGCAAGGCGGTACCGGCTGGATAAATCCGCACGCGGTCACCGATTATAATCCCCACGAGGACAAGCTGCCGATCTCGCTGCAGGATCATGGCAACCCGGTGAGATTCCGCAATATCTGGATTCGTGAGCTTGCGGATTAGCAAGGCGGCTCGTTCGCAAAAATCAGGCAGGTTCGCAGTTGTTGCGAGGTGATGGTGATATGCCTACTATTGAGCGGAGTTTCTACGCCGTACAAGACTACTTCAGGGGCCGGAACCGGCTTGTGCTGAACGCCGGATTGTGTGCGATTATGTGCCTTCTGACGGCTCAAGTCGCAGCTGGAGACCGTGACGGGCTGATTGCCTCGCCGGAATCCGGCTGGCCGCAGTGGCGAGGTCAGCGTCGCGACGGCATTTCAGATGAAATCGGCCTGTTGCCAAACTGGCCCGAGGCCGGGCCGAAACTTCTGTGGAAGATAGACGGCCTCGGTACAGGATGGTCCAGCCCAATCGTCACAGGCGATAAGCTATACATTACAGGCGACTTGGGCGATGATATGGTGATATTCGCCTTTGACCTCAATGGAACTGCCTTGTGGAAAGCAAGTAACGGGCGGCCATGGAAAGGATCCTATCCCGGCGCGCGGGCGTGCTGCGTTTTTTCCGAGGGCAGGTTGTACCACATGAATGCGCACGGGCGTGCGGCCTGTCTCGATGCAGCCTCGGGTGAAGAGCTTTGGGCCGTTGATATACTTGAGCGATTCATGGCGAAGAACATAACGTGGGCGATCAGCGAATGTCTGCTCGTCGATGGCCCGCGGGTCATCGTTACACCCGGCGGAAAAGACACCTTGATAGCCGCGCTGGACAAGACAGACGGCCGGACCGTGTGGACCAGCGAGCCGCTCGGCAACGACCGTACATCGCATTGTTCGCCAATTCTGTTCCGCCACGCCGGACGGAGGGTAATCGCCAATTGCTCGTCGGCACATGGGTTTGGCGTTGACGCCGACACGGGCGAACTTCTCTGGACGGTCCCGTTGAGAAATCCGCACGGCACCAACATCTCCACGCCCGTGTACGGTTCCGGCCTTATATTCTTCGTAACTCCCTATGCCGAACTCGGTAGAGCTTACCGTCTCGTCGCGGATAAGGAAGGCATCGCCGCAGAACACATCTGGACCTCGCCGCTCGATACAGTTACCGGCGGAGGCGTACTGGTTGACGGAACTCTTTTCGCTGCCGGCTACAAAGAATCGAAGTGGTGGTTCGGCGTGGACTGGCAGACTGGCCGGACGAAGTATGAACTCAAGGATCTGACTACGGGAGCGGCAATCTACGCCGACGGACGGCTCTATTGCCTGGATGAGCGAGGCAGAGTCGCCCTGCTGAAACCCGAGTCAAACAGCCTGCAGATCATGGGACGTTTTGACATGGTGAGCAAAAACGTTCGTGATGCATGGGCGCATCCGGTACTGCTGGACGGCCGGCTTTATCTGCGTTACCACAACATACTCCGGTGCTACGATGTAAAGAAACGCTGATCCAGATGTGACCGGAACGAATAGGGAAAGGCCGCGCCGAGCCCCGGATTCGAGTCGGTTTTGCGTGAAGGGAGTTGTCCTATAAGGAGTAATGGACGCCACTACGTCAAAATCAGTTTTCCCCCGATTTACCCCGTAATCCCCTTTCGCTATACTCAGACTATGGAAAAGAGGCCGTGTCTTTTATTCCGCCCAGAGGGAGGTATTCTTCAGATTGCCGCTGTGGGCAGATTGATGTCAGGAATAATAGTATAGAACCCGACAATAACGGATTTCTCATGACAATGTTTCGTCGCTACAAAGTGGATCTCGCGGACGCCGGGTATTTCCGCGAGAGCATCAAATGCCAAAATGCCTGCCCCGTGGGTACCGACGCCTGCGGTTACGTCCGGGCAATCGCCCATGGGGATTTCGAAAGGGCCTACCTCATCGCTCGCGGCCCCAATCCGTTGGCTTCGATTTGCGGCAGGGTCTGCGGCGCCCCCTGCGAAGTGGCTTGTCGGCGGCGCAACATCGACCAACCGGTTTCCATTCGAGCGCTCAAGCGCTTCGCCACTGAAGATTTCGCCGTCAAATCCGGGGGGTTCGAACCGTCGGAACTGCTGCGCAACGTAATTGACAGCGTCAAGTGGAGGCACCGGCTCAGTAGTGAGGATATGGTGGTTTTGGCCGATGCCTTCGACAATCTGGAACTGCGCCGACCCACGGGTGAGAAGGTCGCTATCATCGGGTCAGGCCCCGCCGGCCTGGCCGTCGCACATGACTTGGCGATTATGGGTCTGCGCCCGACGATTTACGAGTTGGAACCCGTTCCGGCAGGTATGTTGGCCCTTGGCATTCCGGAGTACCGGCTGCCTCGCGACCTTATCGCGGCTGAGGTGGAAGTCATACGGCAGTTGGGTGTTCAGATCATCTGCAATACGAAAGTCGGCGAGGACATCGGTTTTGAGGAAATACGAAAAACTCACGCGGCGACGGTAATCGCCGTAGGGGCCAAGCGTTCCCGACATCTGTCGATTCCGGGCCATAACGGAATTGGCGTGATGGGCGGAATCGACCTGTTGCGCGCCGTAGCGCTGAAGCAGCCACCGCCGCTCTCCGACCGGGTGGTGGTCATCGGAGGCGGCAACGTCGCCTTCGACGTCTCCCGCACGGTGATCCGCCAGGCGGGAATGGACGTATCGCGTACGGCCCTGCGCGCCGCAGGCGTTAGCGAGGTGCACCTGTGCTGCCTGGAGAGTATCGAGGAGATGCCCGCCGACGACATAGAGATCATCGAAGGCAATGAGGAGGGTGTCAAATTGCGTCCCGGCCTGGGACCGAAGGAAATCCACCTCGATGAGCAGGGGCGAGTACGAGCCGTGAGCTTCAAGCGCGTTCTGTCGGTATTCGACCAAGAAGGAAGATTTGCTCCGAAGTTCGATGAAGATGACATCACCACCATCGAAGCGGATACGGTATTGTGGGCGATCGGACAGCAGGCCGATTTGTCATTCATGGATCCGGAGAGGGACGGAATCGAGCTGACCGAGCGCGGTGCGATCATCATTGACTCGGTGACACAGCAATCGTCCGCACCGGATGTGTTCGTGGCCGGCGACGTGGCCCACGGGGTGGGATTGATGATAGAGGCGATTGCGAGTGGAAAACGCGTCGCACGGTCGATTTACGGCTATCTGCGGAGCTCCGGATTCGCGGCGCAAACCCGGGGGCGGCACGCCGCTCTGTCACGCTTCGCCCGCGAAAGGGACTACGAGAAACTCAAGCGTTTGCGCGCACCGGCCGCCTCGGTTGAGGAGCGGATGATCGGCCAGAACATCGAGGTCGAGCAGACCTACTCCCGTCAGGAGGCCCGCTGGGAGGCGGCAAGGTGTCTGGACTGCGGCGTAAATACGATATTCGACTCCTCTAAGTGCCTGCTGTGTGGAGGCTGTGTTGACGTTTGCCCCGAAGGCTGCCTGCGAATCGTCGCGGTCAGCCGGCTCATGGCTGAAGGCCGGGCCGAGTCGGTACTGGATGCGATGTGCGGCCAGACGCCACGAGAGCAGGCCTCGGCAATCATAAAAGATGAAGCTCGCTGCATCCGCTGCGCGCTTTGCTCCGACCGGTGCCCGGCCGGAGCAATTACCATGGAGATGTTCTCATTCAAAGGGAAATGGCATGCAAAACGAACTGACCGGACCGCGGTTTGAGAAACCAATTGAACGGCGGGACTTTTTGGGTCTGGCGGCCGTCTTGGCATTCTTTGGCACGATAATCACTGCAATAATCGGCGCCTTCAAGTTGCCCCTGCCCGCCGTCTTCCCGGAGACGGACAGCCGGTTCCCCATAGGCAAGCCGGAAGATTTTCCCGCGGGCCAGCCCGTACACATCCCGAGTCGCCGGCTCTGGGTGTTTTCCGACCAGCAGGGTATTGCCGCCGTATCGACTGTCTGTCCGCACCTTGGTTGTCTTGTCAAGCGTGAGGACGGCGGAAAATTCGTTTGTCCCTGTCACGGATCCACATTTGACAGCGTCGGCAAAGTGCTCAGCGGCCCCCCGCCGCGAGGCCTGGTATGGGTCGAGATATCGCTGGGGCCGGACGGTCGGCTTATTGTTGACAGCAAACGTGAAGTAAGCCCTGAGACGCGTTTCGGAGTTTGAGGAGGCCGCATGGAGTACAATGCTACCCGTCAGTTCTTTCGCAACCTGAAGAACCTCGTGCGCAACTTCCTGGAATCAATGGTCCGGCACGGCAGACCGACCTCCGAACGGGCACGCACGCAAACTGTAGTCCAGAACTTCTTCTTGCACATTCATCCCGCCCGCACACACAAGCATTCGCTCAAATGGAGTGCAACAATGGGCCTGGGGATCATGACAGCGGTTCTTTTTCTGATCCTGGTGGTCACGGGCATCCTGCTGATGTTCTACTACAAACCGTCCGTGGCGACCGCCTACGATTCCATAAAGGACATCCAGTACGTCGTGCCCACGGGCAGGATCATACGAAACATACATCGCTGGTCCGCTCACGGCATGCTGGTGCTGTTGATTATGCATATGGCAAGAGTCTTCTATACGGCGGCCTACAAGCAGCCGCGGGAGTTCAACTGGGTGATGGGTATGGTATTGCTCGTCATCACCATGGCATTGAGTTTTACCGGCTACCTGCTGCCGTGGGACCAACTGGCCTTCTGGGCCGTTACGATCGGCTCAAGCATCGCCGGATCACCCCGAGACCTGACAGATGTCATTGGCATAACTCAGTACTTCGACCCCGGCGGTCTGATAAAAGAAGTGCTGCTGGGTGCGCACTTCGTTGGTGAAGAGGCGCTGATTCGTTTCTATACGCTCCATGTAATGGTGTTGCCCATCGCGTTGAGCACCGCTTTGGGGATACACTTCTGGCGCATACGCAAAGACGGCGGATTGGCGCGTCCGTCATCGGCCGATCCCGACCTGCCCACCGATGGCAGCAGCCCCGAGGGGGCGCCGACCAAGAGCTTTGGCTTGATGGCAGTCATCCGCGACCGCACGCCGGCTACCAACAAGGAGATCGAGAACACTGTCCCATCCTGGCCGCAAGTCTTTCGCCTCGAAGCTATCCTGACCATGGTCGTCCTGCTGGCTGTTGTGGGCCTCGCCTTGTGGGCCGACGCCCCCCTGTCGGAGCAGGCCAATCCGGCAGTTCCGGAGAACCCGGCCAAGGCGCCCTGGTACTTCCTTGCGCTGCAGGAACTGGTTTCCTACTCAGCATTCGGAGGCGGCATCGTTATTCCGGGTATTATTATGGTTGGCCTTTTTCTGATTCCGTACCTGGATCGCGAAGAGGAAGACACGGGAATCTGGTTCAGCGGACCCAGAGGAAGGCGCATCGCCGTGGCAAGCGCAGTGTACTCTGTTGTGGTGTGCATAGGCATCCTGGCGTTCACCATCCAGTTCGGCTGGCTCAGAAACTGGCTTCCCGAACTGACACAGAAGTTTGCCAGGACTACGCAGATCGTTATCATGGTATTCAACCCGGGCATGGTGTTTGTGGTGGCCAGTGTCGTCTGGTCTGTCGGACTGCTGCGTCTGACTAATTCGACGCGCATGGCGTCCATCGGGCTCTTTACCTGTGCTCTTGTCTTTTTCTTAATCCTGACCTATTTCGCCACTTTCCATCGCGGCCCCAATTGGGGTTTTTACTGGTCGCAGGCCGACTGGCCCGTGCTCGAACACTGATTTGTTGATGATTCGGAAATCCAACGATGCAAGATTTGCAGAACAAATTCATAAAAGTCCTACTTCTGGTCCTCAGCATGGCCGTCTTTGTATTACTGGCCTATGCAGCGTACCAGGAAAACTTTGGCGTCGACTGGTATCGCTACCAGAGCGAATACAAGCAACAGTTGGTGACGCGGGCATCTACCGAGCGAGAACGTGAGGCGGCGGAGCGCTTCGACGTCGGACAGAAGCAATTGTATTTGCCTCACCTCAACAGCATCGATCGCTGCCTCACTTGTCACATAGCCATCGACAATCCCAGCATGAAAGATGCCCCCCAGCCGCTGACGGCGCACTCGGGGCAAATCATGCAGGACCACCCAAAGGAGCAGTTCGGGTGCACGATATGCCACGCAGGGCAGGGACGTGCCGTCACGGAGGCGGATGCCCACGGACACGTAGCCCATTGGCCTCGACCCATGCCGGCACTTAAGGAACTGGACCGCTCCTGCCCGAAGTGCCACACCGAGCGTGCGCTGCCCGGCGTGGACCGCTACAACGCCGCTATGGACTTGTTCTATGAGCATGGCTGCTTGTCGTGCCACAGACTGCGCAGCCGCGGAGGCGATATCGGTCCGGACATCTCCAATGCAGGAGGCATTCATGACGCCGAGTGGCATTTCAAGCACTTCAAAGACCCGAAGTCGGTCGTGGCTACATCCGAAATGACCAATGAGAACTTCTCGGATGAACAGGCCAGGCTGCTCGCGTTCCTGATGATGTCCTACACCGGTGACTCGATTCCAACAGAGCTTTTGTCAAATGCTACGTCACAAACGGCCCAGATGAAACTGCCCGAACCGCTCGAACCACTCGCACTGGAAGGACTGGTCGGAAGTCAATTCTGCATAGCCTGCCATGGCGCAACACATCCTGCTACCGTGCAAACCTGGCGCGACTCGAAGATGGCTAGTACGTACGAGCGTATCAGAAACGAACAGGCCAAGGACAACTGCCTGCCGTGTCACACCACAGGGCTGAACCCTGAGACGGGACACTACTTGGAGGAGGGCGTCGGATGTGAGGCGTGCCACGGACCAGGAAGGGAGGCGGTCAGACTCGTGCTGGCCGGCAAGACTACCGAGCATAAAACAATGATCAAAATTGATCGTAAAGCTGTGTCGGTCTGTGAGCGATGTCACAATCCGCATGTCGCCACCGAATCACACGTCGAATTCTACCGCAAGCTTCCTCGCCCCATGGCCGCGCCGACTACTATCAGACCGGTCGCCAAGGAAGAATTTCCGGCGGCGATGGAGATGCAACCCGCCCTGCCGACCAAGCCGGTCGCCAGAGAGGAACCTGCCGCAGCGGAAGAGCCGCAGCGCCCCGCTCCGGCGAAAGATATGCAGCCGGTGGCCAAAGAAGAATCCGTCGTTGCCAACCAGCAGGATGAAATCACTCACGCCAAACCGGAATCTGCCGTGATAGCGCGACCGCAGGCCGTGCAGGCCCCCAGGCCACAGCCAGCTGCCACAGAAGCGAGCGTCGAACCGGATTCTACAGCATTGGCGGAACCGGAACAGCATCCAGCCACCGAATCATGGTCGATCACCGCTCAAGAACCAGAAGCACGGCAACGAGATGTGAGCCTCACTCGTGCGTTGCCGGATTCGCTTATTCCGGAAGTCGTAGCGCTGCCACAGTTCGATATTCTTTCCGGCACCATGACCGCCAAGCCTCCGGAAAAGATCGAGGGCGGGTGCGTGAGCACTGAATGTCATGCCGCCACGGTCTTCGGCGAAGTGCTGCACGGACCAACCGCCCAGCAGGATTGCGAATTCTGCCACCAGTTGGTCGATGAGCCGAATCACAAGTTCAAGCTGCCGCTGGCCGAGCCAAAGCTCTGCTTTGAGTGCCACGACTCACCCGCTGCTCACGAATTTCAGCACGGCCCGGTCTCGCTCGGCGTTTGCACAGTCTGCCACAACCCGCACAGCGGACCCAATAAGTTTATGCTGCCCGAAACCGGGAACAAGTTATGCTTTGGCTGCCACACGGACATGCACGAACATGTCGAAAACGTAATGACACAGCACGACGTGATCAGAGAAGAGGGCTGTATCGCCTGTCACGACCCACATGCCAGCGATTTCAACCACCAGCTCAAGCAAGATACGCTCGACCTCTGCCTGGGATGTCACGAGCCAATCGGCGAGATCGTCGAAAATGCCCTTGTCAGCCACGGAGCTGTCACGGAGGACAACAAGTGCGCCAACTGCCATTCACCCCACGGAAGCGATATGCCCGACATGCTCGTGGACGAGGAGATAAACCTTTGCCTCGACTGCCACGACGAGCCAATGGACACACCGAGAGGACCGATAATCAACATGAAAACATGGATTGAAAGCAATCCGGAGCGCCACGGGCCGATTCGCGAGGGCAACTGCACCCTGTGCCATCAGCCCCACGGCTCGGAACATTTCCGAATTCTGGCACATGAATTCCCGCACACATTCTACAGTCCGTTCTCGGTGGAGGCGTATGATCTCTGCTTCCAGTGCCATGAAGATACACTCGTTCTGGACGAACTGACAACCGCCCTGACTGATTTTCGCAACGGCGAGAAGAACCTTCATTTCGTTCACGTCAATCAGAAGAGGGGCCGTACCTGCAGGGCGTGCCACGAAGTACACGCCGGTACAAAACCCAAGCGGATGAAGGATTTCGTTCCTTACGGAACGTGGAATTATCCCATTGGCTTTGAACTAAGCACCAATGGCGGTAAATGCGCTCCGGGTTGTCATGTCCCGCGAACCTATGATCGCAAGCAGGCGGTCATACAACAATAAGCGCGCATTTTGGAGGTGCATATTATGAGACAATCTCTTGCAAAACCATTCAGCTTCCATACGAGTCTGTTACTATTGGCCGTTGTGATGGCAATTCCGCATCCTGTGTGTGCTGTGCGGAATCTCAAAATCGGCGACTCAATGCCCGGCTTCTTTCTGCCTCGCGCGGACGGAATAGTCGGCATGTATGACTCGGCGCAGTTGGCCGGCCAACCGGCAGTCATAGCCTTCTGCCGACCCGATCACAATCTGTCTCTTGACGCCCTCAGAGACCTGGACGCGGTTGCGCGCCAGGTCGGTCTGGCAAAATTCAGGCTTCTGGCGGTAGATACGAAACTTTCAACCGCCCAGGAAATCCAGGCAACTTTTGCAGATGAAAAATTCTCCTTTCCTATTCTGCTCGACCCGCAGAGGACCTTATACGAAGAAGTCGGTTTGATAGTCTCTCCCACGACTCTTCTTTTCGACGCCAAGGGAGGATTGCGGTTCGTCATCGCCAGCCATCCTCGGCAGTTCCGCCATGTGGTCGAGGCACGGCTTCGCTTTCTGCTCGGGGAGATCGACGAACAAACGATGAACAAGCAAATCCACCCGGCAGTCCGCAAGATTGAGGCCGACATGACTGCGGCGTGGCACATGTATAACCTCGGAAAGAAGCTGCAAAGTGAAGGGAAAACCGAGCAGGCAATATCCACCTTCGAGAAAGCCGTCTCACGCTATCCGTCACTGGTAGAGGCCCGCTGTGCGCTGGGCTTTTTGAAATTTTCGGCCGGCGACATGGACAGCGCGGCTAAGCACTTCGAGGCGGCGCTGAGGCAGAATCCGACTTTCCCGTCGGCGCAGCTCGGCTCGGCCATTGTCCTGGCGCGTACCGGTGAGGACCGAAAGGCCGAGCAGATGCTCCTGCCGCTTGTGGGACAACGATCGCTCGATGCGCGCGCCCGGTACGAATTGGGACGCATTTATATAGCTCGCGGCGAGCGCGACAAGGCGCTGAAGTTCTTTCAGGATGCGTTGGCTTCAATTTTTCCCGAACCCGCATCCGTTCAGACAGGCGCAGTATCGCAGTAATAATGAACGCCGCCGTGGATTAAATAGAGACTTCAATCGACATTTCTCGCACAGTGGATCCAGGTGCGCCGTGCCCGCTCTCTACAGCTAAATTATGATTGGAATTGCTGGTGAAAGCAAAGAAGAGCCATAACAGAATATGCCATTAAAATATTTGCCTGTTTTTGAATCGTTTCCGTATAAACCGATATTTGACAAGCCCTGCCGTAGCGTAGATTATTTTGCTGGCTACTCTGAGAGATAGACGTTGACGGCATCCGCGTGACCCCTTTGGAGAATCTCATGTACATCTGCTGCGGCTTTGGCCCTTAATATGTCGTTCATTATTTCCGGGTCCTGTCCAAATATCTTGGCAATGCCGGCCAGCACCTGTAGATGCTGGTCATAATGTGCCTCAGGTGTTGCTATGAGGACAATAAGGTAAGCGGGCTTGCCGTCGATTGCCTCATAGTCAATCCCTTTATGAGAGACACCGATGACCCCCCTTATCTTCGGTCCGCCTTCAATCATCGCGTGCGGCACGGCCAGGCCCTCACCCATGCCGGTGGACATCTTCTCTTCGCGTTCGATAACGGATTTCACCAAGCCTGTTCGACTAATCTCCCGAATGCCATGAACTCTGTGCATGAACGTAGCGAGTTCTGCCAGGGCCTTCCATTTGTCGGTCTGCTGGAGTCCTACCAGGATGTATTCCTCCTGCAGAAACTCCAGCAGACGAACTCGATTTTTATTAACTTCACCGCTCTGCCTTATCGCCAGGTCTGTAAGAATCGAACCAATCGTCTCGCACACAAGCACAGCACCAAGCACAATCGTTGTAATGGAGTCAGAGAAAGGGGCGAACTGGGCTTGATTCTCCACGAGGAGTACTAAGCCGACGGCAATGTTGGCCTGCGGAAAGAGCGCTATGCCGATCCAGCGTTTGACGCTCTGTGGTGAGTTAGACAAGTAGGCCCCCAGCGTGGGCGCAATGAATTTCCCTGCTGCCCGGGCCAGCACAAAGGCCGCTCCGGCAATCCCCGCGGTTTTGACCAGGCTGAAATCAATATGAGTACCCGCCAGCACAAAGAAGAGAACGAAAATTCCAGGTTCGATATTATCAAAGGACTTCAAGAGGATGTGTTTCTTTTTGGAGTAATTACTGACGATAAAACCAAGCACCATGCTCGACAGAAAGTCGGGCAATCCCAGCGCACGGCAAGTCCCCGCAAGGAGAAGCAGTGCAATGATCAGAACGGAGAAATGATAGGTCAGCGATTTACTCTTGCGAGTAAGCCAAAGCAGAGACAGGGCTATGCCGAGTCCAACTAAGATCGCTCCCAGGATGTCTCTTGCTGGTGCCAGAAACAGCGTAGCGATGTGGAGCGATTCCTGTTGATCAACAATAGACTGGGCAACCTCAAATACAATCGAAAACAGGACCAGAGAGGCAATGCTAATCAAAGCGACCGAGGTGACAAGCGTCTTGGTAAAAACGCCTCTTGAACGTCTGTGGACGACCAGGTGGATAATAGAACTCGGCGAGGTGCTCAGACCGATGGCGGCAAGCAGGAGACATTGCGGTAACGGCATGGCCAGCCCATACAACAGAACCACAAAAATCAGTAAGGGAATCAGCACAATCTGGCATATCACGATATTGAATATCCTCTGACTGGCATTGTGGAGTTGGCGGAGAACCAGATGAGTACCCATGGTAAAACCGAAGATACAAAGGATAAAATCGGTAATCTGTCCAAAATTATGGAATGTCTCTGGGGAAAACAAATCAAGGCCAAAGGGTCCAACCAAGATCCCTGCCAGTATTTGACCGATCAGGTTGGGCAATTTCAATTTCTCAACAAGATGACCCAGGAGAAATCCAAGACCCAGCAAGACACTGAGAGCAAAAAGTGGATTTTCGCTACAAAAAGGACTTTCTATCATAAGCAACTAACACACTAATCCGCCGAAGTTCTGGATGGCTATTCCCGCCACTACCTACATCGAGCCACCCGCCTCGAATGCACCCATATCGACTTTTCCGTTGATGAATCGTGGATTTCCGCCAAGACCCGTCGTAATCTCAGAAGGCAAGGCGGTGTTGTCACCGGCGTCGATGCAAGGCGAATCCGGCGACAGCCGAAGGTCATCGACACCTACAAAGAGCGGGTCGGCGTCAATGCAACCTTCCCCGAACCACGGCTTGCCCCTTCCGCCCCGCACATGGCTGTAGTTGACGGTCGAGCTGCTCCTGAAATGATCGACAATCTCATCGGGCGTGTTGCCCCACAGGATGCAGTTGGTCAGTGTCGGCGAGCAGTTGTCGATGTTACGCATGGCGCCACCTTCACCATTGGCTACGTTGCAAGTGAAGGTACAGTTGGTCACCGCGGGCCTGCAGTTGTTGTTGCTGTACATCGCACCGCCGTACTTCGCCGAATTACCGGTGAAAGTGCAGTTGATTACCCGCGGGTGGCTGTTGTTGTAGTTGTACATCCCGCCGCCGTAGGTCGCTGAGTTCCCAGTGAAAGTGCAGTGAGTGAGCACCGGAGTGCCGCCCAGGCTCCAAAGTCCGCCGCCGTACTGTGCCCAGTTGCGACTGAACGTGCAGTTGCTCAGTCTCGGGCTGCCATTTTCGCTGCACATCCCGCCCCCCCAGCAGTTTGCCTGGTTTCCACTGAATGTGCAGTTGGCTACGGTGGGACTACCTCTGCGATTATACATGCCATGTTGGCTCCCGGCGGTAATGGTGAAACCATCGATCACAGCCGTTTTGTCTGTCTTGACACTTGCCACGACAACGTAGCTGTTTTCAGTTCGCGTGGGTTCGCCAGACAATTTACGCGGGTCATTTATGACCACGTCGTTGCCGGTCAGGTCGCCGCTAAGTACTGTCTCGTGCAAATCAACGTCCCTGGCGCCCGGGTCCGGTTCACCTGAACCGGCGAATCCGCCCTTCAGCGTGACTGCGTCAATGAGCCGGAATGCAGCCTGCCGATCCTTCCGCGTCTGACCGGCGCCCAAGTCGGGCCTGTAAGTACCCTTGGCGACCCAAATCTCCACCGGTTTCTCGGCCGAGCGGGCTTCGTTCAGAGCGTCTTGAAGGTATTTGTACGCATCCGCCCAGCTCGAACCGTCATTTACACCGGCGGCGTCATCGTCCACATGGATGGTTCTTGCGTTTGCCGCCCCCCCTACCAGTGCCGCAATAAGGCAACTCGCAAACAGCGTTTCGAAAATCTTTCTACTATCCATCCTGAAGACCTCCAGAAAAACGGCTCCCGTAAAACTAACATTATGATCACTCATCTTCGGGCGGGCGACCGTATTCTCCTGCTGGTCGATCAACCGGACATGAGCACGTCAATAACCTCTTGGGTGGCACTGACCAGCATGTTTGCATCCGCCGGCCGAATTCGTTTTCCGCTCTGAGCCTCGATGGCGCAGGCAAACTCGCGAAGCGAGCTGACGGCGACGCCGTCATAGTCTCCGTTTGAATAGTGCAGTCGTGCGAGCGCCATTTCAAGCTTGTCGCCCAGGCCGTCTCCGGAAACCTCGCCTTGTACGTTCAGGATAGTAGTCAGGAGCTTTCGCCAAGCCTTTCTGTAATGGTGGGAAGGCGACCCGCCTTTGGTTCCGCATGATAACAGCAGTGCCCAGTTTAGTTGCTGGAGCATGTTTTGCATAGCATCATCCTCGACGAGACTCTCCGGCCGGAGAACTTGGACTACAAGAAGCCGGCCCGATTATTTGGAAACTGAACATCTGCTTGCCCCCTGATTTTCCCCTGCTGCTTGATTCAGTTACCCACATTTCAGAACCTCCAGTTGGGCTCCTTCGCTACAAAACCCATTATAGTAAACAGGGCCTGATTCATAAATCGGGCGAGGCCTGATTTTTGCGTAGTCTTAGACCGCTTTTACGTGTAGCGGAAGCCCCTACGCGAGGCCTTACAAGACACATGAAAGCCTGTGTAAGTTCAGAAGACCTGCTTCTGTCAAGGCGACGATCACCGAGAGCAATGCCAATGAGAAGGACGACCGGGGCCTATGTCGAATCGCTCAACACAGGCCCCGAACTGATGCACATCCTGCTGCTATTCAATTAGCTTAACACAAACTACTTGCTTACCGGCACCTGCCGGGCTACCCTCGCAACCATTTTCTTGCCGGCAGAAACACACCTAAGACAAGAAAGCCTGCCAGAGTCGCAAGTGAGCGTGGTTCGTAAAAGTCAATGACGGCCTGCATGCCGACGGCCACATCATGACGTAAAGCGAGCGAGTAGAGAACTACCTTTTCGGCATCTTCGTCCGACAGACCAGCCCCCTCCGCCATTCCGGTAACCAGCACTACCAGAGCGTCGTCCGTCGGAAAGGCCTTCATGTCGTCTGCCGTCGGCAGGCTGTGGCAGCCGGCACATGCGCTCTCAAAGATAAGCTTGCCCTCTAACAAAAGCGACTCAGGTGTCTCGGGGTCAAAACTGGTATCCTGCTTGGGAGCGGAGACCACTATAGGATACGCTGTCTCCGAGGCATCAAGAGTGAAACCGTTGTAGGGGTCGGTAAAAAGAATACTCACTGTGTAGTCAGTCCAAGCACCAACTTCTGCCATAGAGAAGATACGCTGCGCCCGATAAACACCAAGGCCGGTATAGGTGGCATTTAGGACCTCTGAAACCCTGCCGTCCGCCGACTCTACGAGAACCATCGGCACGAGGTCTGTCAGATGGTTGAAGGTGTTGCGAAACGGTTGTTGGGTATTGATATCACCACCCTCTTGGATGGCCCGCCGAGGTTCGAAATACATGCTCACCAGTTCCGTATCACTGGCATGGACTGTTCCGGGGACCCAGCCGTAGCGAACTTGGTAGGCGTAAAGCGTGTCGTTAATGGTGGGCAGTATGTTTTCCCTGCCGTCCCTGACCACCTCCGCCGGCCAGGCGTCAAAGTAACTGACGCCGTTGTATTCCACGCTGAACAAAATGCTGTAAGCCATAGCATAGCCCGAGCCGATGTCCCGGGCAATGTGCTCGGCCGAGTAGGTGCCGTCTCCGTTATCTGTGACCATCAGCGTATCGGCCGTTCCCGCAAAAGTCTTCACGGCTACGGTAGGACTCAGCCCGGCCACCGGATTGCCGTCATCTGTCACTGTGAAGCTGAGCATCTTGGCACGGGTAACATGCCAGTGCCCGGGCGGCGTCATGTCAATCTTGACGACCCCGGGTGCCGCCTGTGGCAACGTCTGTGCATACGCGCCCAGGTCGGCCACATCCAAAGTCGTGCCGCCGCCGGTGACAGAACTCGGCATCGGTGTGCCTGGCTGGCCGAACTGCACTTTGTGCTGAAACTCCCAGGGGTTGTCGTTCGACAGTAATCCCACATATTCGTCGAAGTCGGGATGTCCCGGCGGCGGGGTCAGCCCAAGCGGACCATGGCACGTCGCACACGCTATGTTGGTTCCAATCCCGGAATCGTACAGCGTTTGCCCGGTGCCTGTGTCCCCTATGAACGCTCCGTCGGTGTCGATTATACTGTCCGTGTCTATCTGCCCTTCGGTAACGAACGCAGCCAGATCCCAGATGTCCTCATCGCTGAGACCGGCGGTTCCATAAGCATGGTCAGTCTTAATCAGGTCGAACACCTCCTGGGCTGTCTTTGCGGTACCGAATATCCCCGAAATGCCAGTCCGGTGACTACCTGACCCATAGACGCCGGCCACTCCCTTGTAATCCCACCCGTGGCACTCTTTGCATCGCCAGGTGTCCAAGCCCGTTCTGGTGTTACTGGTTGTGTCCGGCCGCAAGGCCCATAGTGGGTGATCTCCTGTAGGCGCGGCAGCGCCGGTCACTGCCCACCACTGGTCGTACAACGCCCCTCCACGAGCAATATCTGCCGCCTCCAACTGTCCCAGAGCCGTGCCAAGGAACACCAGCGTCAATACTGCCGACATCAAACAAGTTTGTCTGTTCATGCTACTCTACCTCCAAAGAATGATACACCTACGACCTGAATCCACTTAAGGCGCGCTCTGTGGTCGATGACAGATAAGGCACCCTTACTCTCTTACTCTCAATAATAGCGAATTGGCACTTTATGTAAATCGGGGCAAACCTGTTTCTTGTGTGGGGTGTATCCCTACGCGCGGGACACCGCGCCTCCGAATGCGCGCCGACGTTAGCCTCGAAAGAGCCAAACAGCAGGCAGGAGAAGTTGCGGGCGGTCCAGGAGCGCTAACATTACACCTCTACCAGGTTGCGTAGGCATTCTCTCCCCGGCCTTCGAAC
>JBDREF010000491.1:0-2055 GCA_043820045.1 Planctomycetota bacterium | reverse complement strand
AGGGAGACAACCAGGACTATCGAGAGGAACTGAATTTTCACAGATATGGTTATATTTCTGCCTCCATCTCCAAAGGCGTTGTGAGCAGGTTGCTGCGGTTTATTATTTGTGACCCTCAAGCCTCAAAGTCGCAATCAACGTCTGTGGGTATCTCAAAGAAACCGACGTCCAATCTTTAACTATTTTAACACATTCGCAACCGCAGAGTCAATCGAAATGACCGAAACTGGGGCAAATGAACAAAGTTTGCCGTTAATTTTCTTGCAGGGTTGCCCTATTCGATGTATAGATATACACGATTTTTCGGGAGTGTAGCTCAGTTGGTAGAGCAACGGCCTTTTAAGCCGTAGGTCCTGGGTTCGAGCCCCAGCGCTCTCATTTGCGGTTTGGATGCCGGTCGGCGGCGGGGTTAACGCCAAAGATCACGTGTGCGACAGGGTGAGGATGTAGTTGTCGTGGCCGGGACGACAATATCGGCAAGTGAGGCAATTGTCTCCATAGTGCGGGCGGAGAGTTCAAAGTCCACAGCTTTGAAATATCGCCCGGCGTTCGAGCCAAAAATAGGATGTCTGCGTCATTTGGCGGCCTGTTGCCTGGAACTTTGCACTGTGTACGAAGCTATCGTTGCGTTGATTGCTTGCTTCTATAGTCATCTACGGTACCCCTTATCAGATTTGCCGACAAAAAGCCGAAGGCGAGTTGGTGCTCTTACGACATGTCTTTTTCCAACTGTCCCTGTGTATTTTGATCGAGCCGTTGAGCGTCCTGGGCTGCTGCAACGTTGATTCGCAGATGTTCGAGCGAGCCCATGCCCACTACTGCCGCTGTAATCGGCAATCCGAGCGCATAGCGAATCAGGGTTGCCGCCTCGGCCTGACGCTGCGCTGCGTCGTGGTACCAAGTATCATCGTTCTTGATTGGATTGCCGACGGCCAACGAGCCAAGTCCGCCGCCCATCACCTTCATTGCCAGGATCCCCATCTTTTTTTCACGTGCCACGGGCAGGACAAGTTGCTGGTACGGAAGACGCCTGGCGGTGGGGTTAAATGTTGTCAGGATCGTATCGAAATCAAACAACTCAATGGCCCGGCGCATCGCTTCAGGGCTTTCGTGACCTGTGACACCTATGAATCGAGTGACCTTCTCGTCTCGCAGCTTGTACAAGGCCTTCAGCACGCCGTCCGGTTTGTCCCATTTCGTGAAGTCTTCTTTGGCCGTGACGCCGTGAACCTGGAGTAGGTCCAGACTGTCGGTGCGGAGGCGCTTAAGACTGGTTTCCACCTCCCGCATTGCGCCGTCGTAAGAGCGGTCGCCGGTCTTGGTGGCGAGAAAGACCTCTTTTCGCCTGGTTGTGAGTACTTCGCCATAGTTCTGTTCCGATTGGCCGTTGCCGTATGACGGCGCGGTGTCGAAGTAATGTATCCCCGCATCGATTGCGGCGTTTGCCAGCTCCGCCGGATGGAATTTCGCAGTCGGAGCCTCTTTCATAGCCACGACACCTCCCAGTATCAGGGAGGTTACTTCAACGCCTGTCTTGCCGAGTACGCGCCTGGGGATTTCCTTTTTCCCCGACTTTGCGTGCGTGCCGGATTCAGCCGCCAAGGCTGGTAGTGTGCGTGTTGCACTGCCGGCGACTACTGCAGCCATTGTCCCAAGGAATTCTCGTCGGTCCATTTTATTGTCCTTTATCAGTCTGTGTGTTCTTTGATCCGGTTAGTCGGAATGCCCAGCCGCCTTTACTTTTCCGACCGTTTTTCCAGCTTTGTGAAGAAATCTCTGAAGATGGGGTCTCGCTGGACGAAGTTAACCGTTCTGATCAGGTGCCGGGAGTTATCGAAGCTGAACGTGTAGTTGTCCGTCACAATCGGGCTGTGCACAAGGTCTGACGGCAGCCATTTGTCGTTGACGAGCCAGGCAACAGCCGTCATATCCCACAGCACCTTGGACCATGCGAAGTGGTCCTTGCGATATTCCTTGAAAATCTTGAGCAGGTAATCGCCGATAGCTCCCCGCCCGGCCACGTATCTCTCCATTTCCGGAACGGTAGTCGTGAAG
>JBDREF010000490.1:0-5550 GCA_043820045.1 Planctomycetota bacterium | reverse complement strand
GCTCCGCTCATTGTTTATAATCACACCAAAAAGACAATGCAACTGACAAGGAACTTTGTACATGGGTATGACCGGTGCGGCTTATCAGAAGTGTATTAATCCCGATTGCGGCGAGCAGTTCGACTGTGGAGAGGCGATGTTCAAATGTCCGGCCTGCGGGGAATTGCTGGACATACGTTATGACTGGGACAGCATCTACGTTCCAAACAAACTGAGCGAATTCGCCCGGCGATGGTGCACAAGAGACAACCGGCTGGATTTCTCCGGCGTCTGGCGCTTCCGCGAACTGCTCAACTTCTGCGGCGACGAATATAAAGTAACCATCGGCGAAGGCCAGACCATCCTCCAGCAGAACGACGCCGTAGCTAAGTACGTCGATATGAAAGCCGGACGACTGTACCTGCAGTACGAAGGGCTTAATCCCTCCGGCTCTTTCAAAGACAACGGTATGACGGCGGCGTTCAGCCACGCAAAAATGGTCGGCGCGACCTCGAGCGCGTGTGCATCGACGGGCAACACGTCCGCATCGGTGGCTTTGTACGCACATAGCTGCGGCGTGAAATGCACCGTATTCATCGGCTCGGGGCGAATCGCCTTCGGCAAGCTCAGCCAGGCGATGGATTACGGCGCGCAAACGATTCAAATACTCGGCGACTTCGACGACTGCATGCGGCAGGTTCAGGATGTATGCACAAAGCTCGGACTCTACCTGCTCAATTCGCTCAACCCGTTCCGGCTCGAAGGGCAAAAGACCATCATGTACCGAATCATCGAAGGCCTGGGCTGGGAAGTGCCCGACTGGATCGTGGTGCCGGGCGGAAATCTCGGCAACTCCAGCGCCTTCGGCAAGGCCTTCGACGAGCTAAAACAATTGGGTTTGATTCAGCGGCCGCCGCGGATGGCGATTATCAACGCCGCCGGCGCCGACACCCTGACGGACCTGGTCAATAACAAGAAGCTCTGCTGGAACGGCGGCAAAGTCAACCAGGCTATAATCGATGACCATTATAACGACTTGACGGCTCGCAACTTCTCGCCGCATACGTGCGCCTCGGCGATAGAAATATCCAGGCCGGTCAATCTGAAGAAATGCCTGCGGTCTATCGATATATGCGACGGCGTCGTGCGGGCGGTTACGGACGAGGAGATTGTCGATGCCAAGGCGATTATCGGCAAATACGGGCTGGGCTGTGAGCCGGCTTCGGCCGCGACAATTGCCGGACTGAAAAATCTCAGGGCCGAAGGTGTAATCGGCGGCGACGAGCGGGTCGCCTGTGTGCTTACCGGCCATCTGCTCAAAGACCCGGATGTGACCGTCAACTATCACAAAGACAAGCAGGGCCAGTTCAGCAATGTGCCAATAGAGGCGCCGAACAACCTCGATGAAATCATAAAGCTGATAAAGTAAACGGGCCTGCCATGAGGAAGTGCCGCATGAAAGCTCTGTCAACACAGCCGAGAATTGTGCTGATCGTATTGATTTTCCTCATCTGCGCCGGAGGTTGCGCCGCCGACAAACGCAAGACGCCCGCGAGAGTCGCAATCTTAACTTACAACATCTATCACGGCGAGGATGCCAACGGCAACTCTAACCTCGATGCCGTCGCCGGTATAATAAACTCGCTCAAGCCCGACCTGGTTGCGCTGCAGGAGGTTGACAACAAGACAACTCGCGCCAAAGGTCTCGACCTTACGGCCGAACTGAGCAAACGCACAGGATTGCAGGGAGTATTCGGCAAAGCCATGGACTATGCGGGCGGCGGATACGGAGAAGCCGTCCTGTCGCGCCATCCGATACTCCATACGAAGAACAACCCGCTTCCGCACACGCCTGAAGCCGAACCGCGTGCGGCCCTGGAAGTTCACGTACAATTGCCGAACGGGGAGAAGCTCGTATTTGTCGGCACGCACCTGGACCACGTGCGAGACCAGAAGAACCGAATGATGCAGGCCGGCCGGATCAAGGAGCTATACGAGGACTATGGCCTTCCAATAATCTTAGCGGGGGATCTGAATGCGGTGCCGGGCAGCGATCCGATCAACCTTCTCACGCAGGACTGGTCTTACGTCTGCCGAGAAGATCCCAAGCCGACATCTCCCTCCGTCATGCCCAGAAGGAAAATCGACTACATTATGTACAAACCGGAAAGTCGATGGAGGATAGTCGAAACGAGAGTAATAGACGAGAAAGTCGCCTCGGATCACTGCCCGGTCTTCGCCGTGCTGGAATTGCTCCCGGAGCAGAAGAGCAAAGGCAACTGAGAACGCCAAGCGGGTAAAATACCTCGTAGCAAGACGAAAGGCAGCCATTCTGAAACTCACGGGTCGATCGTTTCACCGTCGAGGCGTCTGCGGAGTGGATTCGGCGATCTAATATTGTTTCTGCCCACGTTTCGCCGAAATCGCGACCGACTGCTTCTCTATCTGAGCAACAAGGGCGGTGACGTCACCGGCCCAACCCTCCGCTGCATAAGATTGGATGAGCAGTCGCCTTAGTTCATCGTCGAAGTAGTCGTCAATCATGCTGTAGTGCAGCCTGCCGAGACTCTTCATCTTCTTACTGCTGATCCTGACATTGCGTGACATACGATGCATATCGATGACTGCAAAGTCGGGCTCTCCGGAATTGCCGTCTTCTTTGACATATATGTGCCAGATGTAAAGGTCCGGCATATCGATGTTCAGAGCGTGTATTCTGCGAACGAACGCCGCAAGAGATACCATGATTCTTTCTTTCGCCCGCCGCTCCAGATGGCACCATTCGCGCCTGAGAAACTCGGTCATACACTCGGCCCGAAGCTCTTCGGTTATGCAGAAGGACTTTGTCTCAAGGCCCCATCTTGTTTGTTCACTGCAACAGACCGGCTTGTAGGTTCCGACACCGTTATCGAGCAGAAGCCGGGCGTTTTCCCACTCGAATCGACCCTGCGAGCAGAATTCACCGATGTTGCGCCGTGCAAAGAACACATCTTTGAAATGGGGATGAAAGAAACGCTTCATGAAGAACCGCCTCCTTCCCGAACCGTCACCCAGGGCAAATGTCACCACGTTGCGTTTGCTGTTCACTCCTACCGTCTCTATCGCCGGATAGCCGAAGAAATCGTAGAACGATTCGAGGCCGGACTCGGCAAAGTATTGAGACCATGAATCTGCAAAGACTACCCTCTGCACTGCTCTCCAATCCTTTCTGCATCGAGAAAATCTAAGATTTCTGACTTAGAATCAAAGGTTTTTGTAGCCGTCCTGGGCGTGGAGGACCTCTGCGAAGGCTAACATGTTCTCCAGTGGAACATCTCCCTCGACGGCGTGGGCTGGAGCGAAAACATAGCCCCCGCCGGCGCCGGCATCCAGCAGCCTTCTTGTTTCTTTTCTTACATCCTTGACGGAACCGTACGGCAGCGTTCGCTGCGTGGACATGCCGCCGTGAAAGGCGAGCCTGCCGCGATACTTCTTCATCAGGTCAAAGACATCCATGACTTCAGGCTGGAACGGATTGAAACAATTAAGCCCTATCTCAATCAGGTCGTCAAAAAGCTCATCCACCTTACCGCACGAATGTATGAAAACAAATTTCCCAGCGTTGCGAACCAGCGAATACATCCGCTTCAGCTCCGGCAAAATGAATTGACGCCAGATGCCCGGTCCCATCTGCAAGCCCCTCTGCTGTCCCCAGTCATCCCCGAAATAGACCGCATCTATGTCATACTTCAGAGCTTCCGTAACCTGGGCGATATTGTAATCGGCGATCGAACGCAGCAGCCGGCGCACGAAATCCGGGTGGTCAAGGAAATCCATCATCAGGTTCTCCATGCCGCGCAGTGTCCAGGCCCTTTCATAAAGTGAAAAACCTATCTTGAAAACCCTGAAACAGTCTCCGTATCGGGACAGCTTCTCGGGAATATCATCGAAAAAACATTTGTTCAGAGGGTCGGGAAATTCGTATCCCCGCAGCACGGGCTCCGGCAGAAGGCAGCCCTCAACAACGCCTATGTCCTTGTCGATACTGCGATCCCACACGACGCCGAATACGTCACGAAAACGGTCGTTGCCCAGATCGGCGAAAAAACCTGTGTCACAACCAAGTTTGACAAAATGGTTGTCCAGGACCGAATTGAGATCATCCTCGCCGAAATGCTTTCGCAGCTTGCCGGCCGCCTCTACGGTGAAATTGCAGTGCCACGGGACGTACGGGACTTCGCGATGCTCAATGGCCAGCCTTACAACGTCTCTCTTGTTCATTCATCGGATTCCTGAGCTACGCAGGCCTCGACTTCATCCTCGGGAGCCATCTGGGCGGCCGAAATTTCGGCAAGCGATTTCTCGGTGAACCCGCTGAACCGAATGTCCTCGCCGAAACGCTGAATTTCAACGTTATGCAAATCGACGGTCCGATACAATTGAGTCATCGGCCCGGCCGTCTCGGCGCTGCCCTGCGAGCCGATTATCCTCGGCGAGATGTAAACGATGATTTCATCGGCAAGGTTCTCTTTCAGGAATGAGGCCAATACGGTTGGTCCGCCCTCCACAAGCAACTGAAAGATGCCGCGATTACTCAGTGCATCGAGCAGAAAATGGAGATTTGAACTGCCGCCCGTATCAGGGTAGGCCAGAATCTCCGCGCCCTTGCCCGTGATCCGCTCTGCAACGTCGCCCTTCGCCCATACCGCCCGCTCGCTGGCAAAGATTATGACGGGGTCCTTGTCGGCAGTATCGAGCAGTTGACAGTCATGTGGAATTCGAAGAAAGCTGTCCATCACGATGCGGGTGACCTTCCTGCCCCTGCTCGGACGCGCCGTCAATAGCGGGTTGTCCGCGATTACCGTATTGATCCCCACCAGCACCGCCTGGGCGCGCCTGCGCAGTTTGTGCACATCTCGCCTGCTCTGCTCATTGGAAATCCACCTTCTCCCGGCGCTTTTGTCGGCCCATGCCACTTTGCTGTCTATGGTCTGGGCCCATTTCAACGTCACCCAGCATTTGCCCGTGGTAGTGAATTTAATGAAAGGGGCGTTAAGCAATTTCGCATGTGATTCACACAGTCCGACCTCCACGTCGATCCCCGCCTGGCGCAACTGCTCAATACCTTTTCCACTGGCATGCTCCGAAGGGTCGATCATGGCTACGAAAACTCTCGCCACCCCGGCTGATATAATGGCCCGCGTACAGGGCGGGGTTTTGCCGTAATGAGAGCAAGGCTCGAGCGTCACGTACATCGTGGCGCCCTGCGGCCTGACACCGAGGGTCGTGCAGTCTTCCAGGGCGTGTATTTCCGCGTGTGGGCCGCCGAACTTCTTGTGGCAGCCCCTTCCGATAACTTGATTGGCCTTCACTATGACGGCTCCGACAACGGGGTTCGGCTCCACCGAACCGATACCCTGCCGGGCCAGTCTAAGCGCCATCAGCATATAATTCTCGTCTTGGGTACTCATTCTATAACATCCCCTCGAGTACGAAAAATCTACTTTCTTCCCAGATCGTTTTGTTCAATTGCAGCACAGAATCAAGTTTTTGTCAAGGAAGTAAGTCTTTTTATCCGCTTTTCCGCCTCAA
>JBDREF010000489.1:0-2350 GCA_043820045.1 Planctomycetota bacterium | reverse complement strand
CCGACCCGGACGGGAGTCGGCCTGAAAGCTCCGCCGGGATATATTGTTCCGCTGCCCACTTTTCTGCTGACAAGAACCGTAACCTGCACGAGACGATTGGTCGGGCCGGAATAAACCGGCCTGCACAAGGCGGACCAGTAGTACTGTTTCTCGGTGGAGACAACTGTTGAAGGATATGCGAACTCATTGGGAGCAATGGAATTCAGCGACTCGAAGGTTGTGAGCTTGTCAGTTGCCAGATTTGGGTCGGCAGGATTAACGCCGTACAGCCTGATTTTGGCAAAGGCCTCGTCTGCCGCTACCGCCGCAATGGTTCGCTCCGTTGCAATTGTCGAGAAATGAATGCCGGTCAGAAACGTCCCGCCTATGAAAATCATTCCGATGGCAAGTGTTCCGACCGCCATAAGAACCTCGGTGAGAGAAAAACCGTTATATTGCCGTTTCTTTTTCATAAATCCGTCAGTTCGGCAGAATCATCGTTCCTGTGTAAGAGTTTATGTAGATTGGTTTGAGACTGCTTAGATAGCCGAACCTTCTCTGTGTGTCCAATTTGTCGAACTGGACCCTGTCGTATATAGTGAAGCTGTTTCGGCTCGACTCAACACCCAGTCCCAGTTCGGCATAGTCATCCTGGATAAACGTACCGACGCCGTATGTCCTTATGTTCGTTGGGGAGTTAAACACGCCGTCCGTTGAGACTTTGTTGGGGACTCCGTTGTCCGGCTGGTAAATCCCGTTTCTGTTTCTCACGCGAACGGTGCGCACCGCAAGCTTGCCGGCCGGCGAAAAGACGATCGAAAAAGTGGATGTATCCCTGAGATATATGTTCTTTCCGTCCGAGTCCAGGTTGAGTGGATTCGTATCATCAAGGTATTCGACTTTAAGCGGCTCATCGAGCGGGTCCGCCGCACTTGTTGACTGCGTGCCGTGGTTCGTCCTGACTGTCAAGTCCATCACCCCCAGACTCGCGGGCAGCTTTATCGGCTTGAGACCCTCGACCGCCCGGAAACCGGGGCTCAGGCCCGTCTTCTCAAAGTCGTGGACTATATAGACCATGTACTGATTGCCCGCGGAGTCCTGCTGAAACCGTATGCCGGCATAGTGTTGTTCTCTTGCGGCGATGGCGCGGGCACTGGTCAGAGCCGCGCTTATCATCGTTGTGGCCCCGCTGTGGGATTCGAATGAGTTCAGAAGCGCGCGGACCGCCGGCAGGGCGAAAGCTGCAAGCAGAGCTATTGTTGCAATAACTACCGCCGTTTCGGGCAAGGTCAAACCGGATTGTCTGGGCTCTTTTCTCATCGTTTCTTATTTATTGCTGATATCATCGGCGGTACCGAAAACTTTATCCGCCCCGGCCGATATCAGCGTCGGATAGTTGTCACCGGGGACGTAAGTATAGTCCAGCACCGTCCCCCACGGGTCATATATCTCGGGCTGCGTATCGGCCGTCCCGTATTTGTTCTCTATGAAGGAATCGTTGATTTTAGCCAATACACTCTGCGAGCCTGGTATCGCGTCAAGCTCCTTGTAAAGTTGTTCCGAATGTGCGGCTGCGTTTGCAAAGTTTTTCTCGGGCTGTGCGGGGAAGGCATCCGTGAATTCGCGATATTCCTGAATCGCTCCGTCCAGTTGTGCCAGGATGGCTTCGACGCTCTTTTCCTTGGTCTGGTTGTCGATACGGGTAGCAATGCCGATTACCATTGTGGCCAGAACTGCAATTACCACAATCACAACCAGCATTTCGACAAGAGTCAAGCCATACTCATATTTGCGAGTTTCCATAGCTTCAGCTCGCTCAATGGGGTATCGACGCAAGCTTAGTTTCCGAAATTGCGAATATCGTCGTTCGTACCGTAGAGACCGTCAGACCCCGCAGAAATCAATATGTAAGAATCCGGCCTGTAAGGCCAGGCTCTCGCTGTCACTTTAGGATTCTGAATATATCCTGTAGCCAAAGGGTCGTTGGGATTGCCGTAAAAGAACGCAGCCCGGTCCGCAAGGGTGCCTCTGCCCAGCGGGTGATCCCTGCCATCGAACAGTTGCTTCATCTGAACGAAGGCGTCATTGTCTTGAATATTGTAGATCGTATCGATTCTCTTCTCGGCAGTATTTGCCCTGTAATAGAGAATTGGCGCCCCTGCGTTGGCGGTTTTTCCGCTGCTGGAGAGTCTCACCTTTCGAGCGGCGAAGACGTCGCAAATCACATGTGTATCAAGGGCCAGCGTGCCGGCAATATTGACAGGGAACAGCTCACCCACTTTGAAAACGCTGGTGGTAGCAAGATCCAGGTAAGGCCCCTTTCTTTCGTTCATAGTGTCCGGGATGCCGTCGCCGTCAGTGTCTCTTGTCT
>JBDREF010000488.1:0-2763 GCA_043820045.1 Planctomycetota bacterium | reverse complement strand
AGAAAATACCGTTTGTTTATCCCTGCCTCCTTGATCAACTGGGCGAGCATTGTCATTCTCGCTGCATCGATGAGGGATTCGTCATCGGCGAAAAAAACGCACTCCTCCTCTATTTTCGCCAGTTCTTCGACTATCCTCCGTGGCTCTCTCTTAAAGTAGCGACCTCCTGCCACTTTCCACTGAGCGCAGAACTTGCACCGATATGGGCATCCCTTGGAAGTTCGGATCGAGGCCAGGGGTTTCATCCATTCCGAGTAGTAGTGCTTCCGATACTTTGCTGTCAGTCTCCTGTCGGGAAAGGGAAAGACGTCGAGGTCAACCGCAGCTTGCGAATCCGTTCTGATCAAGCTGTCTCCCTTCGCGAAGGCTACTCCTGGTATCCCATTGAACGGCTCTCCTTTTCCAAACCTCGTCACGATCTCCTTGAAGGCAAACACTCCCTCTCCGATGACGATGAGATCAATAAAGGGAGAAAGGAAATCCTCAGGCATCACCGTCGCATGATGACCACCCACCACAGTAAGAACCCTCGAATCCCATCCCTTTATTTGCTCAAAGAGTCTTCTGACAACATTCACATGTGAGGTATACGCGGTTATCCCGACAATATCGGGATGGAAGTCCGTGTAGATGCGTTGTAGGTCTTTGTCCAGGCGTAGATCGAGGATTCTCACCTCGTGTTCCTTTGACACCCCGGCTGACACCCCGGCGGCAAGATACTCCAACGCGAGGGGCTCGAAGAGGAACACGTCCTCCCCACCAATGGTCGAAGGTGCTTTCGGTGGTTCTACCAACAGTATCTTCATCGCCAATGCTCTCCATCAAGACAGCAACGCCACGGCTCAACCGGCTGGCGGAAGCACGCCAGCGGTGGAGCCAGTCCGTTGTGCAGCCGTTTGTTATGCGGCTATAGATGGAATAGCTTTTGTCCAGCCCAAAAACTAGTCCAGATCCAACTTCACTTTACACTGATTACAACGTACAACGCCCCGGTAAACTTTATTGCCGCATCCGGGGCAAACATAGCGGTCTTCTTCATCTTGAATCCATTTTTCAGTACCCTCCTCACGCCAATATGGAATAGCCCGCAAAATAACCTTTTTGCCAACGGCCATTGGGAAATTGTCAATGTATTGGCAAGGAAATTCATCGCACTGATGACATCCATCGTAGCCCTTTTCCTTGGTGCATTTCCTGATCTCACACTGTCGGCAATGCATAAAAAGCTCATCAGACAGGCAGCCGCGGCACTTAATGTCTTCTATGGAAAGCTTTTCACTATTGGGGAGCTTGCCTTTGCCATGAACGTTTCCCTGGTAAAGACTCACCAACCGTTCCTTGAATTTGTGATTATTGTCACGGTGTGCGATATAAATCGCACAGACTCCGCAATAGAGACCACAAGGAGAAATATGAGTCGGATCTATCGTCATAATTCAAAGCCCTCCTGTTGTATAATCATCTTATATTTCAAATGCAGAACCTATGGCTCGCCGGGAGCCTGATTTATTGGCGATCCGGTGCAGCCGGTGGTTCGGCGCGGCGGTGTCTTAAACATTTCGTATGTTGCAGCCAGTGGGATCAAGAAAAGTACCAGCATAATCGTATTGAGCACAGCGTTCTGCCAGAAGCCGGACCAAAGCGAGAATGCTGTGTCAGGAATAAACCACGCCACCAGCGACACGGCGAGCGTCCGCCAGCCCTCAATTTGTCTGCGACGGAACGGACCGAATAGAACGTACAGCAGCGCCACGGACCAGCCGAACATCACGGCACCCAAGACCGCCGAGATGAACGTGATGTAGGCGATGGCCGACTCGCCGAACGTCGTGCTCCCCTGAGGCGATGACAGGTAAATGTAGTTGAACAACTTCTGAGTTGGCTCTGGAAGAAGGACCATGCTAAGCCCAAATACAAGGACGGCACAGGTCGCAACGACCAGCCACCGCCACCAGAAGAGGAGTCTTGGTTCCATCGTCACCTCCTTATGTAATCAAACCGAACATGAAACTCAGCCGCCGAATTTACGAGGCCAGTCGGATTGCTTGGTTAGCCCCTCAATTCATTCTCTTTTTTCTTCTGGCAAGTAATCCTCTCTAACAGGCGAGAACACTTCAACGGCGACGGAGTCTTCTATGATTTCTGCCCCATGTTCAACGCCGCCCGGGATACACCAGGTGTCACCTGCCTGCGCGTCGCACTTTTCCGTACCGATCGAAAGACGAATGTGGCCCTTCACAAGATACCCCGTCTGCTCATGAGGATGGGCGTGTCGGGGTAAGATGCTGTCTTTCGTCAACCGGAATTCCGCCATCAGGGTTTTTTCACCGTACACCCGCGTCTTCAGTTCGATTCCCTTTATAGCGAGACGGTACCCATTTTCGCTGTGCTTTTCGAACATATCCGACTCCTTTATCGCCTCTGTAATTCACTTTGCCAAACGCGAAAGTTCAGGCGTGCGCGGTAGCGCATCGCCTGCAGGGCCTGGTTAGACAACCGTCCCAATCCAATTGTTCATGCCTCTCTCAAGCCAGTTTGAATATCGATTTGGACACAACACCGGCAAAGTCGATGAAGTTGATCGCAAAATGCGCCAGCATGACAGGAGGCAGCGCGCGTGTTCTCAGGTACGCTATCATGAACACGGCGCCGATAATCGACGTGATCATTACAGCGTGCAGACCGAGACTCCAGTGGATGAGACCGAAAGCGACAGACGAAATTGCCACGATCGCAGACGAACTCTCCGTGAACCTGCTGAGA
>JBDREF010000487.1:0-3154 GCA_043820045.1 Planctomycetota bacterium | reverse complement strand
CCGTGGCAATCTCATGCGTTACGAGCGGAGCAAGCTATTGTTGCTTCTGAGATTGCTTCGCTGCGCTCGCAATGACAGAGTTTCATGCGGCAGCCGGGGTGCCGGTCATTCTGGATTCCCGCTTTCGCGGGAATGACAAGTCACAGGACCAATCGTAACGGAGTAATAGTCTTTGACTAAAGCGCCGCCGTGAGTTAATCTTCGGCGACTATGAAAAGGTTGGCCACATCATGTTTCGGACTCGGTCGGCTGCCGGTTGCTCCTGGCACGTGGGGCTCGCTGCCGCCGGCGATTGTCTTCGGCCTGATGTGCTATTTCCACGCATCGCCTGTGGTGATTTCAGTCGTAATGGCAGCCCTGGTGCTGGCAGGCTCCGCCGCCTGCATAGGTTTTGCGCCGGCGGTAATTGCCGCCACGGGTAAGATCGACCCCGGCGAGGTTGTAGCCGATGAGTTGGCAGGTCAGGCAGTGACTTTCCTTCTCAGCCCGCTTCTGGCGATGGGAGCGGCCTCGTCGAGACAGATATGGATTACGGTGCTGGCGGGCTTTGTGCTGTTCAGGATTTTCGATATCAACAAGCCCTGGCCGATCCGCAAGCTCGAAAAGCTGCCCGCCGGCTGGGGGATCCTCGCAGATGATTTACTGGCCGGCGTTTACGCGTGGATCGCTTTGCAAATTTGCATAAAGCTGTTTGTTGTGGTGTAACCGGTCGGCAGGGATAGATTTAGAGAACAGGGATGGCGAGCGAATATTCTGTTGATGTCTGCAAGGAGCTTGAGGAGCAATTCCGCGCGGCGAATCTGCATAGGCCCATGCGGGTCAGCCGTTACGACGCCGGCACGGAGCTTTCTTACGATGTGACGGGCGTTGCGCACGGCCAGACGGCGAGGGTGCATCTGCTTGTCGAGAAGTTCGTGGGCGGAGGCTTCGCCGGGCAGGTGTACCGCACAAGGGTGATTGGGGTCGAGGGGACGACAGACGGCCTCGCCGTCGACCAGGTCTGCGCGATAAAGATTCTCATCCCGCCATCCGGTTTCTCGCGCCTCTTCCGAAATATCCTCTACTGGGTCGGGTTCCAGGGCCCGTTTCAGCTTCAGGTCAACCCTGCGGCGGCAAGAGCCGGGGCCCTCTGGCAGAAATTTATCCGCCGTGGCGCGAAGATTCGATTCGGCGATGAGAATTCCGTGGTGGATATTTACGCTACGTTCGTGGACGACAAGCTCGGTAGTTGCGGCGAGCTTAGGGAGTGGGTCGAGGGGCGAACGTGGCGGCTGGAAGTCGATGACCGGATGGACCTGCTGAAGGCATGGCTGAGAGGCAAACCGACCGACGAGAATGAAGTCGGCTCGCCGGAATATCGTGCGAAGAGACGATTCATGCGCGAGTTTGTCGAACTCCTGCACGAGATGGGCGCTCACGAATTTGCCCGGCAGTACGAGTGGGCCACCTGCAAGAGTCAGCCGAATGCGCTGAAGCGCAAAGGGACCGACAAGGACCCCGCCGCAGGTTTAGTGGCGGTTGACTTTCGAGCAGGGCTGACGCTTTTGCCGTTCCTGCCGATGAGCCCCGGCGATTTCAAGCTGATAGTCAAAGGATTGATGCGAGGCTCTCTCGTACAGTTCGACCGGGGCGACCTGGCCGGGCTGGAGGCTTTCGCACGGGCGCATGACGGCGAGTTTGCCGATATGCGAGAGATGCTGGAGGAATTAAGATCCGCCGAGCAGGTCTATCGCGACTCGATACCGGATATTACGCACAATCATGTTCGGCTGCTGTCCAGCGGAAAGCTGTGGTCAACCATGCTCGACAGTGCGGCGACGGGATGGCAGGTGAGGAATCTGGTCGATGAGCAGCACGACAAGAAACTGCGGGCCAGCAAGGTCTCGGCGGTGCTGTTCGCCATAATCGGCCTGATACCGTTCATAGGCAAGCTAATCCGCCGGATCTGGGGACGGGCGGACTGGCGCAAGCACTACACATCGCTGCTGAGCAGTTGGGACTATTTCCAGCGAGCGATGCGGGCGAGAATCGCCGAGAAAGTCATTGTCTGGCACAGGGACGGACGAGTCGATGACAAGCGAGCGCGCGACATAGCAGCAAGATACTGGCCTTTCTACCTCCATTGGCCGTTGTCGATACTACCGGCCGGTCTGCACAGGTTCCTGACGGACTGGGACCATGCCAGGCGGCGACTGGCGTACTATACTGTTCGTCCGGTTCGATTGTATTTCAACGCGGAGCTGCGCGAGCAGTGGCTTGCCGATATGATGAGCGAAGGACAGCGAAAACACATGCTCAGCGACGACGATGCGCAGATCATTGTCTCGCAGATTAACGAGCCGTTCATACAGAAGTACCTCAAGAGTCTGGCCGTACACGTCTGCACTCTGCCGGTAACGCAGGTCGTCTCGGTGAGTATCGCCGTGATTTACTACCTCACCCACCGAGAGCAGCCAAACGCATGGGCGGTCGGATTGGGCATCATCGGCTTTTTCCAGGTCGTGCCTATCTCGCCGGGCTCGCTGACTCGCGGACTCTACGTACTTTATCTGGTCATCAAAGAACGCAATTTCAAGGACTACAACATCGCCGTATTCCTGGGCTTCTTCAAGTACGTCGGTTACCTGGCTTTTCCGATTCAGATGACGTATCGCTATCCCGCGCTGGCGCGGTTCATGGCCGGGCACTGGGCAACCGAAGCGGTACACATTGTTCCGGTGTTCGGCGAGCGGGGAGCGCTGCTGGAGCACTGGGTGTTTTGCCTGTTCTATAACTGGCCCCTGACGATACGGCGGAGAATACTCAAACGAGCCGAGGCTCGGGCGTTGATGAAGCCCCGGTACTGGCATGTTGGTATCGTTGCTGTTGCCACAGCGGGAATACTGGGACTTGCCGATTTTATTTATCTTAGAAACATCGGCGAACTGCCCGGCTTAAGAGACATCTGGTGGCTGGCAATTTTAGCGCCGTTGCTTTGTGGGGCGGTGGTCACTTTGGGCTGCGGCGGGACGGCATTAGGCAAACGGATTGCGGCAGCGGCCTTTTGCGGCGGGTCCGCCGGGGCGTTTTATGCAGTAATTTCGGCAATTTTGAGCCATAATGGCGAAATTATAGCCGGTTGCGTCTGGCGAATATTCATTTTTGCAGTTCTGGC
>JBDREF010000486.1:0-5781 GCA_043820045.1 Planctomycetota bacterium | reverse complement strand
AACAATTGCCGCTGGATGCTTTTTCATCGGGGCGATTCCTCCGTAGGGAGTCCTGCGGACGGCTGGCGGCAGGTGCAGGTCGATCCGGCGGGGCGGACACGCGAGCCTTGCCCGGTTGCCGGCTTTCCTGATGGGCGGTTGTTCTTATCGGTCAATCCGACCCTGACGACCGACCCGAACCAGTACGGCGGTCCGGCGCGTCCGGAGATTCTGGAATTGGCCGCCGCTGGTCCCGGGGGCCCGTTCAAAACATTACGGCCGGTCTGGGACGGCAGCCCCGAGTTCACGGAGCACTCCTACCGCAGCTTTGCCGCCGATGGTCCGGCTGGTGAGTTGATTCTGTTTCAGAACATCGGTTACGCACACGCAGAATGGTCCTTTCGGGATAGTACGGGCAAATGGGCGAGCAGCGGAAAGCTGAAGTGGCCGTGGGGCGCCGAATACGACAAGCCCCAGCCGATTCGCACCTGCTACCCGAACGTGGCGTTGAAAGGCCGGGCGGTGTACTTCTGCGGCGTGAGCGATGTCGTGGAGCCTTACAAGAAGTGGCAGGATTTCAAGTACGAACTGACCGGCCAAAAGTGGGACTATGATTTTCGCAGGCTTTTCTACACGTGGTCGCGGGATATTACCACGGGCAAGTTCGAGGGTTGGGTCGAGATTGCCAGCCGGGACAAGACGTGCGGCTGGATCATGCCCGGCGACCTCTGGGTTGCGCCGGACGGGGCAGTACACCTGGTCTGGACCGAGCGTGCTCTTGACGAACGGCTGCGCGAGAAGTTCTTCCCCGGTGCAGTGCAGAGACATGAGATGAACTACGCGCTTGTCCGCGATGGCAAGGTGGTGACACGCCGTACATTGGTCTCGGCCGAAGAGGGCAAGTCGCAGGAGATACCTGCACAGCCTCGTTTCCAGGTGACCGAGGAGAACCGGCTGTTCGTTTTCTACTATATCGGCGGCAGGGACGCTGCGGGCAAACGGGTCTCGGAGAACCGGGTCATGGAGATTCATACGGACGGCTCGAATCCCGGCACGCCGGGAGCGGTCACGGTGCCGCTGCAACATCCCATGAATAGTTACTTCACCGCGACGGTGCGGGCCGGGTCGCCTAAATCCAAAGTCCTGGATCTGCTCGGCACGCGCGTCGGCGGCAGCGGCATTAACTACGCGCGCATCCGGCTCACAGATTGAGCCTTGTTTAGCGATAAAACCCGTCGAGCCCAAGTCGCACGGCCGGCCCGTTAAGGGGCCGTTCGTGTTCGACCACGTTTCGTTCGGAGTCGATAGCGCTGATGCCCTCTGGGAGTTGAAGGACAAGCTGGAAGCCGCGGGTTTCGAGCCTTCGGACGTGATCGATCACGGTTTCATCCATTCCATATACGCCTTCGACCCGAACGGCATACCCATTGAGTTTAGCTGGATCGTCGAGGGCAGGAACATCCACGACGAGCCGGTCATGGGCGATACCGAACTTACCACCCTGGCCAAAGAAGGACCCGAGCCGCAGCCCAACCGCTGGCGGGCAGTGAAGAACCCGACTCCGCCTTCCGAGCGACGAATCTACGCCGGCGCCGGCAGCGAACTGTATCACGGAAAGAAAAAGCAGTAAACCACAGGCCGCCCCCAACAAAAAACGCCAGCTATTCATCGTGGACCTGGGCGGCATCGTTTAAATATCCGCATGGGCTAAAGCCCATTCTACCGACTAAGCCGGTCGATTTGCTTTGTCACCTGCTCCAACTCAGCGGTATTCTTGTTCAACAGTCTTGTAATCTCTCGCATTTCACCTTCATCAGCGCCATCCAAAGCAATCCAAGCTGCAGTTTTCTGCAAGACCTCGGCCTCCTTGACAAGTCTGTCACCTTCGCTGCGCAATCTGTGCAACTGTGACCGCCGCTCGCTTTGAACTAACTCCGCAGTGGGCACGGAAGGGACTTCCTGCCTTGTGACCGCGCCTTCACCTATCGAGTACAAGAATCGTTCTAAAGGAGGCCATACCAACAAATACCCGATTATAATGGCCACTATGATTGCCCCGGCGGCAACACTCGCAACATCCGAATTTTCATTTCGCACTTTGGCTTGATCGTTTATCACAAATGTGCCTTTCAATTAGAACTGTCTTTCCACCTATTGCCATTGCTCCTGACAGCCCGAAAATGAACAAGGCTCATCGCATACCCGCCAAGGTAAAATCGACAAGATTGAAGGTGTCCTTTATAGGGAACTCATCAGATTCAAGAAAATGAAGCAGCGGGACTCATCAAGTTCAATATCTGCAGAATTACCGGGCCTTGCCCCATCGACCCCCAGAGGATTCTTGCGTTTCCTAAAGTAATGCAATGATTGATCCGAAGATGGTTTAAGCGAGAAATCCGTTTTCCTGGGCAGAGAATCGTGAGACAAAGTTGGCCTCGTTGTTCAAAGAGAGGATTCAAATGAACGACAGAAACGCTTACATAGACAAAGTCGTTAGAAAGTTTACCGACGAAATTACCGACTGTGTATTTCTAATGATTCAGAATGACAGCACGCTCAACCAAGAGTACGAAGACTTAACGACAGATGATGTAGAGAAGCACGCTCTGAACTGTCAACTTGGCAAACGTATAAGAGAAGTATTCCAGCTCTGCAATGCTGGCAGATGCGGTCAGCCAAAGAGCACTCTAATTAGCTCATACGAACGCCACAAAGTGTGAATGCCCTGGCGGTGCTATGCTTTGTTTGTCAGCTTTACGTTGTCGAGGTAGAATACGGTTTTCTTTGTGGCGTTGCTTATGAAGCCGAGCCAGGTCAGCTTGTCGAATTTGGTGTTGCCGTATTTTAGGCCTTTGAATTGTTTATGGTCGCCGGTCGGCAGTGTCACCGCCATTTCCCATGTGCCGTTCGGCCGGCTCAGGGATGCGGCTATCTCGAAGCTGATCCACTTATCGACGGGCAGTTCCAGCAGAGTTTGCCCCGCTACTTTGAGCTTCGTTCCGTCGATGGTGAAGTTCGGTCCTACGCCGTAGGGGCTGTTGCGCCAGTCGCGCCACTCGTGGTTGACCTGCACATCCTGCCCGATTCGGATATCGAACGCACATCGCGTTGTTCCCGTCGAATGATTCGGCATATAGACGCAGTGCGGATTCCAGGCGTTCTGCAATCCGTCGGCGTCGAGAATCTTGAGGCTGTGCCTGCCGGCCGCGGCGGTTTCGTCGGTAACGACGATGGCGTCTCCTTTGTTCTCGACGTTGCACTCGGCGCTTGCCGGACGCTGGCCGACGGGCGTGCTCTCGAAGTCATCGTTGATAGATACAGGCGGCGGGTCGGGCGCTACCTGCAACGGCGGGAACGTTACGCTTGCGGCCTTTCTAATCCAGGCTCGGTCGCCGTAAACTCCCGCTTTGGTATAGTCGAACGGTTTGAAACCGATTTTCAGAGCCGGCGAGTTCGGCTTCAAGTGAAAGTCGTATTTCTCCGGATCTGCGAAAAGCGGGTCGGCGATTATCGAGTTCTTGTCACGGCCGGCCTGCTGCCACTGCTCGAATGTCATCCCGGCGGGCTTGATGTCCTCGCCGGTTGTGTCCCAGTAGCAGTTCTTGTCCATTCTGATTTTGACTTCCTTCCACCGACCGCTCAGCATGGCGCCGGTGTTCCAATAGACGATGTTGTTCTCGAAGGTGAACGAGAGATGCTTCTCGACCCGCGTGGCCTGGAGCTGGTGGAGCTTGCTGAAAGCGAAGATGTTGTTGCGGATGATGTTTTCCTTGCCGTAATGCTGGTGGAAGCCGCCGGTCTTGGTGTTATAGACGAGGTTGTTCTCCATGACGATGCCGGTGCTGCCCTCGTCGGTGTAGAGCCCCCAGCCGCCGTAATCGTAGGAGTAGATATCGTGGAAGACGTTGTCGCTGACGACGGTTCCTTCCGATGGACCGAGTGTGTAGATGCCGCCCATGTCGCTGAGCACGCCCCAGCCGATGTGATGGACGTGGTTGAAGCGGATGATGTTACGTTTAGCCAGGCTGTCGGAATAGCCCCATCTCCAGCCGACGGAAAGGCCCGTATAGTAGAAGTCGCCGACGTCGTTGTGCGTGACGTTGTTGTCGCCGCTCTGGCCGATCCAGATTCCGACCGCGGAAGTATATATACGTCCGCCCGAGCGGATTATGTTGTTGTCAACGGTAATATGGCTCGTACGGGAGGGCTCGTCCGGGCGAATCTGGCCCTCGCCGATTCGCACGCCGCCGGCCCCGAGGTCGTGCAGGAAAGAGCGTTCGAGCCGGCAATTCGTGCAGCCCTGCCGGAACCACACCGCGTATGTTGCGCTGTGACCCACTTCGCAGTCGGCGATAGTGACGTTGCGCGCGCCGTCGGCCATAATCGCCGCCTCGGTGACATACGCCGCCTGATATGGTGCGTAGCCCATCCTCGGCAGCAGTTCCTGGTTGTGCTCGAATGTGAGTCCCTTGAGACTTATGTGCTCGACAAATTGTTGCTTCTCCGGCTCGCCCTGGAAGACAACCAGCTTTCCGATGACCGGCGCCGTCACTTGCGCTTTCGACATGTCCTCATCCGGCAGCGGCATGTAGCTGAGCGTGCCGTCGCGGGAGAGGAACCACTCGCCCGGCGTATCAAGAGCGGTCCGGAAGTTCTCCAGTTGAAATCGCGTATTCTTCGGCCAGCCGGAGTAGCTCTTGAGCTTTTCGCCTATGGTGATGATGGCGTTCTTGCCGGCGTCGATCTCGGTGACGAACCGCCGCGTAATGCACCATTTATGGTATGCAATAAGCGTCACGTCCTTTATCTCGTCCGGGCTCAACCCTTTGAGCGGCTCCAGGGCTTCCACGGGGACGAGGGTTGTACGGCGGAATTTGTCCTTCTCGCCGTCGAGCGGTTCTTCGATTGTCTCGGCCATGTAGTGATAGAACTCATTCGGTGTGCGTGCGCGGACCGCACGCCGGCCGTTGACGAACAACTGCTCGAAGTACCATTTGCCCGCAGCGACGTCCGGGATTTGCGTTTGCCAGACACCATTTTTGCCGCGTTTGAAACCTGTAATAGTACGTCCGCCCGTAAAGACCGGTCTGGCCCCGGCAGCCGCTTCGTAGCTGACGGGGTATTCCTCGGTCCCGCTGTCCTGCGGCGTAAGCACGAAAGGTTCGGCCAGAGTGTAGACGCCGTCGGAGACGATGATTCGCACGGACTCTCGAACAGGCCCCTGCGATTTCAAACGCCGGATCGCGTCCCTGGCTCCGGCCAGAGAAGCCGCCGGCCCGTCGGTCTTTGCCGCGTTTGCATTCTCCAGCCGTCCCGACCATCGGTCGTTGCCGTTCGGGGATACGTATAGATTGACGGCCCTAACATTTTGAATCCAGACCGACGAAAGCAGCACACAGCAGACCATACGGAATTTCAAGCGATTGTTTTTCATGTCACTTTACCTCTCTCTAAATAGAACTATTCGAGACACACACCACCTCTCAGAGACTTTTCGTTTCAGGCAAGAGTCTCCCACTGAATTGCGACCTTCTTGAGTGCGTAACCGATTTCGCGCATGTAGTCGCCGTAGCAGCTCATCCAGTGGAAGCCGGGCATCCGCTCGGCGAGCTTGCGGTCGTCGCACGTGTAGCGGATATCGATCTGCGAACGGCAGATGTCCATGAACGGAGCATCGATAATCTCGCCTAACAGGCCCACCCAGCGCTCGGCCTTGAAGTCCGGCACGATATTGGTCACAGTCTGGCCCTTGCGCATCTCGACCTTCGGCGCGGCGCCGTAGTCCGACTCGAAATGGGTCAT
>JBDREF010000485.1:0-2850 GCA_043820045.1 Planctomycetota bacterium | reverse complement strand
ACGCCGCGATATTCCCGCCCGCCTCGTTGATAACTCCATTGATGGAACGGTACCGGGCACATAATCAAGGCAGCAATATTATCCGGCGGCTGCGTGCCTCTGATGACGCCGGAAAAATCCTTGCCCTCGACGGATTCCGGAATACCGATGCCGCTAAGACCAAGCAGCGTCGGCATTATGTCAGGCGTATTGATGGGCATGTCGATCTTCCTGCCTTCCCTGCCGTGCACCACTGGATAACGCAGCAGAAACGGAATTCTGACCGACTCATCCCAGGGCTTTTGCTTTTTAGTCTGGCCGTGAGAATACAGCATGTCGCCGTGATCGGAGGTGAAGACAAGGATGGTGTCTTCTTCAATGTGACATTCCTTTAGCGTCTTAAGAATGTCCCCGATACAGTCGTCAAGCGCCGCAATATGAGCATAGTAGCCGGCTATCTCTTTCCGGGCCTTCTCCCTTAGAGACTCTGGCACATTAGGATGAAGGGTGATTTTGTCCGGATCCGGAAACATCTCCCGATATTTCTGCGGTGCCGTCTCATATGGAGCGTGAGGCGGACCCCATGACAAGAAAAGAGCAAAGGGCGACTTGTTCGCATGACCGCGAATGTACGCCTGAGTTTCGCGAGTCTGCGCGATAGCATCATAACCGTCCCAGTACTGCTTGATGTCCGTATCGCCGTAGTAGAGTGATTTGTTATAGTTGTGCGTGCATTCGCAAACCCTCCAGAACTTGAAGCCCTGCCTTCGCTCTTCGGGGATAAATGAGCTTCTGCCATGACCGTCAATATGCCACTTGCCGATATAGGCAGTTTCATAACCCGCCCCGGCGTACACTTTTCCTATGGTTGTCGCATTCGGATCCAGGGGCTTGTCGTTATAGAATATTCCGTGGGTGAGCCAGTACTGCCCGGTAATAAGGCTGGCACGGTAAGGGCTGCATACCGGGCAGCCCGATACGGCGTTCGTGAAATCAATGCTCTCCTGCGCCAGTTTGTCAAGGTGCGGCGTCCTCACATCCCTATTGCCCGCATAGCCGGTCGCCTGTGCCCGCCACTGGTCGGCGAAGATGAAAACTATGTTCGGCTTCCGCACGCCGCTTTTCGCCGCACCCTGCTGCGCCCTTGCGCCCCCTGCCAAAGCAGAACCCCAGAAAAGCGAAGCCGCCCCAAGTCCGGCAGTTCGCAAGAATTCTCTTCTTTCGATATGTCCTTCTTTCATAGAAAGCTCCTCTAAAGAATCACATCCCTCTCACAGCCAGTCGTTTTTTCCTATCGGTCGAGAGGCATCCAGACCGTCATTTCCGACACGCCGCGATTACTCCACGCGTAATACGGGATCAATCGAATGTTCACTTTACGCATGGACCGCATCTGTCTTTCTCGATAAAGCGTGCCCGCCCAGTCTCCTTCCTCAACGACCCACGCCTGTCCGTTCAATACAGTCACACCGCCCAGTACATCCTTTTCAAAGGCCGCTCTTAAATCGATGTCCGCCGGAACAACTACTTCGGGGACTCTGACGCCATCCGGCAAATCCCGAGATTCCAGGCAGTACACGATCGGCCCTCGCTTTATCGCAACTTGATTGCGAGTTTCCTCCACCTGCGGATTCGCTTCGATCAGTTTCACTCGCATGGGCAAATCAAGCTCTATGCAATCCCCCGCCAGCCAGACTCGATTCAACTCGAAATACCGCCCGGGCCGCAAGTCAGACTCAACAGGCCTGCCATTGACTTTCAACCTCGCATCTTCCGCCCACTCCGGAATGCGGAACATCACCGCAAATTCTTTCTTGTCCGGGGCATCGAGGGTAATTGTTATCTTGCCGTCCCACGGGTAATCGGTTTCCTGCAACAGCTTGAGTCTCGTGCCGTCCGTCAATTCCGTATCGAGCACGTTACTGCCGTACAAGTTAACCCACACGCCTTTGTCCGAGACGCTGTAAGCCCAGCCGTTGGCCTTGGCAATGGTACGAACAATGTTGGGCGGGCAGCAGAAACAGTTCAGATAACTCTGTCGCGTCACTAAGTCCCACGATAGCAATGGGGCATCTTTGGTCCGCCTGAGGACATTGGTATAGAAGAAATGCTTTCCGTCGATGCTTATCCCTGAAAGCGCGCTGTTATAAAGTACCAATTCAAGAATATCTGCAAAACGAGCATCCGCTGTCACGGCCAACATTCGCCAATTCCACATTCCGTTTGCTATATTCGCACAGGTTTCATTATATACAGTTGCATTAGGCAGTTGGTGAGCATTGCCGTAGGATTCATGCACCTGATCCCTGGCTCGTGATACACCCTGATGCAGCGCGCCTGTGCCTCCCGTTACAGACATTTTCGCAAAGACCACATCGTTCCAGATTTTCTCAAGCACACTTAGCAGCACCCTGTCGCCCGTCTCGGCATAGACATCCGCTGCGCCGGCATAAAGATAATTGGCAGTAACTGCGTGTCCAACTGCCTCCGTCTCTTGACGCAAAGGAGTACGGGCTTGATTCTGGTCGGAACCGCCCCGTATTGAGCCTCGCATCGCCACGAAAATTTCAGCTAACTCCAGATACTTGCGGTCGTTAGTGGTGCGATATAGCTCCGCCGCACCCATGATGTTCGAGGGATTGAAGCCGAAATGAGCCAGTTCAGCGGGACGGGGCTTGAACGTCTCGTACAAGTAATCACCAGTCTTGGTTGCGATGTTCAGAAAAGTGGTTTTGCCCGTCGCTCGATAGTGAATACAGGCGGCGGTCATCAGATGCCCCATGTTGTAAAGCTCGTGGTGGCTGACTGTCTCGAAACGCTTCGTTGCATTTTTGTAGCCGGTTATGATCGCCGTCGAAATATAGCCGTCCT
>JBDREF010000484.1:0-20641 GCA_043820045.1 Planctomycetota bacterium | reverse complement strand
GGGCTTGTATATCCAGCCGTGGCTGTCGTCCGCATTGGCCGGGAAACTATCTCCGTCGGCGAGCACCTGAACCGTGTCTTTATGGTTCAACGGATTAACAGGAAGCTTCATCATGTACGGGCCGCGCGGGAAATTGGCTGTTCCCACAGCCGCCGTCGCGCCGGCCGCGTTACTCGCCAGTGTCATCTGGTCGTAGAAAGCCTGCTCGGTCGGAGCCTGTGTCTTATCGCCGTTCGGATAGCCGGGCGCAACTTCGAGGTGCTGGCCCTTATAAATCAGGACAAATCTGCGAAGCATGTTCAAATCGTGTGCAAGAGCACTTTCTCTTGCCGACATGACACTGCCCGACACCATAGGGACGATTACCACGGCCAGTATGCCGAGTAAAACGACCACTACCAGGATCTCGACGAGCGTGAAGGCTCTTGCTTTTCTCATCATCTACCCTTTCGGCCTGTCAGGCGTTTTTACTATCATTAAAAAGGCTGACCTGCTTGCGGTAATCACCTCAGCATGGTCAGCCTCTATGTTCATTTTGCGATATTCGCAAAACCTCAAGACCGACTTTGCCGTGCAGATATCCACGGCGTACTCAGTCCCATTAGGTTCTTACAAAGCCGCATGTTCAAGAGTGTCGTCGGCATGGAACGAGCCGGTATCGGTATTGAATACCCAGCCGTGTGTACCTGCACCGGCCGTGCTGGCGCCAGCTTCAACACGAATCGTATTCAAGTCCGTGAACTGATTCGTCGGGATCTTCTGGATATATGGTCCATAAGAATTGGCAGTGCCAGCCGCGACTACGCTACCGTCAATCAAAGTGACGAGCGTCAGAGCATTGTCTCCATTTATATCCACTGTCATATTCGGCTTGTTGTCATTGTGCTGAATCTTGTACAGCTCAATCTGTGAACGCATGGTCTGAAGGTCGGTGCACAGACTCGATGTTTTGGCCTCGGTGCTGGCCTCTGTGAACTGAGGAATCACAATGGCTGCCAGGATACCGAGAATTACGACGACGATCAGAATTTCGACTAATGTAAATCCGCTTTTAGCTCTCATTTTTTGCCCCTTTTTAGAAAATTGTGTGTTTGCGATTGCTGATAGACAACATCCAACATGATAACCTTCTCCACGGTCAAGTTATCGACCTAATCGATACGCGACTTAACCGCCTCTGTACTGTTCTGTGGCCCGTTGAACCTCCCTAAAACAAAGAAATTTCTAAAGATTACCCGTGAAGACTACTTCAATTATTCACTCGAATACTTCATTGCCGGAGGAACTGCAAAGTCTTAAGTCCGAGAAGTACTCTGCCTTGCTTCGTTCCAAACGCTGCATAAGTATCCAACGAAAATATAGGAAATAAATTCTTGGGTGCCAAATCGCCATGCGAAGGAATATCGGCTGCGGCTGGAAATGCAGTAACGGCATGGCAGGCTCGTAGGGTGGGCAAATGCCGTTTTTGCCCACGCGGATCAGGCTTGCGCCTGCAAACGGCCGATCAAATCCGCGTGTGCAACGAGTTGCACACCCTACGGCTGAAATGTTGTCAGGATGGCAGGGTGGGGCTTTACCCTAAGTCCCCGCGGGATGCCTCGCGGCGGCATCCCTAAGGAAGCCCCACCATTTTGACTCTAATCGATGTATTCGGGCGTATTTCGGATGTGTATCTTTCTTATGGTCTCGCCGGCGTGTTCGAGGCTGATGCGAATATAATCCAAAGCCTCAAGGGCGGATTCAACCTTATCGGCCCACTCAATCAGGACCACCGATTGCGGGTAGCAGAAATCGTCGAAGCCGAGCATATCGAATTCGAACACGGAATTCAGGCGGTAGGCGTCTATGTGAAAAATGTCCAGCCGTCCTTTGTATTCGTTGACAATGACGAACGTAGGGCTGGTAACGTCTTTGGGGTTCTTGGCGCCTGCGCCGTCTGCAATGCCTTTGATTAAATGTGTTTTGCCGCTGCCCAACGGTCCGCAGATGCCAATGACTTCTCCACCCCTCAACTGCGAGCCCAGCCTTCGGCCGAACTCGACGGTTTCTTCCGCTGAATTGGAAATTATATCAAAATTTACACTCACTGGCCGATAACCATCCATCAGAGGTCACTTGCCCAATTGGGCCGGATAATAGTAGCCCATCGTTTGCGCGACCACGCCCATGCGATATTGATGATCCTGCATAAGACAGACGCGCCGGTCGCGAGTCGGGACGGTTGTTGTGTAAATGCGAAGCTCTCCTTTGAGGCAGGTGATCGCTTCTTCCCGATAGTCGCCCAGGCAATCGATTACGGCAATGACCTGGCCTTCGATGGTTTGCATCGCTTCGCCGCCCCAATCGCGAACCGCATTGGAGATGATGACTTCCTTCTGGGGATCTGCGTCCCACCAGAGCGCGCGCGGGTTCAGCGTCCCGGTCTCCGTGAATTCAAGCAACTTGCCTTTGTCGCTGTAGAGCCATCGCTGCTTCAAATCCCTCTCTCCGGCATATACTTCCATGCCGGGCGAATCCGCGAGGACATCGGCGGCCATTCCCTGCCCGTGAACGTGGCGGGTCGGTTCCTTGTGCGCCCAGAGCTTGCGGCCGGTTTTCGCATCGACGATGCAGATCGCATCGGTATTCTGACGCGGTTCTATCCCGTAGAAAATCTCCAGTCCCGGATTGTCCGGGTTTATGTCAGCGACATAGGCGACATCCGGATGCCCCATCCCGAGCGTCCAAATTCCCTTGCCGTTGTCGTCGATTACTGCTGCGCCCATGACCAGTTCGTCCCTGCCGTCTTCGTCTATATCGGCGGTAATCAGGCCGTGGCCGCTCTGCCCGCTGTATTTCTCTTTTTCGTGTGTTGTCTCCCAGTACCAGATCTGATTGAAGTCCTTGTCCAGCGCCTGCATCTTAATCAGATTGTACGTGCCTCGTTGAATAATCAGCGATGGCGTCTTGCCGTCGAGATATGCCACTGTGAGAAAATTGCGGCAGTAATAGTTGTACTGTGAAAACCCGTCCCGGGTCAGCCACGCCGTCTTGGCTATGACTTTGCCGGTTTGGCCGTCAAGCTTGACCAGGTATTCCGGGCCCGTCTGGACAAGCCCTTTTTCGTCCCGCGGGTCTCCCTCGCCGGCCTTGCAATAGACCTCGGCCCTGCCGTCGCCATCGACGTCGTAAACGATCCAGGGCGAGTACCAGATTCCCGCTTCGACGGACCAGCCCATGTCGTATCGCCACATCATCGTGCCGTCAGGACGATATGCTTCGAGCTTGTAAGTAGTGGTGCTCTTCTTCCAATAGCCCGGCTGCTGGTAGGGGTCGGTGTTGAAATTGGGCTGCTTGATTATGTACTCGTAGGCGCCGTCACCATCCAGATCGGCAACGCCCACCTTCTGGAAATCGTAGTTGCCGTCCAATGGAATACTGACATAGGGTTTGGCTCTGCCTCTGAGTTCTGCAAAAACTCCTCCTAACTGTTCCCATGCGCTCAGCCCCATTTCCTCCGAATACCGATATAGTCTGTATTCGCATGTTTTTGAGTCAAGACCCGGCTCAGGGCTCTTGTCCACAAAGTTTGTCTGCAAATAGGGCTTGTCCCCTGTCAAGATTTTATACGGAAGACGGGAATACGGAACTACAGGGATGCGTATGATTCGGAAGGCCATATCTTGCGGATCCGTCTCCAGCAGACGCCAGCTCAGGAAAACCGAACCGTCCTCACATTCCATCGCTACTAATCCGCGGTCGAGCCTTTCCGCTCCCGGAGCGCCCGCCGCGAGGCAAAGAAGCACAAATGATGCGAGCGACAAAACAAGTGTGAACCGAGATTTCATAATTCATACCTCCATAACATTCTTCGTCAATGTTTCAAGTGATCATACCCGCCGGGCTGCAAATCATCAATCCGTCCGTCGGGCATTCTTATCTGCATTCTCTCCGTACCGGTGATTTCGCCGATATGCGTAATTGGAACCGGATTATCCCATTCTTCCAACAATTGTCGGCAGTCTCTTTGCGAAAGAGTGAAGAGCAGCTCAAAATCTTCACCGTCGTTCAGGGCAGAGCTTAACGGCTCGGCGCTTTTCTGAGCTTGTTTCGATATTGGAATCTTATCCGCATTCACAATCGCTCCCACGCCGCTCTGCTTGCAGATGCGATCCAAATCCGTGCTGAGCCCGTCGCTTATATCTATCATTGAGTTGATGGCGACCATTTGAGCGATTTTCACGGCCTCCTCGACTCTCGGCTCGAACGTTAGATGTTTGCCGCTGCGTGAGCCGCCTAATGAGCCTGTCACGCAAATGCAGTCGCCAACCTTCGCCCCGGACCTCCTCACCGGCTCGTTGCCTGCTCGCTTGCTGAGCATCGCAACGCTTATGGCAAACGGCTCCTTGCCCTTCCAGCTTGTGATGTCCCCGCCCACGAGCGCACAGCCGAACTTATCACCGGCCATGGTGATTCCGGAATGAAGCCGTTTCAGGTCTTCTGCACCAAAACCCACCGGCAGCGCAACGGACACGACCGCGGCAACGGGAATTGTTGCCATCGCCGCACAATCGCTCAGGCTTACGGCCATCGCCTTATATCCGGCCTGCTCCAGGGTCGCTTCTCTCAAGTCGAAATGAACGCCATCCAGGAGCATATCCGTAGTAATTAGAACTGACTCGCCGCCCAGTCGAACTTCGGCCATGTCGTCGCCAATGCCGATTGGGAAATCCGATGCGGGCAATTTGCTCCGGCTGGCGAACCATGCGGTTATTTCATCTTCACCGGCGCTCATCGCTGTCCCAACTGCTTGTTCCAGTATGCAATCTGCTCTTTTGCCTGTTTCGGTCCGGCCGAACCTTCGGTGACATACTTGCCGGCAACATTTGCTGCGCCGAGATGCTCATACACGTCGGCCTCTATCGCCGCCGAAAAGTTTTGTAATTCCTCAAAGCTGCGCTCGGCCAGTTTCTTGTTCTGCTTTTCGCAGTCGGCGACCAAAGAGCCGACAACGCCGTGCGCCTCGCGGAAGGCAATGCCTTTGCCGACCAGATACTCAGCTAAAGCAGTGGCATCAATGAAACCTTCCTCCAGGCCGGCCAGAATTTTCTTTGTGTCGAATTTCGTATGCGAAACAACAGCACACGCCATGTCCAGGGACGCTTCGACGGTATCATCGGCGGCGAAGATATGGACCTTGTCCTCCTGCATGTCACGATTGTAGCCTGACGGCTGGCCTTTTAGGATCGTCAGTATGGCCATCAGCGAGCCGTAAAGCCGGCCGGTTTTTGCGCGAATCAATTCCAGAACATCGGGATTTCGCTTCTGCGGCATCATGCTCGACGATGTGCAGTAGGCGTCGTCCATGTGCACAAACCCGAATTCATTGGACGAGTAGATTATCCAATCCTCGGCCAAACGCGACAGGTGGGTCGCAATAAGCGCGCAGTCGAAAATGAATTCGGCACAGAAGTCTCTGTCGCTGACCGCATCGATACTGTTGTAGCTGATGTCGGAGAAACCCAACTGGCTTGCCGTGCCCTTTCTGTCCAAGGGCAGCGTGGAGCCGGCCACGGCGCCGCTGCCGAGCGGCGAAATGTTCAGCCGGGTCCTGCAATTGGCCAGCCGGGTGAAGTCGCGCTCAAACTGTTCGACGAAACTCAGCAGGTACGAAGCGATAACGATTGGCTGAGCGCGCTGAAGATGCGTGTAAGCGGGCATAATATCTTCTGTATGTTTGTCCGCCAGTTTGACGATGGCTTTTTGCAGCAGTGTGATCTTGGCCTGAAGAATCTCGATCCTGTCGCGCGTCCAGAGCCGAACGTCGGTGGCCACCTGGTCGTTCCGGCTTCTGCCGGTGTGGAGCTTCTTGCCCACATGGCCGATCTTTGCCACAAGTGCGGCCTCGATCGCCATGTGAATATCTTCGTACTGTTTTTCAAACTTGAACCGCCCGTTTGCGATTTCCTCGCTGATTTCAATGAGGCCGTCTTTGATCTGCCTGAATTCGTCTTTGGTTATCAGCTTCTGTTCGGCCAGCATTTGCGCATGGGCGATCGAGCCGACAATGTCATATTTATAGAGACGCTTGTCTATCGACAGCGATTCCACAAAATCAACCATGAGTTCGTCCGGCTCACCAGCCAATCGCTTTTCCCAGCTCTTTTCTAACTCGGCCATATTATCTGCTCCAAGAACAAAGCCCCTTTCTCGCAAATCATAAGCTTTGCTGTGACCCCTGTCAACCCTCCGGCGTCAACCATGTGGTTGTCTCATTTCCCTGCTCTATATATTAGTATTGCGGTCAAGTCCCGGGCCTGTTATACTGCGACGGCTAATATGGAAGAAAGACTTGTTATAACCAATTGTAGATTGTTCGATGAGCAGGGCGAACGGACCGTCTCCGTTCACATCGAAGACGGCGTCATAGCTCGAATCAGCCAAACCGAGTCCATCGCCACCTGTGAAAGCGTGCTTGATGCGCAGGGCAGAATAATCGCCCCCGGCTTCATCGATATTCATATCCAAGGCGCCGGCGGGGCCGACATACTCGACGGCACAGTCGATGGGCTAAGGGCGATATCCAGGACCTGTGCGCGGTTCGGAACGACGAGTTTTCTCGCTACGACGGTGTTCAAGCCCGGTCGGAAGAACGAACATCTTGCGCTGACGGCCGAAAATGTCGGCCGGGACCTTGGCGGGGCCAATCTGCTCGGCATCCATCTCGAAGGCCCGTTCATATCGCTCCAGAAAAAGGGAATGATATTGCCCGAATGTATATGCCGGCCGTCAGTACAGGTTCTCGATGAAATACTGGGCATCACGAACGGCCGGCTCAAGATCATGACGATCGCGCCGGAACTGCCCGAGAGCCTGAGTATTATCCGTTCGCTTGTCGCCTCCGGTGTTGTCGCTTCGTTCGGCCACTCCAACGCTACTTATGAGCAGACCCTCGAAGGTTTTGACGCCGGTATTTCGCACGTGACGCACCTGTTCAATGCCATGCCGTCGGTGCACCACCGGGACCCCGGCCCGCTGGTCGCTATCTTGCAGACGGAAAGCGTAACCGCACAACTCATTACCGACGGCGTCCACATACACCCTGCCGTCCTGAGACTCGCATTCGAAACGCTCGGTCAGGGTCGTTCTATACCTATTACCGACGGTATGCAGGCTATCGGTTTTGGCGACGGCAAGTTCGTTTATAATGGCGTCGAATACGAGTCCAGGCAGGGGGTTGCAAGGTACAAAGACGGCACTCTCATAGGCACCGCACTCGGCCTCAGCCAGATGCTCGGAAGATTCATCGCGTTTACGAATTGTCCGCTCGAGGTTGCAGTCAAAACTGTTACTGAGAATCCTGCCGAACTGTTGGGCCTTCAGGACAGGAAGGGCACTATTGCTCCTGGGAAAGACGCCGATCTGATCCTTCTCGACGACGACCTCTCTGTGCACACGACTATAGTCGGGGGCAGGATTGTATTCCGCAAGTGAGGAGGCCTGGGATTGCTGAAGAATCAAATCCGGCAAACCTGGAAAATAAAAAGAGGAGAGCCTTCGCCTTTTAGGCTCTCCCTTAATTTATGTGGCTCTTTCCTTTGTTTTTTAGTCCTCGCTTATCATGCCAGCATTTCGATCAGACTTGTATGCGCGTCGCTAAGATTAGGCAAAGTAAGTTCAAACTAATATGGCCGGATTGGTCATTTTTCAGAGCCACCCATTTGCCATTCCAATGCTATCTGTCGGCAGACTGTGCTGCTAATCTTGAATTTTTTTGAAGATTTCGAATGCGACTTTTTTCACCCTGATTATTCGGCCAAGAAACGGCTTGAACGGCGGTCGTTCAGGCGGTATGATCACTACCGGTCCTGCGTAAATGGAATTTTGTCCGGGGGCTGTGGATATTGTCTATGATCGCAAAAGTGCTTGGGATATCAACGAGCCCGAGGAGCAAGGGCAACAGCGATTTGCTGCTGCGCGAAGCGCTTGCCGGCGCCGAGTCTGCCGGCGCGCGGGTCGAATATGTTCATCTGCCCGATTACAGGATCGGTCCGTGTATCGAATGCAATGCCTGCTACAAGACAGGCGAATGTGCCGTCCGAGACGACTACCAAGAGCTAATGGAGAAGATACTCGATGCAGACGGGCTGATTTTTGCCACGCCGATATTCTTTATGAGCGTTTGTGCCCAGGCGAAGAGTCTTATTGATCGCGGTCAATGCCTTTGGGCCCGCCGATACATTCTGAAAAAGGAAATCGTACCCTCCGGACGCGATCGCAGGGCAATGGTCATTGCTGTGGGCGGCTCGAAAAGCAAGAAGCAGTTTGACTGCGTTCGGTTGACAATGGCCTCCTATTTTGATTCGCTCCAGATCAGTTACGTGTCCAGTTTGTTCGTGAGCAAGGTTGACTCTCTCGGTGATATTGGAAAACACCCGTCGGCGCTCAGGGAAGCCCACCGGCTCGGAAGCGAGCTGGCCGCTACTGAGACGGCGCCGCCAAAGCCGGTCAACGTCGAACTATTCTGACTGTAATTGCCCCGGAAGCTCATACCTCCACATTCGAAGGTTACTATTCGGTAGCAACCTCTTTCCACAATAATCCTGCGATCCAGTGCCGGGGTCACTTGTAGAGGTGTTCGCGTATCTTTTGATAAATAAGTCTGGATCTGGTCTCGCTGCCGAACGTGCCCACCCGAATGGACAGCTTGGTCGTCTCTTCGGCGGTGGTTTTGAGTCTTATCGCGGTCTTTCTGTCTTGTGAGTCGCGTACAACAATGCGTGCTTCCAGAGCATCCTTGGACTTTTCCGTTACGGTCAGCTCAAGCTCTTTTACCGCTGTCAGGGTCGCTTCATAAACGACGTCTATTGGCTTCGACTCTACGGCCTCCAAATCACCTCGGATATATGCTATGGTGCCGGCGGCTCCGACCCCGACCACGGCGAGCATACAACCTTGAAGCAAACCGGTTGCTGCAATTAGCAAGATTGCTAAAAGAGTTTGTTTTGTTCGCATCTCAGCTCTCCTTATTTTGCTGCAAGACTTATCTTTGAACTTGTTCAAGTGTATTAGGACAAAACCTTCATCAGACATCATTTCCAGTTTCTTGACGACTATTGTTTTGCCGCTATCTGGTTATGCGGCCTTCTACGATATTCGGGTCAGGGCATACTATATAGGCTGCGAGGCTTCGCATCAAGTCAAAACCTTATTGTGAGCGTTGTTTCATTCTTTTATTGTCACCGTGTGGCGAACAGGCCGTGCTGAAGGTCCGTGGTCACTAAAAGTGTTTCTCACGGGTGACGAGGCCATTCTTGCGCCTCCTGATATGTCCGGAGGGTTGTGGAAATCATCCTGCTGACTTTGTGGTTCTCCCTCAGATACTGCTGGGAGTTTCTGCCGATCTGGCGTGCGAACTCCCTCCTGTCCAGGAGCCGCTGGAGGGTGCGCATTATGCTTACTTCATCATTTGGATCGAATACGACAGCCGTTTGGTCTTCGATAATCAAATCCGAAACTCCACCGTTGCAGCCGGCAACGGCCGAACCGATGCTCATCGCTTCCAACAGCAAAGGATCAAACGCACGGCTCGGCTGAGGCTGGACGAAAATATCTCCGGCGCTGAGAACGGCCCGCCATGGCATCGATTTGGGAACAACCGTAACAATATGCAGCAGGCCCAATGCCGCCAGCAATTTCCAAACTTGCCTGTCAGTCTTGCCGCCGAGTACCGCTACCATCATGAATTCATAGCCGTCAATGTTCAGGTGTCTTATCACGTTGAACAATTTCTCAAAGCCGTCGGCATTGCCCAGAGGTTGAGCCACTACCATACAGGCGAGCCGGGAAGGCTCGGAAAAACACACCGCAGTTCCTGATACGAAGGTTCCTATGTTTACCTGCTCGATGCGATCGGCGAAGCGAGGGTGAGTTTCGGCCAGGTTATCTGCGATACTCTTGGCGGGAGCGACGATTCTTGCACAATGCGTTGACGATATTGAAACGTGGCGCCATCGGCCGTGCAGCGAATTAACCATCAGCACGTAGGGCAAGTCCAATCGGCGAGCCAATTGCCTTGTCAGCGACGCTTTGGTTTCACACAGGCAATGCAGAACAGTCGGCTCGAATTTTCTAAGCCGCTCGACGAGAAGCCGGATGTTGAGAGGCTCCATAAACGGCAAATCAAGAATTGGATGGCTGATAACCTCGGCGTGAGCGGCGAAGACTCTGCCCGGGTTGCATTTCGACGGCAATACCAGAGCCGCCGGTACAGCTTCCTCAGCCAGGCCAACAAGCAGCCGGTCCAGGAACATCGAGTACTCGCTAACCGTATGTTCCGACGCAAGCAGGACTATGCGGGGCAGTTTCTTCTTGGCATTTTCCGGCACTAAAGTCTCTTGCTCCTTATTATCCCAACCATCTGAGAGTTCTGGGATATACTATCGCAAAGCAGAATTCTTAGCCATCGAAAATCCGGAATCAGCATCATACCTCGACGTCACCGATGGCAGAGTCAGCCGGATCCGGCGCAGTTTCTTTGCGACGGACCCATCAGGACATATTTGCTCTTGCAATCATCTGTATCTTGGCTATACTGGGTGCCGGTTTATGTTGTTGTTCGAAAAAAAACTAAAGCCTGCGCTTGCAATTTCGCTCGTGTTCTGCCCTTTAGGTTGGCCTGTTGCCTCAGGGACAGCGCGATTGAATCAGGGAAGAAATTATGGGTAGACTGCTTGTTGTCGCCAACAGATTGCCGTTTATCGCGACGAAAAGGGCGGGCCAGTTCAATTTTCGCCCGAGTCCGGGAGGGCTTGCCGTTGGTCTTTCTTCGCTTCCAGAATCCTACGAACGGCTTTGGATTGGGTGGCCGGGGATAGCAAATGAGAAGCTGGCCTCCGGGGACAAGGACCGAATCAGAAAAAAGCTGGCAGAGGAGAACTGTCTGCCTGTATTTCTCTCGCAAGAGCAAATAAAGTTGTACTATCTGGGCTTCTGCAACGAGACGATTTGGCCGCTCTTTCACTATTTCCCTACCCGAACTCTTTGGGAGGACAGGTTTTGGGACGCATACACACAGGTGAACCAAGCTTTTTGCAGTGAGCTGGAACGCATCGCCAGGCCAGGAGACAGGATTTGGGTGCATGATTACCAATTGATGCTGCTTCCGCAACTTCTGCGGGAGAAACTCTCGGATCTGGAAATCGGCTTTTTTCTGCATATACCGTGGCCTTCGTTTGAGTTGTTCCGACTTCTGCCCTGGCGCGAGGAAATTCTCAACGGTTTGTTGGGAGCCGACCTGATCGGTTTTCACACGTATGACTACGTTCGGCATTTTCTAAGCAGCGTCTGTAGAATCGTGGGTATCGAACACACCCTGGGCAGACTCCACGTGCGCAATCGCATCGTTAAAGTCGACGCCTTTCCCATGGGTATTGCTTACGACAAGTACGCTCAGGCTGCGAACGACCCTGAAGTTGTAGAGGAAGTCAGGAAGATAACCGGGAAAATAGGAAAACGTAAGATCATAGTATCTATTGACAGGCTGGACTATACCAAAGGCATCATCGAGCGGCTTGAGGCGTTCGACTTGTTTCTGTCGGAAAACCCCCAATATAAAGGCAAGGTTACTTTGATAATGGTCGCTGTGCCTTCCCGCGCCAGTGTCGCAGATTATCAGGTGTTGCGCGAGAGGCTTGAGCACCTCGTCGGAAGAGTCAACGGCGAGCATGGGTCGATTGGTTATGTCCCTGTCTGGTATCTCTACCGTTTTCTGCCGTTTCAGCAGATTACCGCTCTCTACGATATTGCCGACGTAGCTCTGGTTACGCCCCTGCGTGATGGAATGAACCTGATAGCGAAAGAATTTGTGGCGTGCAAGAGGGACGGCGAGGGCGTGCTTATACTTGGAGAAATGACCGGAGCGGCCAGCGAACTCGGCGAGGCCCTGATAGTCAACGCCAACAACAAAAGAGCGATAGTACGGGCAATTAAAGACGCACTTGAGATGCCTGTGCCCGAACAGATTGAGCGGAACCGCTCTATGCAGCAAAGGCTTCGCAGGTACGATATTACAAGATGGTGCAATGATTTTGTAGACGCCATTTCGGACGTTAAGAGGGTGCAGGAGCTGTTCTCCGTTCATAAGCTCTCCGACGCCGTAAGGCAGCAGATGAAGGCACAGCATGCTCGGGGCCGGAAGAGACTGTTTCTGCTCGATTACGACGGCACTTTGGTGGGATTCCGCGATAAGCCGGCACAAGCCGGTCCGGACAAAGCAGTAATGAAACTTATGGAAAAGCTCTCGGCCGACAAGAGAAACACTGTTGTCGTGGTGAGCGGGAGGGACAAAAAGACCTTAGGCGAATGGCTCGGCTCCCTGGACATCCGGCTGATTGCCGAGCACGGTGCCTGGATGCAGCAGGGCGACGGGCGGTGGGAACATTTGGATCCCACGAAGATGACCGATTGGAAGCGTGAGATAAAGCCGATTCTGGAACTTTACTCCGACCGGACGCCGGGATCATTGGTCGAGGAAAAGGATTTCTCGCTCGTGTGGCACTATCGCCGGGCCGAGCCCGAATTAGGCTACGTCCGCACTCAGGAACTTCGCGGAGCCGTTCTGGATCTCACGGCCAATCTCGATGTTGGAGTGTTCGAAGGAAGCAAAATACTCGAGATCAGACAACTTGGCATAAACAAAGGCCGGGCTGTCGAACGCTGGCTCGAAAAGGACCAATGGGATTTCATTATGGCTGCCGGCGATGATTATACCGATGAAGAAATGTTTGCCGTAATGCCGCAGGATGCATATTCGATAAAAGTGGGTATAGGCATATCCAAGGCCCGCTTCAATGTGGATACCGTTGTGGAATTCAGGAAGTTATTGGAAGAATTAGTTGGAGGTCAATAAGTATGCTGAGCCTTGAGAGTTTTCGCAAGATTGTGCCGGATGAGACATTAGCTGAGATCTACGCCCGAGCAAGGGGGCTCTACGGAAGGAGCATAGTGCATGTGAACAGCACCTACATGGGCGGTGGAGTTGCGGAAATACTCTATTCTCTGGTCATGCTGATGAACGACTTGGGCATAGACACCGAATGGAGGATTCTGCACGGCACTCCGGCCTTCTTCGATATTACCAAGAGCTTCCACAACGCCCTGCAGGGAGCGAACATAAATCTCTCGGAGAATACGAAGGAATTGTACCTTCAGGTCAACGGCAACTACGCAAGGTTCAGCCACCTTGACCACGACTGCATCATAGTGCACGACCCGCAGCCGCTCGCCCTGATAAGATCGTATAGAAAACGCCAGCCCTGGATATGGAGATGCCATATAGACTTGACCAGCCCGAACGAGCAGTTGTGGGATTTTCTCAAGGGCTTCCTGCTCAAGTACGACCAGATTGTTGTCTCCAGCGAGAAATATTTGAAGGAAGATCTGCCGGTGGACCAAAGGCTCATGTGTCCCGCGATAAATCCGCTGAGCCTCAAGAACAAAGATTTGCCGGAAAAGACCGTGTTGCGGCTTATAGAAAAAGCAGGCATTCCGACTGATAAGCCGATTATCACTCAAGTCTCCCGTCTTGATCCCTGGAAAGACCCTGAAGGCGTGCTTGAAGTGTTCAAACGCGTAAAGGAAGAGGCCGATTGCAGGCTTGTCTTCTGCTACAACTTCGCCGGCGACGACCCGGAGGGGGTCCAGATGTACACTAAGACGTATCGCAAGGCGAAAAAATACGTTGATAAGGGGGATGTGCTGTTCGTAGTAGGCAATGACGACGCTTTGGTAAACTCCATTCAGAAGTTCTCCAGCGTAGTTATTCAGAAGTCAATCAGAGAAGGTTTCTGTCTGTCGGTGACCGAAGCCCTCTGGAAAGGCACGCCCGTCGTCGCCTCCAATGTAGGGGGGATACCTGTCCAAATCGAGGACGGACGAACGAGTTTTCTGCTGGAGCCGGATGACGTTGAAGGCTTCGCTGAAAGAATTGTCTACCTGCTCGAAAAACCTGATGTTGCGAAAGATATGGGCGCAAAGGCAAGGGAGGTCGTCAGGCAGAAATTCCTGATTACGAGATTGCTCTCAGACTACCTCTACATGTTGAACGCTATATTGAATTGATGCCCAACAAGCCCGGCAAGCGGCGGGGCAACGCTGGGATTGCGAGAGGTTGACGTCTATGAAGTCTGGGTGATCTGCTTTGTGAGGTCGTTAAGCAGGGCGTTCATTTTGGAATCGGCTTCTTTGGCCTGGCTTATCTTGCTGCATGCGTGCATAACAGTTGTGTGGTCGCGTCCGCCGAGATGCCCGCCGATTTCCTCGAGGCTGTGCCTGGTGAGATTCCTGGCCAGATACATACAAATCTGACGCGGTTCGGTAATGCTCTGGCTGCGTCTTTTGCTTTGCAGATCGGCGAGGCGGACGTCGAAATGGTTCGTTACCACTTCGATGATATCGGTGATGCTTATATGCCTTACCGATACCTCTATTTGCCCATCCAGTGCGATTTGGGCCAATTCCAGGTCAATCGGCTGGCCGGTGGTCGTCGCTACGGCGTAAATAGTCGTTAATGCGCCTTCCAGTTCCCTTATATTTGCCTGCACCTTGCGGGCGATGTATCCGGCTATCTCATCGGTAATATCGAGGCCTCGAATGTGGGCTTTCTTCTGCACGATGGCAACTCGCGTCTCGTAGCTCGGCGCGTCGATCCTGGTCACCAGCCCCCAGTTGAATCTGCTGATCAGCCGTTCTTCGAGCGAAGGAATCTTGCCGGGCGGGCTGTCGGCGCTGAGAATAATTTGTTTGCCGTTGTTGTAAAGGGCGTTGAAGGTGTGGAAGAATTCTTCCTGGCTGTGCTCGCGCTCCCGAAGAAACTGAACATCGTCGATTATCAGCGCATCTACCGTGCGAAACTGGCTCTGGAAGCCCGCCAGATTTCCCTCTTCGATTGCCCTGATGAACCTGTTGACGAAATCTTCGCAGCTCACAAACTGGATTACGGCCCCGTCGCACCTTCTCTGAGCTTCGAAGCATACGGCGTGCAGGAGATGGGTCTTTCCCAGGCCGGAACTGCCGTAAACAAACAGCGGGTTGTAAGTGTTGCCCAGAGATTGACTAATGGCGACACAACTCGCGTGAGCGAGGCGGTTGCTCGGGCCCACGACGAAACTGTCGAATGTATAATCGGGATGGAGCTTGGGTCCGGACTCAAGGCGTCGACGGCCGCCGTCGCCTTTGCCGCGGGACTCGACGCCGAAATCGATCGTGATGAGGTGGCCGGTTATCTGCTGGGCCGCACGTGTAAAGCTCGTTTTGCAACTGTCCTGCAGAAACTGAACGGTGGCTTCATCAGGACAGCCTACTCCGAGCGAGCCGCCATCCAAATGCAAAACCGTCAGGTTGTCGAACCACTTACGTGCGTTGGCCGGGTCGAGTGCTTTTGCACGCTCAAGTATATCAGTGAAAATTTCTTCAACTTCGGGGGTTGCCACACCAACCATCCTTCGTGACTCGATGTTCCATGCGAAAAGCAACTACCCACGAGAACATCCATGTTAGATGATTTCCGTTCTGTCCCGCACCAATTCGGGCGAGAATCTATCCTCAACAAATGCGGGATTATAGCGGGAATCTAACCGGAACAATCCCGCATGTCAAAGAAAATTTCCCGTCTTCAGGCAAAAGGCGGAAAATTGTAAGTTTCCGGCGTCGACTTCTATAGTCGGCCAAATTAAATGCCCCGCAGACTTGAAATTTTCACAAATCCCGATACTATCGGGGCTGCGCAGGACTCGCTGGAAAGGTCGTGGCAGCTCCTAATGAGTCCGGGCGAATCTTTATCGAAAGGCAGGCAACGATGGGAATTTTCACTAAAACGGCAGGATTCTTCAGAGACCGGTTGGGCAAAACGCGCGACAAGATTGCCTCGTCGCTTTCTTCCGTGCTCAGTATCGGGCGAAATATCGACGACAACCTGCTCGATGAGCTGGAAGAGACCCTGATTAGCGACGATATCGGGGTCGAGACGACGGACAAACTCGTATCGGAATTGCGGGAAGCTTATCGCGGCAGGCAGATCGCAACGACCGACGACGTTGTGCCGTTCCTCAAGGAGCATATGAAGAGCTACTGGCCGCACCGGGACAGGCAACTGCACGTGGCTGAGACCGGCCCGACGGTTATTCTCGTTGCCGGCGTCAACGGCACCGGCAAGACCACCAGCATCGCCAAGCTTGCGTACATATTCAGCCGGAACAACAAGAAAGTCATCGTCGCCGCGTGCGATACGTTCCGCGCCGCCGCTGTGGAACAGTTGGCCATCTGGGCCGGCCGTATCGGTGTGGAAATTGTCAAGCATCAAACGGGCAGCGACCCCGCTGCGGTGGCTTTCGACGCCTGCGAAGCCGCCGTCGCCAGGGGCACGGATATCCTGATTCTCGATACGGCGGGGCGATTGCATACGAAAAAGGACCTGATGCAGCAGCTTACGAAAATCCGCGATGTGGTTGCCCGCAAGATTCCTGGGGCCCCGAATGAAGTCCTGCTGGTTCTCGATGCCACCACCGGCCAAAACGCGATAATGCAGGCAAAAATATTCAGTGAGGCGATTAACGTAACCGGCATATTTTTAGCCAAACTTGACGGCACCGCACGCGGCGGAATCGTCATCGCCATCAAGGACCAGCTCGACATCCCTGTAAAATTCGTCGGTCTCGGCGAAAAGCCCGAAGACATCGCAGAATTCGACCCCGGCACATTCGTAGAGGCCTTGTTCAGTTCTTAAGGACGGACGAATTGTCTTGCGAAAACGTAGAAAGAACGTCACAATGACTCTTTTCGGCACTATGTTAAACAAACGAGTTCTTACTTGCTCATTCATTACGCTTTTGATAGTCGCAAACGTCCCCGCCCGGGACGTGATGCCGGGTCCCAAATCCGTTCCGCGGATGCAGATTGTGCCGATGCCTTATTACCAGGCTTCATTCCAGCGGGACGGCGTTGAGCTTACGCGCTATCATTTCGGCCCGGACCTCCATCGGCCCTTTCTGTTCCCGGTAATCGGCCCCTCGGGGCAGTCACTCACCCGCATGGGACATCCGCATGACCCGGAGTCGCACAGCCATCACAACTCTGTCTGGATATCTCACTTTGACGTTGCCGGGACGGATTTCTGGGGCGACCGGGGCAAAGGTAAGATTCGACATAAACGCATCGTTGAATTCGAGGATGCGGACGAACAGGCATATCTGATTGCCGAGAATGAGTGGGTTACGAATGAGGGCAAAGTTCTCCTGCTCGAAACAAGGCGGGTCGCGGTGCTCCCGCTGCCGGACTCTGAGTGGCTGCTCACTATCGATATGGAATTCGAGGCGAAAGACCGCGCCGTCACGCTTGGAAAGACTCTCTTCGGGGTGATCGGTGTGAGAATGGCCAAGACCATCGGCGTCAACGACGGCGGCGGAAGAATTCTAAATTCCGAAGGAGCTGTCAATGAGAAAGAGGTCTTCTGGAAACGAGCTAAGTGGGTTGACTACGCCGGCGCCATCACGAACGAAAAAATGGAGGGCATTACGCTCTTCGACCATCCCGACAATCCGAACTTCCCCAGCTATTTTCACGTCCGCAATGACGGCTGGATGGGGGCTTCACTGACATTTGACAGTCCCAGGGAGATTCAGCTCGACAGGTCCCTGCATCTGCGCTACGGGCTCTACGTCCACGGTGATATCAAACCTCGCGGAGTTATCGAAGCAAAATGGCAGCGATTTACTGAAATCAGGCCCGCGGGCAGCAATAACCGCAGACCTGAATGACTTCTGGATTTCGAAGAACCGTCAGACCCTGGGGTAACCACCCAGATATTCGGTCTTTGGCAGTTCGCCTGCCAGGGGTTTTGCATATTCGACGAACGCTTCGGTAATGCCGTTGCCCTCGGCGTTGATAAACTCGTCCGGCATCGATTTTGTCTTCTCGGCCACATTGCACAACTCGGTACGGAACAGCTCGACCGCGTAGTCCTTTCCGTTGCCGGTTCGTCTTATCGCCACCGAGCCGTTGTCGTCTTTCATGGCATATTGAACCGCGTGGCGTCCGCACCACCGGGCCTCTTCTACATCGACGGGTGACTGAATGCCCGGGAAGCTCCTCTGCAGGTAGCCGAACGTGTCGGCGCGGACTCGCTTTATTTTGAGCTTGCCCTTGACCTCGCCGGCTAAGAAGTCAGCCAGTGCCCCGGTTCCCGATAATTGTATGTTGCCGTGATCATCGACCTCGGCCTGCTCAGCCAGCTTCTTGGCCCAGGTCACCCCGTCGGCGTCGCAGATTCCCTCGCTTACTGCGACGACGCAACGCCCGAGCTTTTTGCAGACGCCATCGACGTCGCTTAGGAACTTGTCCATCGAGACCGGCCTTTCGGGGACATAGACCAGATGGGGGCCGTCGTCGTCGCGTTGCTTGCCCAAGACCGATGCCGCGGTCAGAAAGCCGGCGTGCCTGCCCATGATGACGTCGATTTTTACACCGGGCAGAGCGCGATTGTCCAGGTCGTCGCCCATCAGGGCGCAGGCCTCGAACCTCGCGGCAGTGCCGAAGCCCGGGCAATGGTCGGTAACCAGCAGGTCGTTGTCAACCGTCTTAGGGATGTGAAACGCCCTGATGTCGAAGTTTACCTCGTCGGCCATCGTGTTCAAGATATGAGCGGTGTTGGCCGAATCGTTGCCGCCGATGTAGAAAAAATATCTGATGTTGCGTTTCTTAAAGACTTCGAGAATTCGCGAGCAGTATTCCCTGTCGGGCTTGTCGCGGCTGGTGCCGATAGCCGAGGAGGGCGAGGCCGCCACGACTTCAAGCGTATCAGCCGACAGCTTGCCCAAGTCGATAAAATCATCCTTTACCATTCCCGCCACGGCGTGGATCGCGCCGTAAAGATTCTCAATTTCCGGATGTTTCCTGGCCTCTTCGATAACCCCGACTAAAGAGGCATTGATCACGCCCGTAGGTCCGCCGGATTGCCCGACAACTGCATTCGCTTTCGGTGCACCTGCCATTACACAAAATCTCCATCAAAAAAACTTTTCATATGTTGTTTACGGACTGGAGATTATACACACCGGATTCGAACAGACAAGGATAATCGAAGGCTGGTCGTAATTGGTTCGGTCTTTTGTCGGGCGAGCAGGGGAAGTTATTTCATAATATCTTGCCAATTAACATGTTATGCTTATTTTGCTCCGCGGAAGACGTTTTTTTTGTGCGATTAATGCCAAACCCACGCTTGCTTTTTGCCCTGTCTGTCCGGAGTCTGAAAAGCCGATCTTAAAATGATAATACGAGCCGATTGCCACAGGTCTGCCGGAATTATACAATAATTCTTTTTTATCAATAGAACATGTATAGAAATGTGTAAAAGGTTTATATGAGATCGGTACTTGTATTTGCACCTTGCACCAGCCCTACGTATGTGCCGCTGGGAATAGCATCTTTGTCGGCATTCATTAAAGCAACCAACGCACAATGTCACCTGAATATGGTTGATCTGAATATCGCCACCTGGAATTGGCTCATTGACCGGAAAAAGGAATTTCAACCTTTTCGTGACTTTGTACAGGGTAAGCAAAAGGGTTTTTTTGATGAAACACTGTACAGACAGCACCAGCCTGTCCGGGAACAACTTGTAGAAATTCATGATACCTATATCCGAATGGCCCGCCGTTATCTGGAGCAGAACTCTCTTAGCGCTGAGTTGCAGACGTTGCTAATTTATTATTCCGGGCTCATTTTGGCAGATGATCCGGAATTTATCGGCTTTTCGGTAATGTATCCCAGGCAAATATTGTTTTCGCTGGCGATTGCCAAATTTCTGCATTCTTCATTGTCGGTACCAGGTCGAATTAAGCCCATTATTGTCATGGGTGGCGCCACGATCTCCGCATTGAATGGACAAGAGATTCTCAATGCCTGTCCTTTTGTTGATGCCGTGTTCGAAGGCGAAGGTGAAGCCGGACTTGGAATGCTTTGTTCCGACCGGGACTTCTCTGGGATTCCGGGGCTGACCTATCGAGGGACAGCCGGCATTTTGAGAAACAGAAAAACCGACACAATCAGTTTGAATAAGTTACCTTTGCCGGACTTCAGTGGTCTGAATCTTTCCCATTACTTTAATCCAGAACCGGTAGTTCCTGTTGTTTTTTCCCGCGGGTGCAAGTGGCGAAAGTGCCGGTTTTGCGCGCACAATTTCTCCTACAGCGGATACAGGAGTCGAAACGTAACCCAATTTGTTGATTACTTGTCAAGACTGAACCAGCAGGTTGGTGTTCGGCATTTCTACCTTGCCGACCAGTATGTTGATGCCCCCGATATGAAAATGCTTGCCGAAGAGATTCTTAATCGTGGGTTGAATATCTGTTTTCATATCATGGGGCGTCCAACAAATGATTATACGCCTGAAGTTCTGCAGACACTTTCCAAGGCTGGTTGCCGGTGGATTAGCTGGGGGATAGAAAGCGGTTCGCAGCGATTGCTTGATATATCGCGAAAAGGAACATCGGTAGAAACAATCAGGCGTGTTATCGGAGATTCGCACCAGGCGGGTATTTCGAACCTGCTCATGCTTATTTTTGGCCTTCCGACAAGCAAGGATGAGGATTTCGATGCCACAATGGAT
>JBDREF010000483.1:0-10736 GCA_043820045.1 Planctomycetota bacterium | reverse complement strand
ACGACCTTTGACGGCAGCCGCGGCATCGGCAGCCCCATCGCCGGTGACATAGACGACATGCGTATCTACAACAGGGCCTTGACGCCCAAAGAGATCACACTGGTTATGAGAGGCGATCCGCTGCTTGCCTGGGGCCCGAAGCCGTCCGACGGCTCGACGCCGGACATCGATAACGCAACGCCACTTGCCTGGTCGCGCGGAGATATGGCGTCGCAGCATGACGTCTATTTCGGTACCGATAGAGACGCCGTGAAAAACACCGACGCCTCCGATACGACCGGCATATATCGAGGCCGTCAGAGCGGTACGAGCTATACTCCGCCCGAAGGAGTCGAGTGGGGCGGCGGGCCTTACTACTGGCGTATCGACGAGAATAATACCGACGGTACCGTCACCAGGGGCAGAATATGGAGCTTTACAGTGGCGGACTTCATTCTTATCGATGATTTCGAGTCGTACAATAACATCGACCCACCTGATCCCAACAGCAACAGGATATTCGAGGCGTGGATAGACGGCTTTGGAACCACGAACAACGGCGCTCTTGTCGGCAACGACCTGCCTCCGTATGCGGAGCAGACTATCGTTCACGGCGGCGCTCAGTCGATGCCGTATGCATACGACAACAATCTGAAAACCTCCGAGGCAACGCTAACGTTAGTCTATCCGCGTGACTGGACCGAGGAAGGTGTCACCGAACTGTCGCTATGGTTCCGAGGTGCTTCGGCTAATGCTGCCGAGCGTATGTATGTCGCTCTCAACGGCAATGCCGTTGTCTATCATGACGATCCCGCTGTGACACAGAAGAGCGGATGGAACCAATGGGTCATCGACCTGCAGGCGTTTGCCGACCTGGGTGTGGCTCTGACTAATGTCAATACTATCGCCATTGGCCTTGGCACTAAGAATAGTCCTGCAGCGGGCGGCACGGGAACGATGTACTTCGACGACATCCAGTTGCGCAGACCGGCAACCGCTCCATAGAGGTCGTGCAGCTTTAGTTGGAGTAACATCACAATTTGTGTTATTTCCGGGCCTGTGCTGATTGATTCAGCGCAGGCCCTTCCTTTTTTCGTCATTCGGCAGGAAAGCCGCGGATCCGCAGTATTTCCATCGCTCCGCCCCGAAGGGGCAAGCGCCCTCGCAATTATAGACATGGACTACTTTCTCTCAGGTACATCTTGAGGACCAGGTGAGGACTCGCAATCACTGTTTTAGGGATAGATCCATCGGCTCAGGTCGAGCTATTGCCAGAGGGCGTTTATGTGTTTGAGGGTTTCGTTTACGAGTGTCTGGCCGCCTTCGGGGCCTACTGTGTATTTATCGGCGCTGTAGCCGCCACCTTGTACGGCCTTTTCCGTCGGCAGGTAGCCGCTATGCTGACAGGACAACTGGACGAGCATAGTCATCGTCGCCGGGCTTCTTGATTTGATGCGGACGCCGTAGTCCAGATAAAGCTCGAACGGATTGGTGGCGATGGCGATGTCTCCGAGCCGGATTACGTGGAACTCTATCGGAGTGACGCTGTCGGTTTCGTAGAACGGCAGCACGGTGGATTGCGCGGTCGGAAGGTCGGCTTTCGCCACGATGTGCCTGAAGATTATATCGGTCTCAATCTCCTTCTTTGCCAGGGGTAGGACATCCTCAACGGCATCGACGATCCGGCGGGCTATCTCCTGACGGCGGTCGAGCCCCCTTCTCTGCCTCATTATGTCCTCCGCCTGCTTGCGGTAGATAAGATGAGGCGATATGTCCCCCGCAGCCGCACACTGGGCGAGGACGAAAACACCATCGGAGAATCGCTTGCGAATCTCGACCCTTACATCATGCCAGAAGTCGGCGGAGATTTCGCTCAGTCCTTCCGTCTCCTGAGACGTGCAGGCCAGGTTGATCACGACGCCGGTCAGTTCCTTCTCATCGCCCCAGAAGAAAAGCATTTCGACGCCGTGGTCTTCGTAGCCCTCGACATTCGAGAAATCCTCGCGGCTCGTCTTGCCGTACATTGCGGTCGAGCCGTCGAAATAGTGCGCCCGGCGGTTCATCCCCACTACGGCGTAGCCCAGGCCCCAGCTCATGGCGGCGGGCTTGCGATTGGCCCATGCCTGCACGACGGCCTCGGCCAGACGACCGAGGAAGAACTCGCCGTATTCCGAGGCCTTCATCACGCCCTCGTCGCCGCTGACGTCGTACAGGCCCTTGAAGGCGCCATCGACAAAGCCGGGAGCGGTATGTGTATGCGTGGCGTTGAGCAGCAGTTTTTCGACGTCGAAGTCGGGGATTCTTGCTTTGACCATCTCCCTGAGTTCTTCCTGAACAGCCTTCTTGATGTACAGGACATCGCAGGAGACCATTACGGCCTGCTCCGGCTTGCCGTCTTTGGTGCGTTTTTCAATGGCCAGGGCCGTAGCCGTCAGCGGGTCGAGAACACTCGTAGAGATTCGCTTTCGCAACTGGCCGACCAGAGCAACAGGCCTTTCCGGCGTGATATCGGCCGCAGCCCAGCCGACGTAAAGACCAGACCCAGCCGGAGAAGCCTTTTCAGCGCCGCCCGCTGTGCCAAGGGTTAGACAAACCAGACAGACACCGAGAACGTACCTCATTGTCGCGTTCCTTTCTCGTCCAAACACAAGTATTCGCCGAATCAGCCGACTAACTTGCCAAGGTGCTCCAAGCTGCGGGCGGCCTGGTCCGGCGTGCCGCACTCGACGGAGAAAACAATATCCCGCGGCGTCTTTTCCCGGACGATTGCGATTATCTTCGCCCAGTCGAGTACGCCATCGCCGCAGGCACAACCGACGGGCGTGCCGGTAACCTTGCCTCGCTCGGCTTTGGAGTGCTCCACGGATATATCCTTGGCGTGCAGATGCACGAGCCTGCTTGCAACGTGATCCAGCCACTTGTACACATCCTGGCCGGCTAAGTAGGCGTTGCCGGTATCGAAATTTATGCCTATGGCGGGCGAATCGACCAGGTTGTAGATTCGGTCGAGGCCGTCGGGCGTCTTTGAGTACTGGGCGTGGGGCTCGATGCCAATCTTTATTCCCCGCCGTTCGGCGATGAACGCCGCTTCCTGGAGCGTGTACTTGATCAATACGAAATCTTCTTCCTCCGTCGTCCACTTGGCCTTGATGCCTTCGTCGGTGTTGACCACCGGGGCGCCGATTTCGGCGGCGACTCGAATCGCCAGCTTGATGTATTCGCCGTGCACGTCGGGCCTGCCCAGAGGTCCGTGGGCCTGCAGGCCGGACATCTTCAGCCCCGCCTTCTCGCAGGCCTCCTTGATACGGTACGGGTCGTCGAACATTGAGACAGTATGGAAATAGCCCGCTTCACTCATCAGTTCCCTTCCGAAATGGACCATGGGTTCGATGTGTTTGTACCCCATCTCGGCGGCCTTCTCGACGGCCCACTCGAAGGGTTTGTCACTGCTGCGAGAGAATTCGGTGTTTAAGCCAACACAGATATTTGCCATTTTGTGTGCTCCTTTCCATTTGTAATCGCCAGATGCCTCAAGGTCAGGCAAGGCGCTCGCTATGCTCCCAGCGGACCAACGCCGCCGGATATGCGGTCATTGTAGCGGGTGAGAGAGGCGCAATCAAATGTTTTTCACCTTACGCCAGCCCCAAAAGAAACGGGGCCCAAACCGACTCAATCGGTCCGGACCCCGAATTCGTGCAAATTCTGATGTTGCTGTAATTACAGCTCCGCGGCCTCTAAGGCGCAGTCCTCGGCCTATACAGCCGAATGTCGTCGAAGTACATCGTTCCTGTTCCGCCGGCGGCAGGACTATTCTTGGTGCCAAAACCAATCGTAATCGTATTAACGTTGGTCAGACCCACTCCCTGGTCTGCAAATGCCTGCAACGGAATGACCCACTCGTTCCATCCACTCATCTGCGTCGCAGCAGGATTATCCTGGTACACAACCGCCGTGCCATTGAGAGCAACGAACATCCGCTCAGGGGCATTGGCCGGATTGCCACTGAACCACAGTGACAATTCCACTACTCCCTCCTCGGTCCAGTCACGCGGATTAACCAACGTCATAGTTGCCTCGGAAGTCTTCAGGTTGTTGTCGTACAAATACGGCATCGACTGGCGGTCGCTGTGGACTACGTTCTGCGCGGCATAGGGCGGAAGGTCGTTGCCGACGAGCGCTCCGTTTGTTGTAGTTCCAAACCCGTCAATCCACGCCTCAAATATCCTGTTGCTCGCGGCATCCGGCGGGTCGACGTCATTGTACAACTCGAAATCATCCACAACAAGGAAATCACCTGTCGTAAAGCTCCAGATATTACCTACCCACGGGCTATCCACACGGAGGTCATTGACTTCATCGACGCGCCAATAATAGGTCGTATGCCACTGGAGCTTGCCAGGGTCATAGCTTTCATCGCCAAGTGCCTTCGTGCCCCTGTACTCGGGAGAAGCTTTGGTGGCCCCAATCACGGCGTTTTCGTCCGTGCCAAAGTACACCTCGTGCGACGCAGCGTAGTCCCCCGCACCCCACGTCAAAATCGGAGTCAGTCTGATACCTTCGGCCATGACCGCAGGGCTCGGACTGTTGGCCCTCACGGGCAGCGACAGTGCGGCTTGCGGGACAATCTGCTTAGGTGTGCGCGGGCCGGACCAAAGCAACTGTGCCACGGCATCGTCGCTCCTGTCATAGTATTCCATACGTAAGGTGTAAACCTGCCCGGCGACAAGGCCAATCGTGCCGCTGTTCTCCACGTTAGTGTGGTCGGTCCAGTTGTCAACGAGCTGCTGACCGTCAACCCACAGGCGTACCCCGTCGTCACTGTTCGTGTAAAACGTATAAGTCTCGGTAAACGCCGCCTCGATTTCCCCCGTCCATCTTATGGAGAAATTATCGGAACCAACCGCCGGGTCCGGTTCGCCAACACCCCACGTGAAGTCAATCTGAGGATCCACCCGCGTCAGAACATGTACCCCGAATCCCGTGCCCTTGTAGTAGTCCGCCCGCACGCCTCCGCCGGTACCGGCGGTCGTAAAGCTCCAGACGTCGCCTTTGTAGGTGGTAATCGCGTCGAACTCATCGACTCGCCAATAGTAAGTCTTGCCGGGTTCGAGGCCCGCCGGCGTATAGGTAACCGTCCCCTGGGGCAGTCCTCCAGCCGCATTGCCGACGTCGTCGAAATTCTCTCCGAAATACAAAGTGTGCAGCTTTGCACCAAAGCCGGGCGTCCATGCGAGTGTTACATTAGTATCAATGAACTTGGCCCCGGTGGGCGGGTCCGGTGAATAAGCTTTCTTCGATGGAACGGTGAAGCTCCAGACGTCGCCTTTCCAGGGACTATCCGGGTTCAGATCATTGACCTCGTCGATGCGCCAGTAGTATGTCGTACCGGGAACGAGACCTTCTGGAAATGCGAATCCGGGGAAGCCGACAACGAGAAACGTTGAGGCCTGGTTGCCCTGGAATGTATCGCCGGTTCCGGCGCTAACATCGTCAAAATTGTCGCCGAAATATGCATCGTGCGAGACGGCGAAAGTTCCCGGCACCCAGCTAAGATTCACCCATGTATCTGGATGAAGAGCGCCATCGGCAGGAACAGGACCCCAGGCGTAAGGCCACGGTTGAGGTTCCATGGCAGCTTGAATCGCTTCCTGAGATATGGGTTGGGCGTAAACACGGACATCATCTATTGCGCCGTAGAGGACTCTATCAGGGGCCCTCTCATCGTCAAGAATTCCCAGGGCGATTCCGAAAGTGTCTCCAGGATTGAACTTGCTCGTGTCGGCTGTCCTGCCTACTTCTTCACCGTTGATGTACAGCGCTATGTCTGTTAGCGACTTGACCATAGCCGCATGATACCAGGCGCCGTCGTCATATCGCGCGGTTGTATATATATTGCTGCCGCCTCCGGTCCCCAATGGATATCGATGCAAATATCGCAGGACACCATCTGACCTGGATTCCAGTAGGATACCGTGCCGGACGCCGGTGGCGTAGGCCGACAGCACATCCTGGTGATCAGCCGTTGGCCCATCCACTCGGAACCATACGGTAATTGTGTAAACTGGCACATTGAAGCCGCCATCAATGAAGACGTATTCCGGTACGGCCTCAGTCCCATCGAACAAGAGGACTCCTCTATGTCCAGCGTCCTGGCCCCGAGATACAGCACCAATAAAGACCGCATCGACGCTCTTGCCGGTAATATCCTTGGCGACCATCCCTGAATCGTCGTCAAATGTCCACCAGCCGATAAGGCTCGGATCGAGATTACCGCCGAGGCTTGCTCCAACCAGACTCAATATGAGACTAAGGGAAAACAGACTAAACGATTTACTGCACATGATAGTCCTCCTTCAAAGAGATCTATAAATGGGAAAAACCGTTCACAATGCTTTGTCTCTGTGGCATGTATGTTTCTCTCCACAAGAGACTCTTCTCTGCGAATTGACACACCTCCTTCAAAAAAGCTTCAAAGCACTTAAAGCTCCACGTGCCGGCAAAGAAACAACGCCAGCAATCTATTTTGTACCAAATCGACCGGGTTACCGTCAAGCAAAATCCGGACAGCCCAGCGATAACCCTTGCAGCGTCGCCTGCCACCCTCACTCGGCAATGTCAGCGGCGTTTCTGACACAGCGGAAGCCATAGATGTCGTATCCGAAGCAGACATCCGCATAGCCGGGATTCTCATTGTACCGATAGCCGCAGCGGCAGCTCTCGGCGCTGAATTTCCATGCACCGCCGCGTACAACCTTCGTTTCGCCCGTCTCAGGGCCTCTGGGGTTCTCCCCAGGGCTTTCCTGGTAATAGTCCACCTTGTAGAAATCGTTGCACCATTCCCAGACGTTGCCGTGCATGTCGCACAGCCCCCACGGATTGGGCGGCTTCTGCCCTACCGGTCGGGGTTTGGAACCAGAGTTCTTCTCAAACCATGCGTAATCAGCCAGCTTCGAAGGATCATCCCCGAAGAAATACGCAGTCTTGGTTCCCGCACGACAGGCGTATTCCCATTCGGCTTCCGTCGGCAACCTGTACCCGTTAGCCTCAGAATTGCATTTCCATGTCTGCAAGTCATAGCAGGGTTGAAGCTCTTCCTGCTCGGAGCGGGCGTTGCAGTATCTGGCCGCATCGGACCACCGTACCTGCTCCACGGGGTTATCGCCACCCTTCCAGCGGGAAGGATTATTCTCCATAACTCTCTGATATTCATCCTGAGTCACCAGGAACTTGTCCATGTAGAACGAGCTTACGATAACCTCATGCGGCGTCGCATCGATCTCCCTCTCATCCCCCATTGTAAAACGGCCGCCCGGGAGCAGAACCACCTCTACGCCGGACTTACTCTTCGATTCGCCGGGGACATTCTCAGGAGTCTGTGCGGCGTTGTCCGGGGCTTTGCGTTCGCAGCCTTGAAGCAGAGCCAATGCCGTAAGCAGCATAAATGCAGTCATCGAATAATATTTCATGATTTTCGTTTTCCTATTCGCAATTTCCATTTGACGCTATCTGTTCAATAGTCCGGCCATATTTCGTAGCCGTCGGCATTTCTCAGGCACCGTCGGCAGCGATCTCTGATTTCCATTGCGATTTGAACGGCTCCGGGCTGATTTACGCAGCCATAACCAGCCTCTTGAAATAGTTTTCTCGTCAGGCTATGATAATGTGCGACAACATCGTCCTGGGCACCGCCCATCTCTCTCCATTTCTTGCTGAGTTCCAGATAGGCCGGAAGATTCTTCGGATCCTTCTTACGGGTAAGAGCCTTTGTCTGTCGGGTCAGCTCATCGGCGTATTCCAGCGTTTTCATATTCTCTCGCTGCCTGTCGTACTCCTCGGGTATCTGCCGGACTATCGCCTCCATATTGTCAATAAATGGTTTCAGGTCAGAGGCAGTCTTCTGCGCCCGGCTCAGGAAGTCCATCATCTCACCGGCAAAGACTTGATACTCGTCGATTCTCGCAACGTGCTGCCTAACGAAGTAAACCATGTCATCCACAGCCCCATCGACGTACTCTTTCCTTTCCACTTCTCCGCCCGCCTCGAAGACCACCTGTATTGCCTCCGTGCAGCCACAGGTACAAGCACGGCGAACGCCCTCGCCGCCTCTCCTGTGATGGGTACGCAGCTTGCGGCCGGAAATATCGAGTATCGCATCACAAGCCTGGCGGCCCAGCGTCTCTTTCATAATGTCAACGGGAGTGGAAACCGACGCAGGGGTATTCTTTCTCTCCAGGAAGTAGACAACGGAATCTCCCTTTGGCGGTATTTTCTTGCCGAGATGGTAAAATGTATTGCCTCCTTCAAACCAGACCGGATACGGGTAGTTGCCTATCACACCCCGCCAGATTTTGTCCTGGGATTCTCTGAAAGTAAAAGTAGTTTTAACGTCGGCTTCGGACAACTGGGTAATCCACTTTGCCGCAAAAGGTCTTTTCCAATCGACAGTAACTTGTTTTTCCAGATATGAGGCTTTCAACTCTTCTCTGTGCCAGATGCCCGGCGCGTTCAACAAGGCCAGATAAATGCCCCTGCCGTCATTATCCAGGTCAACAGATTCGATGAGACGACCTTCCGGCCCGTCCTGCAATACAAGCCTCGTCCGCTGCTTTCCATCCGGCCAGGTGACAACCAGCATATCGTTCCGGCCCTTGAGTAATCCGAGGAAAATGTTGCCTGAAGGGATGTGAAGCGTATTAACAGAGGGATACTCGCGTGCGCCAAAAACGAGATCATCCGCGATGAAATCAGGCACTACGCCGTACTCGATCGGACTGAGCAGGCTCAACCCTTTCATACTATCGGAAGGTTTGATTCCGACAATCCCGCTTTCGTCGAACGAGAACGTGGCGGCCAGATTCTCTCCGGCAGCGCCGGCAGAAAAAAAGACTTCCAAAGTTATCTCGTCGCCGGTGTTTTGCAGGATACCGCATCGGCTGATGCGGGCCGGCTGTGCTTTGAGTTGAAGCGGAACAAATTCCACGCTCTTTGCACTCGAATCTGCCTTCGAGTGGATAACCAGTCTGCCCTTGGCCGAGAGCAACACGGCGGTTAGGTGCTCATTTTCTACTACCGCATCGCCTTCGAAAGAGTATTCTCGGCCGGAGTAACCCGGGTCCGAAACCGCTGCCGCCGGATTGGCTTCCAACATTAGAAGGTTGGTGGGCACACCTTTCCAGCCGGCCCTGTTCCCGGTATCAGCCGTATCGGCAAAAGGCGAACCTGTATCCCATAACAGGGTGTTTTGCCCATCCTGCCCGCTGCCGGCTATTGAAAGCCCCGGGCTTGCCATCAGGAAGAGAATCGCCGCCATTGTCCAGATTGCTGATCCATACCTGCCGATGTCCCGACTGCACTTCATGCTTCGCGTCCTTTCCAGGCCTGCCGCCAAGTTTCAGATTGCACTGCGCTGCTAAAAATTCATTGTGTTATCCTACCATATCGCTGTGACAATGGCAATTCTCTGAAGGACATCTTGAAATCCTCTCGTGGAATGGTCGCTTCTCCCGGGGTCTCGCACCTAAAACACTGCCAATGCTCAGATTTTTCTCAATACCTGCAATAAACCGACCCACAGGATGCGTCTTTACTCGTGCAAATTCAAGTTAGAAAGGTGCAAGGCAGTTCTGAAAGGGGCGGAAATGTTCAAGAAACTCATAGCTGATATCAGAGCGGCAGTTACGGTAATAGCGATTGAGAATCTCCATGCCCTGCGCCTCCTCTTTAAGAACATTACACATTCGGCCTCCAAATCCGCCCGAGCATCAAAAAGAACGTAGAAATCGCTTGCCGTACACCCTCTTTTCAACGGCCCAAAAATGGGCTTCGCCGCCTGAGGACATTGGTTCTTTGAACGAAGAGCTTGCTATGGTGAAGGTAAGGGGTTTGGACACCTCGCTGCCAGAGAAGAAAAGACAGAGCAATCCATTCGCTCAGGTTCCTCTGTTTCCCGATGATCGATATCATAGTACGTTCTTTGACGGTGCCACACCATTAGAATGGCATCCGGATTACTACGGGGCTGCTTTTAAGGCAGCCCCCTTTTCTTAGAAGGCCGTACACACCGGCCGATTTCAGCACAGAATAGTAGAGACTGCACACATGCACGACTTGCTTGGTCCCCTGCCAGTGTCGTCGGGTCAGAGCCGTGTTACTTCGCCACAGGGCAGACTTTGCTGTCGCCTGGCCACGTTTGCCTTGCGCCGCCCCAGACGCGGATGTCAGTGATTTCCACTGCCGTTCTTAAAACGCTTGAAGACGGCATCTGCACTGCGCTCGGGTCGGAGCAGTTGAAGTGCCGGGTTGAGCCCGGCATTAGCGGCCCGCGCCAATGGCCCTCGGCGGCAAGAGGAGTCGCCGCAAATTCACTCGACTCGGCGATGATTTTTCCGGCGGAATCAAGGACCACAACTCGCAGAGATAGCAGAGAAACGATCTCTGCCCCGCTGTTGACAACCGTGACCACGGTCCGCACCCTCCCATTGGAGTCCGCCGCCAACTCCGTTCTGGCCGTAATATCAAGCTGATCGCGGTAGTCCGGCTCACGGCGGTCATCGAGGACATCAGAAAGTGCCGGCGGCCATGATCCCCGGACGGCCGGCACCCACCGGACCGCATTCTCTATCAACGAAACAAGCCTTTCAGGCTCATTGGTCGCCGAGTGCATACCATAGATGATGGTAACCGTGCAACTGACTATGAAACCGACGCCAATAGCACAAATTCCCACGGCCAGAGCCGAGAAGAATGTGTGCTTCTTA
>JBDREF010000482.1:0-7310 GCA_043820045.1 Planctomycetota bacterium | reverse complement strand
GTTTATCCCTCCATTGTGCCGGTCGATGCAGAACCGCCATATCTGACAGCCGGATGCATCTCGTGGAATGTCCCCGAAGAACATCAGGGGGCTCGGCGGAATGGGTTCGGTGTGGTGCGGCAGGGCATGTGTAAAAGCGCTGTCGGCGAAGACCGGAATATCCTGGGTGCCCTTGACGTTGAAGTTATCCCAGAATCCGCTTGGGTGCGATGGTTGAGGGGTCTGGACCCATCTGCTGTGTCCGTAGCTGCCCCAATATCCTCTCTGCCTTCCTCCCCACTCGACTTGTTCGCCTTTACGGCCCCACATCGTATCGACACTGCCGCGAGCTTCCACGGCATCGGTGTCCTGACAGGGTTTCATCGCCGCAGGACAGGCGCGAATCTTGTCGATGTCCGCATAGTAAGCGCGCAGCAGCTCCATCCATTCTCCGGCTCCGGGTGCAATGAACCACATCTTCCCGTCGTGCTCGGTGTTATACATCGCCGCTGCGGTGCCCCATTGCTTGAGGTTTGACAGACATGCGGCGGCTCTTGCCTGCTTTCTCACACGCTGCAATGCCGGCAGCAGTATGCCCATCAACAGGGCGATGATGGCAATGACCACCAGCAGTTCAATGAGCGTGAACCCGTTCTCATTTGAATGTCTATTGCCTGTCTTCATGAAGCAACTTCCATTCTCAAACACTTGGTGCGATTCATCGCACCCTACCGCTTAGACACTTGCCTTAGAACTGCCAATTCTCTCTTTGCATGAAGTCTTCGAGGTTGATGCATTCTACGCCAAAATGCTCACAGACATTTGGAATCTTGGCCGCGTTTTCTTTGTGTGTCTCCTCAGTAACAACAATTGCGTCTTCGCATTTGGCTTTTGCGATTACGAACGGATCGGCGACTGGTCTTCCACCTAAGATCTTCTTTTTCTCTATGAGTTGCTGGAAATGTGATACTGCGAATATCTCATTAACAAATTGCAGTTCTTCGAGGGAGGGAACTGAAAAAAGCTTCCTGTTTTCTTTTGCCCACTGAGCCGGCCGGTCTTTGGCATTGAGTTTCATAATTTCGTTATAAGACTCACGAACGAGTTTGATGTCACCATTTGTGAGCATTTCGTTGAGTTTTGTCCAAAGAGAGAGAAAGCGTTCCGGATAGTAATGTTTAAGTATGACGCTCAGACTGTTTGTGTCAAAAACATACATTAAACTGATCAAGTTCTGCTCAGGAACTCTGACTCCACTCCGGGAACATATGTTACTTTAACCCCCAAGTATTCGGCTAATTGAGCGGCATCAAAACGGCCTTGATAATACTTCTTGAATACCAAGTCCAAATAAGTTTCACCTCGATAAGCTACAACGTTTCGGTAGTAGTCACCCCCTTTGTCTTGCTTTCGTCTTTTCTGTGCTTCCTCTGCCCATTGCTTGCTTTTCTGTTCGTAGTAGGCTTTGCTAATGAGCTTTCGATCCATGCATTTTCTCAGGATAACTTCTCGGCTCACGTTATATCGATTTGCTAATTGCTGTATCTCTTCTTCATCAAGCTTAGTTGCTTTCAACATCGTTTCAAAATCTGAATCCGGGACAAGGAATGCCCCGGCAAATGTATTGCAGAGTACTTCCGCCCTTCTGTTATCTCCTTTGAGTTTCCGTAGAAATGCGTCATTGCGCTTGTCGATTCCTCCGGTTTTAAGTAGAAGATGGACAATCTCATGAAAGAGAGTGAAAACTTGTCTTGTCATCGGCATACTATTGTTCAGATAAATCACCGGAAATTCATGGTCGTAGATGCAAAAGCCTGAAATCTCGTCGAAGTGAAACGCGTCCTTGAAAACGTAGATTCCCTTGCTTTCGATTGCTCTGCGCCACTCCTTAAGTGCCGTGCTGACATCCTTCCACAGTAGCTGCGTCGCGAGAGGGATGCCCAGGTATTCCCTGACGGCGGCTGCCATGTCGTCAACATTATCCCCGGGTGAAAAAGACAAATCTCTGAGTATCTTATCTGGATTTGGGTTTATGCCGTCATTTAACTCATCGAGATTGATTTGCATTGCCTGGGCATCGCGGAAAAGCTTAAGGAATGTAGAAGGCAAATCCTCAAGCTCACTCGCCGGAAGAGTACGGAAAGAACCCTTGGGGTCGATTTCTCTCGGTGGATCAGGAAAGAAAAAGATTGCTATTGGACGTTTATATATCTCGTAAGCTAATGTTTCCAACTGTACATAAGTAGGTGATTTCCCGCCCTTTCTCTCCCAATCTTCAACAATTTCGGGGGTCTTCTTTATTCGGAATGCGGCTTCTTCCAGAGAGATATTCGCTGTCTCTCTAGCCCACTTGAGCGTATCAGGATTTACCGGTAGCTGTTGGACCATTTGTATCATACAGAATCATGTTTGTTTGCGTACATTCAATTCACACACAACTACTTCTTCAATAGGTGCAGCCGCAAAGCGAATCCCACAACTAATTATCTATGATACCTTCAACCTCGTGATAAATCAACAGCCAAAGTTGGTGTTTACAATGTCGAGGGCTTATCGCAGCGGTCGCGGGCCGTAGTGCGGCGGTTCTTGGCCGAGTTCGTAGCAGCCTAAGTCCGGCGACTTGCCCGTGAAACCGTTCGTTATCTGCGCAAGGGTGATTCCCGCATCGACGACTTTGACGGCCTCGCGCAGTCGCAGGTCGTAGTGGGCGGGTTCGTAGCTCTTGCCCTGCTCCGGCGGTGCGGCGCTCACGAAAATGTCGTAGTCCGCCAACATGCCGTGCCGCTCAAGGCCCGTGGCCTTGGAGAACGCCTCAAGTGACTGATAGCGTGACGTCTTTCCCTCGCTGCCTGTCCAACTGATCAGCCGTTCCGCTTCGTTACGGCGGTAGGCGTCGTAATCCATCGTGCTGTAAGGCGTGGGCGAGCCGGAGACAAGCGCGTATTGCGAGGCGCCCATGAAAAGGTTGTTTCGGAAATGGCCGTTCTGCCAGATGGGCGGCGGACGGAAACCTTGCCCTGCGCAACATGATGTGTTGTTGTAGGCTTCGATACCGGCGGGGTAGTTGTTCAGCTTGTAGCTGAGGCTGGTGATGCCGTAAAGCTCGTTGCGGATAAGATATACCGGCCCGCCGTAGAACGGCTGCGTGGACATGCCCGTGTGCGCGTTGTAGCAGCGGTTGCGATAGAACCGAATGTTGTGGCAGCCGTAATCCGCTTCGAACGTGTCGTCCTGCGCCCAGGACAGGTCGTTGTTGTAGAAATCAATGTTCACGCAGTGCTTGCTCACGTCATCGCCCGGCGGGCCGAAGTTATAGATCGCGGCCGAGTCGCTGAATCTCGTGATGCGGTTGTAGCAGATAATGTGGCCCTGGCCGTACACGTTGACGCCGGTGTGCCCGGGACTCATGTACGTATCTGGCGGCCGCGGGTACCATGTCGGGTTGATGCCGACGATGTCGTTGTCCGCGATGTACCAGTTTTTCGAATTCTCGCAGCCGGTGTTGATGCCATAGACTACATCGTGAATCTTGCACCGGCGGATGACAAGCCCATCGGAGCCGCCTGGTTTTGCGGCATAGACCGCCGTATGGGCATTGCGGAACGAAAGGTTCTCGAAGTGCAGGTGGTTCGCCCCGTTAAGCGTCACTATTGGCGACCTGCCGCCGACGCCGTCAGCTTCGAGGACCGCCTGTCCGTCGGGCGGGCCGCGAAAGACGATGGGTTTGGCGGCCGTGCCGGACTTGCTCAGCTCGAAGGGGCCTTTGTAGATACCGGGACGAAGCTGAATCACATCGCCGGGCCGGGCCTGCTCGAAGGCCGCCATCAGTCCCTTTTCGGCGGTGGCGTCGATAATTCGCCCGCCTTCGAACGCTCTTGGTTCGGCCCGCGTCGCGGCCTCGACGATCTTCGGCTCAGCCGGAGCGCCGCCGTCGGGATCGGACATAGTGAAACGGATTTCGTAAGCCGTCGCCGGTTCCAGAAAGAGCACGCTGCCGGCGAAGAGGTTTCCCGTGCGGTAAGGCCCGTACCTCTGGTCGGACACCTCGTGGTGTACCCGCAGCATCGGCAGGGCGTCGGTCCACTCGGATTCGCCTTTCTTACGAAACGCTACGGCCACAGATGCATTGCGATTGCTGTCCCCTTCGACATACCATCGAAAGCCCAGGTTTTCAATCGTCGGAGGATCGACGATGAAACGCTTCGGCACAATCTCGTCCATTTCCGGACCGACCGCAAACCCCACAAGCGGCGGTACCTCCCGCCGCTCGCGAGCGGACACAGCCGCCGCAATAACCACCACTACCGCAATTAACGTAACAATTTTCGCAAAGCTCTCGCGTATTTCATTCAGCATTTTCATAAAGTCACCCGCAGTCCATGTCACCGAGTCCAACTTGCAACAAACCATTTTACGTAGGGTGCGATATTTCGCACCCTACCGCTACCGCTTGCCATTCCCGCGAAAGCGGGAATCCAGTCTGCCGCTACGTTCCTGGTTCCCTGCTTTCGCAGGGATGACAGATTAACAGCATGGGCTAAAGCCTATCCTACCGTCTACCGTCTGTTTTGAGCATTTGTGTTTTTGAACATTCGATATTGTTTCGAATTTAGGATTTCGTGCTTAGGATTTTCTTATGTCCGCCAGGGTGCTCGTGCGGGGCGCCGGGTCATTCGGTTGGCTTCGTCGTCGCCGATGAATCGCTCGGCCTGCGGGTCCCACTTTAGCGGCCTATCCAGTAGCATTGCAATATTGCCCAAGTGGCATACCGTGCTCGAGCGATGGCCGGTCTCGACGTTGCAGATCGGGTCTTTACGGCTCTTTATGCAATCGAGGAAGTTGCGCTTGTGGTCGCTACTCTCGTAAAGACGCTTCTCATCCGCCCCTATCACCGAGGTCAGCAGCGACTTCGGCTCGGCCTCCAGCTTGCCGCGGTTGACGTAGATCCATCCTTCGGTGCCCTCGAATCTCGTGCCGCCGCTTCCCGATTTTAGGAACATCTTTACGCCGTTCGCGTAGGTGTACTCGATCTCGGCTTTCAGCGCCGTCGTGAAGAGGCCGGTCTTCGGGAACTCGCCTTTGCCGCTGATTTCCACCGGTCCGGTCGTGTCGGCCTGGTTGCCCCACTGCGCGATATCCAGATGATGCGCGCCCCAGTTGGTCATTTGCCCGCCGGAGTACTCCAGTATGAAACGGAACTGGTAGTGACATCTCTGCGTGTGGTAGGGCGCCCACTGGGCCGGGCCCAGCCACATGTCGTAGTCGAACCCGGCTGGCACCGGCTCGGGTGTCCAGGTCGGCTCGCATTTTCTGTTGTTGTTGGAGATTCCGACTCTCATCGTGTGCAGGTGGCCGATGCGTCCGTTGACGACCATTTCGCAGGCTTTGTGGAATTCGGAGCTGGAGCGCTGCTGCGAGCCCGTCTGAAAAACGCGGCCGTAGCGTTTTACCTCGTCGGCAAGCGTGCGGCCTTCGGCTATCGTCAACGTCAGCGGCTTTTCGCAATAAACATCCTTGCCCGCGCGCACGGCCGCTATTGACGTCGGCACGTGCCAATGGTCGGGCGTGGCGACCAGCACGGCGTCGATGTCGTTGCGGGCCAGCACCTCGCGAAAATCCACGTAGCATGACTTCTCATCGAGGCCCGCGGTTGCAGCGGCCTTCTTAGCGTGGTCGGCATCGACGTCGCATACGGCCAGAATCTCACAGTCGGTTTTGCCCTTGAAGCCCTTCATGTCGCTTGTGCCCTGGCCGCCCGTGCCGATGAAGCCCATTGTGATGCGGTTGCTCGGAGCATCGGCGCCGAGAACCGACGAAGGAATTATCGTCGGCAATGCCAGCACAACACCGGCAGTCGCCGCCGAACGCGCTAAAAATTCTCTTCTGGTGAGAGTTGTTGTGTTCCTGGTGATTCTATTTTTCATGAAGTTGTCCTTTCGTCATTCGTCTATGAAGTCCGCGTGTGCAATCCCGGCGCGCCGGGATTCGATACAAGGCTGCTCTTTGTTCTTTTCCGCGTGTGCAAAAAACGGAATTTTGCACACCCTACGGATTAGACCATCGTGATGCTTTCTCGTAGTTTTTGTAGGGTGTGCAACTCGTTGCACACGCGGTTGCTAATCGAGCGATTTGATTCGCAGGCTGCGGAACTCGACGCGGTCGCCGTGGCCGGCGAAGCCGATACGTCCCTTGGCCCGCAGCAGGCCCGGATGTTCCTTGCCGTCAAGCGTCTTCGGCTTGCTGGCCTTCTCGATGTCCGCATCCACGATAGTTGCGCCGTTTAGCTTGATTGTTATCTGCTTTCCTTTCGCGGTCACTTCCTGATAGTTCCACTCGCCGACGGGCTTGAGATATCCGGTCTTTGCGGGGACCACGCCGTAAATCGAGCCGTGGTGCTGGTAGCTCTCCAGCCAGCCCCTGTATCGCGGCGAGTCATGGTCGAGAATTTGCAGCTCCATGCCGTCGTACGCCGCGTGGCCGTTGAACGGCACGCGAATCGCCAGCCCGTTATTGGCGCCGGGCGTCAGCCTGAACTCGAAGCGCATAACGAAATCGCCGTACTCGTCCACCATGTACAGGTCGCCCTTGCCGCCGAGCGACGGGTCGCAAGTCATAATCCCGTTTTCGATGGAGTAGCCCTTCGTGTTGCCCTCCCAGCCTTTCAGGTCCTTGCCGTTAAACATCCGCTTGAAACCGTCCTGCCGCTCCTCTTTCGTCAGCCGGTTGGTTCCCTTTTCGCGAGGTATCTCTCGAATGAAAATGTTCCTGAAGTACAGGTTGTTGCCGTGATTTTGAAGCTCGATCTGGCCGGTCGGATAAATCGGTATGCTCCTGTCCCAGTAATTCTCCATCACCACATTATCAACCACGATCTCGTCGTTGAGCATGACCGTCACCAGCTCACCGATCATGAAGATGCGAAACGTGTTCCACTGCCCGACAGGTTTGTCGGCTTTTTTCTTGGGTTTGCTCTCACCTTTTTGGTTGTTGTACAAACCTCCGGAGCCGACGTCGGCATTGGGCCTGTCGGTGTCCCATATCTGCACCTGTGGCGAGCCGCGAAGATAGATCCCGCTGTCGCCGTTCTCCTTGATTTTCCAGTCCACTAACATCTCGAAGTCGCCGTAGTCTTTGGCCGTGCACAGACTGCGTCCCCCGCCGTCGAAGACAAGAGCGCCATCGGCCACTTTCCAGTGCGCCCGCATGTCTTCGTCCGCCTGCTTTTGCAGGTCCTTCAGTTGGTCCGGCGCCAATGTCGCCCGCTTGGACGGGTTGTCGTAAGGGCCCTTTAAGAGTCCTTTCCAGCCGGCGAGGTCTGTGCCGTTGAACAG
>JBDREF010000481.1:0-6168 GCA_043820045.1 Planctomycetota bacterium | reverse complement strand
AAGAGCAGCCATGACGCCAGCGACCAGAGTTCCTTCGGGTCCCAGCCCCAGTAGTCGCCCCAGGCCTTCTTGCCCCAATAGCTGCCGAGTATCAGGCCGAGCGTCAACAAGGGAAACCCGATGCAGACCAGGCGATACGTTGCCTGCTCCGGGTCCAGGAGATTTTCTTTCGGTTTCGGCGTCCTGCCGACAAGCTGGCAGACGGCCTGAACCGAGGCTTTGGCCATGAAGACGTATGAAAGCATATAAACTGCTACGTGAGGCGTAAAAAGCCAGCTCTGCAGGGCCGGCGGAAGCTGCTGCGGCTCGGCGTGAAAAACGAAGCCGGCCGGGAAAAGCACTACGGCTCCTATGAGCATGTCACCTGCGCTGCCGCCTATGCGCAAGACGCGCCGGCTAAACAATGAGACAGGGTAGATCATGCCCAGGCACAGGAAGACCTCGAAAAGGTTCTGCAAAGGCACGTGACGGACGTGATACCAGCGATAACCGAAGGCACAGACTGCGGCTGCAAAACCGAATACGTACAAAGCCTGCCCGATTCTGGGCCGGCGCAGTACGGTCAGCAAGAACGCCAGAAAATACGCCGCAATGGCGATGTAAACGAGTAAGCCCTGGATTGTATATTTAATTTCCATTTGCCTGCTTCTTAACCCCGATTCTGTTGAATATGTGTCTGAGCCACAGATGCCAGATAACACCGAGGCAAAGCATCCAGTAGCCGGCGTAAACTATGTAGAGGCCCGTGTCTGAAACGACCTGGAGCACCGTGTACCGGCCGGCCTTGGCGTCATACGAACTCTGGTAGAAATGATATCCGCCGTAGTGCAGCGGGTGGTTCACTTCGATGTCCTTTTCGCCGGCAACTTTGTCGTCCTGAATAATCTGCAGTTCGCTTATATAGTCGCTGACCACTCTGCGATAGCTCATCAGAAACTTGTCTTCGGCGCTGGTGTGTCCGGGAAAAAGTTCGAAGATGTACTTGGTGGCCACCTGCCCGTCGGGCTGTGCGACCAGGACTTCGAGGGCCGGATTGGACCCGGGCCGTGGGTCGTCCACGGGCGCGTTCTTGCCGCCTTCAATGCCAATTTTGAAGTTCTCGAATGTCCTGACCACCGTTATAGTGCCAAGATCGCCACCCAGGGGGACTTCCCTGCCGATTTCGACCGGGACCTGCCAGCTACGCCCGTCGCGGGTCTGGATTTGCAGATTGATGGGGTAGTATTCCAGCCGGAAGTCTTTGAGTTTCACGGAGAAGGGCAGCTCCCTGACCTGGCGGTTGTTCTCGTGTGATACCTGGTTTGTGGTCTCGCCCTCGTGGATTACCATCTGGCCCGTGCGGATTATGTCAACTCCGAACAGGCTTTTCCGCATCTCGTATCCGATCCGCGAGCCCCAGCCGCCGCCTGCGAGGATAAGGATGCAGCCTGTGTGAACCAGCAACATGCCCGGCATGTGAACCAGCCGGCGGAACGTCGCAAGACCGGCTATCAGTGCAAAGGCAAAACCGGCCCAGTAAACCGCCATAGGAACGCGGTTGAAAAACTCCTGCGCCCGCTCGGCGCCGATAAACGCACCATAGACCGACAGGACGGTCAGTGCGATAATCAATGCCAGGGCGGCCCACATTATAGTACGTCTAAGTTCAGTCATCAAATACCCTTAACATAACAATCGGCAAATTCTGCCGGACTGATTATGTCCGAAATCGCATTATTTGCAAGAATTATTCTATACGCCTCTCTCGCCCCTCAGTTCGATTTGTACGCAGTTTGGAGTTGATATTCGAAGTTGCAGCGAGTAGAATGCCCTGCAATCGGAACAGGAAATTCATGAATAATTGGCCTTCAGATTCATTTGGAGGTCTTGTCGGAAAGGTTTGCATGAAGGTCTTTACAGTTGCAACTCGCGGCGGGGCGCTGGCCATCGCCCAGACCGAATTCGTAATCTCCACGCTCAAGGGGATCCATCCCGGCGTTCAAATCAATGTCAGGCAAATAACGACCAGCGGCGACCGGGACAGGCGGACCGCTTTGTGGAACCTCAAGGACACCGGCTTTTTCACCTCGCAGGTCGAGGACGCCCTGCTGGCACGCGAGGCGGATTTCGCCGTACACAGCTTCAAGGATTTGCCGACCGCCCAGAGGGATGGGCTTACCATCGGTGCGGTGTTCGACAGGAACTTTGTCGAGGATTGCCTTGTGGCCAAAGAGCCGGTCGGTTCAATCGATCAGCTTAAGAAATCGGCGAAAGTGGGCACTTCGAGCCTCAGACGCGCCGCACAGCTCAGGCACCTCCGGGCCGACCTGGAGCCTGTCCCCGTTCGCGGCAACGTCCAGACGCGAATAAACCTGCTCGATACCGGCAAGGTCGATGCCGTCCTGCTGGCCAGGGCCGGTTTGGAAAGACTCGGCCTGGCCGACAAGATATCGTTCGTTTTCGATCCGGCGGTCTTTGTCCCGGCCCCCGCGCAGGGCGCGCTGGGAATCCAGATGCGAACGGACGACGCCGATACAGATAAGCTCATCTCATCAATAGACGATGCAAACGCCAGGACCGTCACCTCCGCCGAGCGCAAGATCCTCACGACAATGCAATGCGGCTGTCACGCCCCCGTCGGGGCCCACGCAATAATCACCGGCGAAGACATACAAATCCGTGCGTTCATATCGGACGTGGAAGGCAAGAACTACATCGGCCGGGAAGTAACCGGCCCGGCGGCAGATGCCGAAACCCTCGCCGAAAAAATAGCCAACGAACTCTTGGATGCCGGCGGCAAACAAATCCTCGAATCCCTCGAAAAATAGCCGCACTTTACCGCTCGGTACGACCGTTCTGGAGTGCGCAATCTTCGAGGCTGCACGGGGACATTCGGCTGTGGACTGTATTATTACCCATTTGAAGCCAGACTTCTCCACTTCGTGATGCTGCATTACTCCGGTCGAAGTGACAAAGGAAAACAAACCTGCCGCGTCCCACGCGATGGCAATGACTGGCCATGGAATATTTCCTTCTCTGAGTCCTCGGTGCTTTCTGTGGCTCAGTTTCTATCGCTCCGGTGAGGCAAGGGCAAAAACAGTGGCATCTTGCGCGTGTTTTTGGTATTGTGGAGATGAACAAGTAATTGTCATTCCCGCGGAAGCGGGAATCCAGTTGGTCCAGCGGTAATGGATCCCTGCTTTCGGGCCTGTTGCCAAAGTCCCCGAATGGGACCTTGAGATTGCCGCGCGATTCTACGAATCGCTCGCAATGACCTGAAAACGCACTCGGTGTCATTGCGAGGAGCATAGCGACGAAGCAATCTCACGTTTTTCAACGGGCCCTTTCGCAGGGATGACATGATGGAGCAGCCAGTTGGACGAAATACGACTTACGAACGACGATAGACGATGAAAAAAGGTTTTGTATATCTTGTTGGCGCTGGGCCTGGGCGGGCGGATTTGATTACCGTTCGCGGGGCCGAGGTTCTCAAGGCGGCGGATTGCGTGATTTACGATAAGCTCGCAAACCCGGCGCTGCTTACATTCGTACGGCCTGACGCCGAGATTATCCCCGTGCCCAAGCGAATCGCCAAAGGCTCATTCACGCAGGACGAGATCAACAAGGTGTTGGCGGAGAAGGCTTCCGAAGGAAGGACCGTCGTACGGCTCAAGGGCGGCGACCCCTGTGTTTTCGGCAGATGCACAGAGGAACTGGAGGTCCTCACAGAGGCGGGCATCGGTTTCGAAATCGTGCCCGGCGTGACGGCGGGAGTCGCCATGGCGGCCTACGCCGGAATCATGCTGACCGACAGGGAGTACAGCTCGCAACTGGCCTTTGTCACGGGCCACGAGGCGACGGGCAAGGACCAAACCGGCATCGACTGGGACGTGTTAGCCAGGTTAGACGGCACGATAGTCTTTTACATGGGAATCGGCAATCTTGAAACCATCGCTCAACGGCTGATAGAAAACGGCAAGCGAGAGGACACGCCTGCGGCGGTAATCGCCGACGCCACTTTTCCGACCCAGAGAATCGTACGGGCCCCGCTTAGCCGGATTCGTGAAGAGTGCGAGCGGCACCGAATCGAGCCGCCGGCGCTTGTTGTCATTGGTGACGTAGCGGACAGCGACCCGGCTTTCAACTGGTTTATGAAACAGCCGCTGTTCGGCAAAAACATTGTTGTCACGCGCGATGTCGCGGGCAATGCCGATTTTACCGGCAGGATTATCAGCCGTGGCGGCAACCCTGTAAAGTTCGCGACCATAAAAATCAAGCCTCTGACCGGCTCGAACGAATTCCTGCGCACACTCGCCAAGTTCACCCAGTACGATTGGATTATCTTCACCAGCGGCAACGGCGTGGCTGTTTTCTTCGACGCCCTGAAAGCCCTGGGCAAAGACGCCCGCGTTTTCGGCTCTGCAAAAGTCGCCGCGATAGGCAGCAAAACGGCGGAGAAATTGGCCGAATTCGGAATAAGAGCGGACTTCGTGCCCGATGTCTTTACCGGCCGGGAGCTTGGCAGGCAATTGACAAACTGTACGAATCTGCACGGCAGGAAAGTCTTGCTCCTTCGCTCGCAGATTGCCTCGAAGGAGCTTGCCGAACTGTTGAGCGAAGCCGAGGCGGAAGTTGACGATGTCGCCATATATACGGCCGCAGAGGAAAGAAGCGAAAGCAAATGGCTCGCCGAGGAAATCAGCGGCGGCAGGATCGACTGGCTGACTTTTGCAAGTCCTTCTTCGGTCGATGGATTCTTTGGACAGATTCCCGTCGAGGCGGTAAACTCCGGCAAGATCAGGGTTGCGTCAATCGGGCCGGTGACATCCGCGCGATTGGCCGAGTCGGGCGTCACGGTCGATTTGACGGCGGCCGAGCATACGATTGACGGTTTACTTAATGCTATTGAACAAGAGGAGTCTGGCAATGGGTTTTTCTAAGAGCAGAATGCGAAGATTGCGGAGCAGCCCTTCGATGCGAAGGCTGGTGCGAGAGACTGTTGTGAGCGTGGACGATCTGGTCTATCCGCTCTTTGTCCGCGAAGGCGAAGGTATCAAAGAGCCCATAAGCTCGATGACCGGCTGCTATCATTTTTCACCGGACACGATTGCCGCCGAGGCCGCCGAAGTCGCCTCGCTCGGTATACCGGCGGTGCTGCTTTTCGGCCTGCCGGGTAAGAAGGACGAGATCGGCTCGGAGGCGTGGGCCGAGGACGGCGTCGTCCAGCGGGCCATAAGAGAAATCAAGAAAGCCTCGCCGGAGCTTCTGGTGGTCACCGATGTCTGCCTTTGCGAGTTCACCAGTCACGGGCACTGCGGCGTAGTCAAGGACGGCAAAATCGAGAATGACCCGACCTGCGAACTGTTGGCGAAGATGGCCCTCTCCCACGCGCAGGCCGGCGCCGATATAGTCGCCCCTTCGGATATGATGGACGGCCGGGTCAAGTACATTCGCGAGGCCCTGGAAGAGAACGGCTTTGAGAACGTGGCCATAATGTCATACGCGGCGAAATATGCTTCGGCATTCTACGGCCCGTTCAGAGATGCAGCCGAATCGGCCCCAGCCTTCGGCGACCGAAGGACGTACCAGATGGACCCGGCCAACGGCGACCAGGCGATGGCCGAGATTGCACTGGACATAGAAGAAGGCGCCGACATCGTGATGGTAAAACCTGCACTCGCCTATCTCGATATCATATACCGGGCCAGGCAGCGTTTCGACTGCCCCATAGCCGCCTACAACGTCTCGGGCGAGTACATGATGGTAAAAAGTTCCGCCGCCGCGGGCTTGTCGGATGAAAACGCGACGATGCTGGAGGTCTTAACGGCGATTAAACGCGCGGGAGCGGATATCATAATCACATACTCCGCCAAAGAAGCCGCAAGACAAATCAGATAAGCCGGAACATCTGCGAGTGCAAAAAAAGAAGGGCTGTGAGCGGCAGCCCACAGCCCGGTAATTCGATATTTCACAGGAAACATGCTACGGACAAGTCGCAAGCCACTCGGTCACGTGAGCTACGAGGTCCTGCATGTCAATTACCCCATTACCGTCCACGTCTTGACACAGCGGACAGTCCGTGCCGTCTCCTGTCATATCCGGGACGAACCGATAATCTTCCGTTTCGCCAATCGCGTACTTTGTAAGCGGTCCGGAACCGGCGTTGCCTAACTCGCCGGGATTGCTGCC
>JBDREF010000480.1:0-9299 GCA_043820045.1 Planctomycetota bacterium | reverse complement strand
GTCGATTATTGTGATCAAATCATTTTGGATCACCTCTCTTTGAGCTGGGGGATCGACGGCAACTCCGACTACCGCGGCAACAGCAACATGACCTTGCAGTGGCTGCTGTACGCCGAAGCGCTCCACAATTCGATTCATTATGAGAAGGGCGCCCATGCCATGTGTACGTCGCTGCGCGACTGCCAGGGAAACACAACACTGCATCACAACGTCTATTCCACATCACGGAACAGGCATCCGACGATTGGAGGCGGAACCGGCAGTAAAGGCTATGCCCATGTCGTTGTCGAGTATCGAAACTGCGTCAACTTCAACTGGCAGGGTCCAACAAATTTCGGTGGCATGAGGCTCAACGTAGTGAACAACTACTACAAGCCGGGACCCTGCTCTGGTCTGGAGGATCCACCGATGCAGATGAAGGACGGGGATACGACAAAAGCCAGAGGGTTCATGATGGGAAATTACTTCGAAGGCATGCCCAAACGCTTCACCGAAGATAATTATTGTGCTGTGATATATACCAACAGCGGAAGCTACATGTCGACGTCGCGGGGACAGTGGGCTTCGAATGAGCCGTTCGAGCTGGGAGATTTCGAGCCATACACCCAAATCGCTCGAGGGGCCTATGAAATGTGCCTCCGATACGCCGGCTGCTCACTCGTGCGGGACCGCGTGGATGAAAGAATCATCGAGAATATCATTACGGGCAGAGGAGAACTGATCGATTCGCAGGACGAGGTGGGTGGATGGGATAGCTATCCTGAGGTACGGCGGCCAGATGACTGGGACATAGATCGCGACGGTATTCCAAACGCGTGGGAGAAGATTCACGGCCTTGACCCCAGAGATCCCGTTGATCACAATGGGGATACAGACGGCGACGGATACACGAATCTCGAGGAATATATGAACAGCCTTGTACCGGACATGATCGAAGTCATCGGGGAGCATAGCAAGTAGTCCACTCCACCGTCCAACAAATCCCCACCCCGCCCCGCGACTGGCCGGGCGGGCGGTTTGTGTGAGAGATCCGAAGCCATTGCCCTGGACGGCCGAAGGTTGTCCCGTATTGTTGTTTTCAATGGTCGGTTAGTACCGAAAGCAGCCCAAGACCTGTCTTGCCATTGACAGTGGATTGATTACAATGCCAGATAGTCTATCTGTGACTTGAAAGGAACATCGTCGTGCGCAGCATAATATGTTTACTGTTGCCTACCAGCTTTCTTCTGGTGACCACTTCGTGCCACCAGAAGATCCAGGCACCCGCCTCCGAACCACGAGCCGCAGCGGGACCGGACAAGATCGTACCGGAAGGATTCGTACCGCTGTTCAACGGAATCAACCTGGATGGCTGGGAGGTGCGACAGTCCGAGCACCGGGATTGGCAGGTTGTCGGGGGAGTTATCGACTGTGACCCTCACGAAGGACGGGGTGATAAGAACTTGTGGACCACCAAGAGCTACAGCGATTTCGAGTTGCTGGTGGACTGGCGGATCAAGAGAAGTCCCTACATAAACCGGGCCGCAAAGATTATTCTCCCCGATGGGACATACCAAAAGGACAATTCCGGCAAGGAAATGCTGATCGAGGTCCAGAATACGGATTCTGGGATCTTTCTCCGTGGCCAGCACAGGTCTCAAGTGAACATCTGGTGCTGGCCGGTCGGTTCGGGCGAGGTATGGGGTTATCGTACCGATCCGGCGTTTTCGCCCGAGGTCCATGCCAGCGTGACGCCAAAGGCCAAGGCTGACCGGCCGATTGGTGAATGGAACGCTTTCCATATCATTATGAAGGGAGACCGTCTGACGGTCACGCTAAATGGGAAGCTCGTCCTATATAACGCTCAGTTGCCTGGCGTCCCGGCTCAGGGGCCAATTGCCTTGCAACATCATGGTGATCGGAAGGATGGAGAATGGGGAGCGTCTTTCCTACAGTTCCGTCGCATTCTCATCAAGGAGTTGAGTCAACCATCCAGTCAGTGAATAACCACCCCGACCCCAACCCGCGACAGCCGGGAGGCGGTTTATCTGAGAGGCCCGGAGCCGTGGACCTTTGCATTGCTACAGCTGTCATCCGATGGGTGAGTGTCCCGAAGCGCCGGGTAGATTCAGGAACGCTCTTTTTGTAGCACCTTCCTGGTTATTCTCATTTGGATTGGTGGTTTACAGTAGATTGCCTTAAGATGATGGCTTCACGCAGAGATGCAAATAAGGACTGGCCAATGAGCCTTGGAAAAAACATACTATCCGAACGTATCGTGCACTAACAGGAGGCAATCAGAAGTGAATTCAACAAGACTACTCTTTTTACTTATGATGGTAATGTTCATTGGTGATTGTGAGAAGAAACAGACAGAATCAACTGAGCTTATTGAATCCCCATGACCAACGAAACCTGCTGAGCCAACTGAGTCAATCCGACAAGCTGTGGTCGAAAACAACATCGCCCAGATCCAACTACACGCTTCAAGCGATACCGATGTAAACGCAAGGGACGAAGCTCTGCAGACACAGTTGCACCACGCAGCCCTGCATGGATAAAGTGATGTTGCAGAGTTCCTTATTGCCAAAGGCGCAGATGTCAATGCCAAGGCTACCGACAAAGAAGAGACTCCTCTAATTTGGGCCGCCTACTACGGGTATCATGATGTTGCAGAACTGCTTATTGCTAAGGGCGCCGATATCAACGTCAAAGACCAGATAGGGCGGACTCCTTTAGTGGTGGCGAAGGAGAAAGGGCGTGAGGACATCGTCTCCCTCCTCCACAACCACGGCGCCAAAGAATAGCCACTTCCAACCCGTGACAGCCGGGAGGCGGTTCATGTGGTAGACCCTGGGCCAGGAGTACTGGATGGCCGATGGTTGTTCGGATGTGGGACAAGAATATTGTTCTGCCCGCCAATTCCATCTATAATACCGAAATCAATTTCTGCTGTAATAATTTGGAAGGAAACGTAAATGACAATGAAACACTCTCTTCAGTTCACTTCTCGCAATGCTAGGCTGTCTCTCGTGCTCCCGTTCACTCTCGCCTTAGTCGCTTTGACTCTGAGATATGGAGTTACGAATGCCAGTGTCCCTCTCGTTCTGGGGCATGGGGAACTCCAAAAAGACAAACGCCTGCAAAATCCCAAAGACCTTGATGGATATTTTCCATTTCACCTGCCGAAAACCATCAAAGACTGGGACAAGCGGGCCGAGTATATTCGACGTCGTATGCTCGTAGCGTTGGGTCTATGGCCAATGCCCACAAGAACGCCACTCAATCCTGTTATTCACGGCAAAATTGACCGAGAGGACTACACCATCGAAAAGGTCTATTTTGAAAGCTATCCCGGTTTCTACGTGACTGGTAACCTCTACCGCCCCAAGCAAGTGGAAGGCAAGCGACCGGGTGTGCTGTGTCCTCACGGTCACTGGGCCGACGGCCGATTCTTTGATCATGGGCCAGAAGAGATACAGCGTCAAATCGTCAAAGGAGCAGAGAGATTTGAGGAAGGTGGCCGTAGTCCCTTGCAGTCACGTTGTGTGCAACTGGCCAGAATGGGATGCGTGGTCTTTCACTATGACATGATCGGTTACGCAGATAGTGAGCAGATTTCTACTGAGATAGCTCATGGTTTTTCAAAACAAAGACCGGAGATGAGCACGGTTGAGAACTGGGGTCTTTACAGTCCTCAGGCCGAATCGCATTTGCAAAATGTAATGGGACTGCAAACCTGGAATTCAATTCGCTGCCTGGATTTTCTCATTAGTTTGCCGGATGTTGATGCAGAAAAAATTGCGGTCACTGGCGCCAGCGGTGGAGGTACGCAGACCTTCATTCTGGGAGCTATTGACTCTCGACCTGCCGTGATTTTTCCAGCAGTGATGGTTTCCACGGCAATGCAAGGCGGGTGCACATGTGAAAATGCTTGCCTGCTGCGGATCGAAACCGGCAATGTTGAATTCGCTGCCTTATTCGCGCCAAAACCGCTTGGTCTAACAGCCGCCGATGACTGGACACGGGAAATGGAAACCAAAGGATTCCCTGAGCTGAAACAGCTCTATAAGATGTTGAGTTCACCAGACAAAGTTATGCTAAGACCTCTGATTCATTTTGAACACAACTACAACTATGTTAGCCGAGCTGCTATGTATCAGTGGTTGAACAAACACCTTCAGCTGGGCCGTAAAGAACCTATTGTCGAAGACGACTATCAGCGACTTACGAAGGAGGAGATGTCGGTTTGGGATGGTCAACATCCGAAGCCTGAAGGAGGGCCAGATTTCGAGCGTCAGCTATTACGATGGATAACTGAGGACACTGATAGGCAGTTGGAAGAGACCGCGAAATCGTTGGATGCGTACCGGGAGCTTGTGGGTAATGCCGTTGATGTAATCGTTGGCCGCAGTCTATCTGAGGCAGGTGAAGTTGCGTTTCGGAAGATCAAGACCAGAGAAGTTGACGGCCATATAGAAGTCCTTGGCTTACTACAGAATCAAAATCATGATGAAGAAGTGCCGATCATTTCCCTTAGCCCTCCAGAGTGGCAGGGTCAAACCGTCATATGGATTGACGTGCAGGGCAAATCAGGGCTCTATGACCAAGAAGGCCTGGTCAAATCTGAAATCCAAAGTGTCATTGACGCAGGAATTGAAGTTGTGGGGATAGATATTTTTTACCAGGGGGACTTCCTTGCAGACGGCCAGCGCATCACCCAAACACGTCGGGTCAAGAATGAACGCGAGTTTGCCGGGTACACCTTTGGATACAATCATCCGCTTTTTGCCCATCGCGTTCACGATATCCTCTCTCTCATCAAATATCTGAGGCAACGCGAGCCTAAGACGAGACACCTGACACTGGTGGGACTAAATGGTGCAGGTCACTGGGTTGCTGTGGCGAGAGCTCAAGCACGCGAGGAGGTAGACGGTGCGGTAATCGACACGAGGGGATTTAGGTTCGGAAAGATACTGGACATTCGCGATGTTAATTTCCTCCCTGGTGGCGCCAAGTACGGAGACCTGCCAGGAATAATCGCTTTGGGTACTCCCGCAAGACTCCTGTTGGCGGGAGAAGGAGATGGAGGACTAATCCGAGCCTTTTACGAGACGGCTGAAGCCCGGGAGAACCTGTCGATCTTCAATGCTGAGTCAGAAGATTGGGTCAACACTGTAACTAAGTGGATACTGCAGGCAGAAGAGATATAGTCAAACGTCTTCTCCTACCCAACGAGCCCCACCCCGACCCGCGACTGCCGGGAGGCGGTTTGGGAAAGGCAAGGGGAAACGTCAGTTGATTCCTGTGAATATGATCCAGTATACTATGGGCGGTAACGGCTTCCGCTTGATTTATCGGTAACATACTCCGGCGGCTTGCTGGAGTGCTGGACAAGCAGATTAATTGGAGAATTTCGACCCATGACAGAACAGCGACTGACCCCTCCGACGTTGTCACACATTTTGATGGTCTTGATCATTACCTCTGCAATGGCGGTTATTACACACGCCGGAGCATCTGAGGATTCACCCGTCTCTTCTTGTCCGGCGCTCGACATGGCGGCTAGTGCCTTTGCCGAGGGACGGCTGGATGTGGCTGCTCAGGGATTCGAAACGCTCTCCCGAAACGCCGCGGTCCCGTCCTTTGCTCGCGGTCTGGCCCTGTTCGGATTGGCAGAGGTTGCACTGGCACGGCAGGATTCCAATGCCGCCATCACGCTCTGGAAACATCTGGCTGCCGATGCAACGCTGCTGTGGTTTCACCGCGATACGGCTCTGCGACGTATAGCGGAAGCGGAGCGTCTGCAAAAGGGTTTACCGGCCCGCGACTCGGCCTCCTATCGCGTGCAGTTGCCCGTGCTGCCAGCACCCGGCGAGGTGTTCTATGTGGCACCCACCGGCAGCGATACTGCGGATGGATCGCAAAGGAAACCCTTCCGCACTCTGCAAAGGGCGCGAGATGAGGTACGGTCGTTGAAGCAATCGCGTGCCGGGGAACTGCCCAAGGGAGGTGTGAGGGTCGTGATTGGTGGCGGGGAGTATCCCTGGGAGCGAACGCTGAGACTCACATCCGAGGATTCCGGCACCGCGGCTACGCCAATTGTCTATCAGGTGGAGCCGGGCCAGACTGCCGTACTCTGGGGGGGTGTTCGAATTACCGCATGGAGGCCAGTCTCAAACGCGAAGCTTCGCGACAAGCTTGATGTGCGGATTCGTGACCGTGTGCTGGAAGCCGACCTCAAGGCCCTGGGAGTTGAGGATTTGGGGGATGCTACGGCGCTGCGTCGTTGCCCTGAGCTGTTCGTTGACGGCAAGCCCCAGACGCTCGCCCGCTGGCCGAACGAGGGTTTCGTCAAGACCGGCGCCATCCTCGGCAAAGATACCTTCAAGGTTTGGAACAGCATTGAAGGGTGTCGAGATGGGAAATTCAGCTACGTCGAGGACCGGCCGGGCTACTGGATGGATGAACTCGATGTTCGCCTTTATGGCTACTGGTTCTGGGACTGGTTCGAAGAGTTTCAGAAAGTTGCCTCGATTGACCCGGACGCCCGAACGTTCACATTGTCCCCACCCTATTCCAATTACGGGTATCGCAAGGACCAACGCTACTACGCGCTGAATGTCTTTCGCGAACTCGACGCCGAGGGGGAATGGTATCTGGATCGCCGCACGGCAACGGCCTACTGGCTTGCCCCGGAGGGAATCGATGTATCGAAAGCAGAGACGGTCCTGAGCGTGTTCGACCAACCTTTTATCACGATGACTGATGTCGAACATGTGATTCTCCGCGGACTGACGCTACAGGAGGGACGTGGCAACGGGATTCATATTAGTGGGGGAGCTGATTGCTTGGTGGACGACTGCACCATACAGCGGCTCGGGGGTGATGCGATCGTCGTGGAAGGCGGACAGCGTCATGGCATTTATGGGTGCACGATGCACACGCTCGGCTGCGGTGGCATGCGAGTGACCGGCGGAGACCGTAATAAGCTGGTACTAGGCCGGCATTTCGTCGAGAATTGCAGGGTCTTCGATATTTCACGTCTGAAGCGCACCTACGCTCCGGCGGTCCATCTCGACGGCTGTGGCAACCGAATCGCGCATAACCTGTTTGAGAACATTCCTTCCTCGGCCCTGCGCATTGAGGGCAACGATCACCTTATTGAACTGAACGTCATCAGGAACGTCGTTCGGGAATCGGATGACCAGGGCGGGCTCGATATGTTTGGCAATCCGCTGTATCGCGGGGTCGTGATTCGATGGAACCGGTGGAGTGACATCCGAGGCGGCGAGCAGAACGGTGCGGCCGGCGTCCGACTGGATGACATGATCTCCGGCGTCGCCGTTTACGGAAATGTCTTCGAGCGGTGCGGTGCTGTTCATTTCGGCGGCGTCCAGATCCACGGGGGCAAGGAGAATCTCGTGGAGGGCAATCTCTTCGTCGATTGTCTCGCAGGGCTCAGCTTCAGCCGCTGGGATGAGAAACGCTGGCTCGAATCGATCGAGCGTTTTCTCACGCAGGCAGGTAAGCCTCCCTATTCGAGCCGGTATCCCGAGCTGGCCGATCTCAAGGCCAATGCCAATGTGAACCTTATTTGCCGCAATGTCTTCGCCCGATGCGGCAGTACCTTCCTTCGCGATGGTCAGGTGCAGAAGACATCGCTCAATGCGCTCACCGACCAGCTTCTGGAAACACAGGTAGTATCGGGACGGAGGTCTCTTGGCAACGCATCACGGCTTAAGCCACTTCTTTTCGAACCGATTCCAATCGGCGAAATGGGGCCGTACGAGTCGAACTAACGCGCGCTGTTTTTGTTTATAGAACCTTCGTCGAAGGTATTCGATTCGACTGACAGGGCGGCTCGTAAGAATGTAAATCAAAAGTAGTGTAGCCATACTTCTATTTTGTCGCGAATACGAGTTCACTTGATATGATCGCTTCACGGCTGTCTGTGACAGTCTGAAACCATATTGTCGCTCCATCCGGGGGCGCGGGTGAGACAATGAATCTGCCCTCAATGCGTGCAGGCACGCTTTCCCAGTCCAGCTTGTTGATTGGCATTGTTCCTGTCGTGTAATGGAGGTTCGCAGAGGTAAGAGTCGTCTTGCTCTTAACCTTGGCACGGACTTTCCCGTTGATTAACTGTGGCCTCGTGACTGTCGCAAGTGGGATGCCGTCCTTTAAGTACTGGTCGACAAAAAGCCCGATTTCCTTTGGTGCCCAACCTTGCTGATGACCATGCGGCATATTGACCGTGATGCGGAGATTACGTTCGCCTTTCACGAGCCCATAGGTTTTTGAATAACTGTCAGGTGGATAGGCGAAATCGTTGGTACCATTGACAAAGAACACAGGCATCGCCACCGATCCTACATACATGGAAGGATCCCACAGCTGAACCCATCTGTCCTTCTGCTGCGGTGTCATTTTCGCAAATTGGTTCAGCCAGACACTATTTTCGTGCAAAAACCCACAGCCGTACACAGGCACGGCCGCCTTAAAGCGATTATCGAGTCCTGCCACAATACACGTCAGGTATCCGCCCCAGCTGATTCCAGTAACAGCTGTGCGACAGACATCCACTTCTTTGAAGCTGAGTATCAGAGAATGTGCCAGAATGACATTTGCGACAGCATGATAGGTCCATTGATCTTGAAAAGGTTGATCAATGGCGTCAAACTTCTCTTTATCACTTTGGCCAGGGCCACCATCAGGAAGCCGGTTGCCCTCCGGGCCGCAACCGGCAAGATCCATGGCAATAGCTGCATATCCACGCTTGGCCCACAGTTCAGCCCATTCCTTGAAGGCGGTTCCTCCTCCCCCATGAACCAGCACAACTGTGGGAAAAGTCCTTCCTCCTGCACTCGTTGCCTCTAAGGTGGCGGGGCTTGCATAGTAGGCAAATACACGTGTTGGCTGATTTCCGTAGGGTTCTCCCTTGTAGTAAAGTGACCATACTGGGCTTTTCTGGTCAGACCATTCGTAGTCGGGTGGTTCGCTCAAATCCACCAAATCCCACGGTGTCGTGGACGGAAGTGATTTCGCTGGACGAATGATGCTGCTGTCTTGTTGGAACACCGTACATCCAGGATTCGTGAATAAGAACACGAAAGCACACACGGCGCATGTCACATGTAGTCTTCGCAGAGCCACGTCAGTATTCCTTTTCAAGTATCCGGCACTTTCGGTACAGATTTGCTCACAGTAGGCAATGGCTACGAACCGTGACATTGATTATAGCTTTCTCTATCGCTGGTGACAACACAGTACTGTCTCTGGCAACTTGAGAATAATCACAATTAGGACAGATTCGTATT
>JBDREF010000479.1:0-3362 GCA_043820045.1 Planctomycetota bacterium | reverse complement strand
GTGCCGCCGCTGCCGTGCAGCGACTCGACATAACTGAGTCCTTTGCGGATGTTCTCAGGCGTTGCAGGCAGAGGATTCGGGCCAAGCTGCGATGCGTTATTTGAAAAGCGGATTACCTGAAATGTATCGTCCGGCTCCAGTTTCTTCAGAGCGCGTGTAATAGCCTCCTTGGCCTTGGCGATAGGCTTGCCGTTCATGCTGCCGGAGCAATCGAGGACAAAGATCATCTCCATCGGGGCACGCTTGAGATACGAAAGATTCTCCGGCGGATACAGCATAAGCGTGAAGAACCCGCCCCGCTCGTCGCGGTGGGTAACCAGTGCCGATTTTACGGTTTTGCCGGCGACCTTGTATCGGAGGACGAAGTCCTTGTTGGGTATGCTGTCGAGGCTGCTGAGTTTGACCGTCCGCCTTTCGCGAGTAGCGGAGCTGTTGGTGATTACATGGCTGGAACAGGCCACCTGTTCGATTGTCACGCCGGCGTCGATATCTACGGCCAGCGAAATATCATGCCCGCTGCGCTCGCCGGGTTTTAGGTACTGAACTTCGGTCCTCTGGCCTGAGATACCGGGTTTGCCGCGTGCAACGGCGCCGACTCCCTCGGTGGAGCATGGCGGATTGAATCGCGGCCCCACAACCATGGGAAATACGAATTCATACCAGCCGTCCACGTAGGCCAATGTGTTGAAGTACTTGATATTGACGTCGATTGCCTTGCCCGGTTCTATGTTGGCCACTTTCTGCGTGAAGATGTTGGGCCGCTCCTGGGTAAGAAGCGAGGCGACATAGCCCTGGCTCCTCGCCTGCCGGTAAATCTCCTCGGCCTCTTTGCGCTCTCGAATAATGCCGCGAATTCGCCGTTCGCCGATTGTCATAATAAACTCGTTAATCGCCGCGTTCTGCGGCAGCGGGAATACGTACTCCGCTTCAATCTTCTCATCGTACGGATTATGAAACTGCTGAGTGACATCGACAGTAGCGATATAGCCGCTGATTTGTCCTTTCACATCGGTATGTTTAAGCGGCAGCGGTATTTCCTTGTCCTCTTTCGGGAGTTTGGCTAACATAGCCCCGCAGCCGGGAGTCTCCTCGCCGCGCGGGACTGCTTGCGTCTCAGACTTGGCTATCACCCAGATCTCATCGGCCGAAACATTGAACAATTCGACAGATGCCCGGTTGACCGAAGGGAGCTGCGATGGCTTGCCCGGAGCAATACCCAGGACATTGACATTGTCCCGGCCGGAAACGCGAGTTCCCTCAAGCATGCCTCCTCCAAATCCTCCTGCTATTGGTACCGTCTGGTCATTCCCCCTCCACCCATAATCGACCTTTCTATCATACTTGAGTTCTGATGTATCTCTTCCAAGTAACTCGCCAGCGATTGGCAAATCTCCCAGCACCGGCACCGGGCCAGTCACGGCCTTGGAGCCCGCTTCTTCGTGTGCAGAGTTACGCTCGCGGCTGGTTACGTTGAACCTTACAGGATCCCTGTTCTCAATCGGTGATGTAACGGTAGCCATACCGTCATGGACGACTACGGAGTCACTTGATGTTTGCGGTTGGTTCGCTACATCCTCATCTGTGCGGGGTTGTTCATAATAACGAATTGCAGCTTCCCTCTGCGGCTCCAACTCGCTCGTTGGCGATTCGGTGGCGGGCTCCCTGCCTGCAGCAGACCATATTGCACTATCGTCAGAGTTGCCCGCGGCTCGCTCAGACGTACTTTCCAGACGTGATGAGCAACCCACGATGACATAACCGAGCAAAACTACAGCAATAAGGCCAAGAAGAACTGATGTGATTAGTGTTTTCGTTCTCACTTTTTATTCTCCTTTTGCGAATGTAAGTTGGGAGGGTATTTCTTTTCCGTCCGCGTCGGAAGCGACCACAAGCTTTAACTCGTACTCAGGCTCGACCTCGCCGATGATTTGCAGATGCAAAGTGGCGATGCGCGTTTTTGCCTTCGGCAGGTCCCGCTGTGTGTTGAAGGCCGCGACGATGATACGGTCATTGGCCAGAGCGGCCGGGTCGTAATACGGAGCTTCGGCAAACGCGGGATGCTGCCCGCCTTCGACGCCGACGATTTTGATTTGGCCGCTTGCGGCTTTGAGTTCGAATTGGTAGGCAGCCAGCGATTGGTTGCCGCAGTCGAGGTAGATGTGCAGCGGCGCGAAACGTACCGCGGGCTCGGCATTAAACCGAACCGCATGGGCAGGAGAACCTGCCCATCCTACGACTATTACAAATACACTGGTCAGAATTATTCCCGTGATCTTCTGCATCATAATACTCCCTTGTCCAGGCGGACGGCGGCGAAGGCTATAAAGTCCACGTCGCCGCGATTGACCAGGCCGTCGCCGTTAACGTCATAGCTTTCTTCTGCGGTCGTAGTTGATTCGATCTGCCGCGCCAATTTGAAGGCGTCGAGGATGTCCACTCGGCCGTTTCGGTCGATATCAACCGCACGCGATTCGGACCGCACTGAGCGGCCTGCCGGCGGCTGCTGTTTCTTTGTGAGGTCCAGGCTGAAAGCGAAGATAATAACAGCAGCGGCGGCCGCGACACGCCAGAGGTGGCGCCAGTGGAGTAAACGTCGCCTGTCCTTGCCCGGTTCCAGGCCGGCAAAATGCTCGCCCGCGCGGTCCAAAATCGCCCGGTCCACCTCGGGCGGCACTTGAACCTGCGGTTTGAAAAGCCCCTCCAGGTCCGCCGACAGCCTTGGGCTAACCTTCAAACTCGAATCTTCATCAAAATGTTCCATTTTCTCTGTCATAATTGCTGCTCCAGTAAGTTAAGCAAACAAGGACGGTGAAAGGTTCAGACTTTTTTCGATTTCTTTGCGATTGGGGGAAATCATTCGAGGAAATAGTCCCGTGTACGGCGGTCGGCTCGCAGCATATTCATGGCGTTGTGCAGGCGTGATTTGACTGTGCCCAAAGGGATATCCAGGGCGACGGCGATCTCGTGCAGGCTCATCGAATCGACGAACCGCATCAGCACCACTTCGCGCTGGTCATCGGGCAATACGGCCAATACGGCGGCCAACTCCGCCCGGGACCTGGCACCGCCGGGTTCCTCCGATGCAGGAGCGGTTAATTCGCTCTCCGTGAGGAGTCCCGAGGACAGCACCTCAGCGTCCGAGGTGAACCGGCAGGTCTTGTTACGTGCTGCCACGGAGAGATGCCTGACTACCGGGTACAAGAATGTCGTCATGGCGGCGGTAAGCTCAAACCCGGGGAATTTGCCTAACAGGTACGCAAAAGTCTCCTGGAGCACATCCAGGGCATCTTCGCGATTGCCGGTAAAACGCCATGCCAGGCGATAGACCCAGTCGCGGTATCGGCGGTAAAGGGCCTCGAAGG
>JBDREF010000478.1:0-8071 GCA_043820045.1 Planctomycetota bacterium | reverse complement strand
GTTCCCGCTCCGGGGGCTCTTCTGCTGGGCAGTCTCGGCGTATGCGTTGTGGGCTGGTTACGCAGGGGCCGGACTTTGTGATAAGAAGTGATTTCCTATACTCATAGTGCTAAGTCGAGAAGGGCGAGGGTGCGTATCCTCGCCCTTCTTGACTGCATGATTCTGATCAATAGTCCCTGATACGGGCAGAGGATTCCGGCTGTTACCCGATGGCTCCGGCTCGCCAATTTCCAATGCCGTCCCACCAGAAACTCAGGTAATCAACCACAGCACCGTTCTGGTACTGCTGGCTGCAGATATTGACAGCCATATCTCGAAGCTCGCGCATACAACTTAAGCCGCCTATTTGCCAGGCGCTGACGCCTATAGTGATGGCTTCTCGTTGTGCCTGTTTGAGGTCTGTTTTTTCGCCTGTCAGCAGATAAGCGAGTTTTTCCGCGTGCGGTTGCAGAGCTTCGTGCCAGCGTCGGCGGTCCGCGTCTTCGTGCGCCAGTACACGAGCGAGCAGCCGTTCCCTTGCTTGCTGCCTCTGTTCCCGCTGGGCTTTAGCCTCAGCCAGGCGCACAACGCGGTTTCTGCGGCTTGCGGGCAACAGCATTTCCAGCAAACCGACCGCCGGATCTACTACAACCCAAACGGCGAATGTTATCGTTAACGTCCCCAGCGCTATGCCCAACAGGAATTTGCTGACGGTGCTGACGCCTATCATCCCCAGGCAGCCCGCGAGGCCGCCCAAAAACGGAGCTGCGACATAGAACACGGCGTAGTACGTTGTGCTCGTTAGCGGATGCTCCACATGCAGCTTCTGGCTGCTGCTGATTCCTCTGAAGACTGCGAACAGATAGAGACTCACCAACACGAGCGCTATGAGTATCCCGTGCCCGGAAAGTGAAAATACCACCCACCACCTGACTCCAACCTGCCGCAGCGCCAGCACCAGGATATACGCAACGCACAGAATGAACCAGACTGTGCTGGCAATGTGGACAATTCTCAGTTCATCGCGCCTTTTCATACGCTCTATCACTCTCCCGATTCTCAAATCCTCGTGCGCCGGCTAAAACATGGTTAGCTGCAAAGCTGTCAATAGCCGACGGTACGGACGCGTTGAGCGTCAACAGCCTCTCCACCTCCCATCAAGTAGTAACCAGAGAACGCTCTTGCAATGGGCCGTATGAACTCTTCTATCTTCATTGCCGCCGCTGCCAGGATGGTAGGCGGCACATAGATTATGTCCCCTTCCTGCAGCAGGACGTCTTTGGTCGCATCACCGTGAGCGGCCATGCGGTCAAAGTTGACTTCGAATATTTTCGGCCTGACATTCTTATCACCCGACGGTCTTATTACCTGGATACGTTCCACCCAGGCGAGCACAGTTGGGCTTCCTGCCAGTGTCACTGCACTCAGAACCGTATCTCGTCCCGAATAGGCCTGGGGACCGGGAGCCGCCACCTGGCCCAGGACAAAGTATCGCTTGCTCCGGAAGGCGGCTACGCGAACATCGATTGGATTGTCTCCTTCGATCTGATACAGCTCCAAAACCTTTACCCTCAGGATGCTCGCAACCTCTGATGGCGTCTTGCCCGCAACGTCTATCTCGCCTATGGCTTCGAAGCTTACCTTGCCGTCGGGACGAATCTGCTGGCGCTGCTCATGGATTTCAGGCACCGCGGAGCAGAATACCTCAATTTCATCGGGCGGTGTGAGAGGGTAGTCTTTTGCCGTTACATTAACGTCCTTCGGCATCAGAAATGCCTCTATATCCTTCGGATTAGACGAGAAACACCCCGTCATGGTTATGGCGAGCAGTGGCAGAATGACCACTTTCAGTACTCTCGCGTGCATCATTATCGCACTCCTTTCTCTGGTGGCGTTTTTTGTATATCTCTATATTTCACACTGGTTTAGACTATTATCGGCATACGACGGCCCCGGATCAACTTCATACTCGCGCAAAACTGAAAAAAACTACCCTCCAGAGACGTCCAACTGTCCATGCGGGGAGGGTTGTCTTTCTCGCATGGGCTCATTCAAATGCCCGGCAAATTAAAGCGTTTGGTGTATACTACGGTATTTCGGTGCTCGCGGCCATGCCGCGTACAAGAGCCGCCCAATAGCCCGTGGAGGGGCACCGCAACATAAGCCTGTCCCGGCTCTCGATTTTCCGGGTTTCCGACCAGCGGGATTCCTTTATATCCAGCCAGCGAACTGTCACCGGCTCTTGGAGCCCGGAGATATCCAGCATGACATCGCCGCCGTCCGGAAAATATACGGCGTACTCCTTGCCCGGATTTGCCATGCAGAAGGCTTCGTTAGGTCCCCTTTCCGAGAGCAGATCATTGTGAGGTGCGCACTGGAAGATGGTCATATTGTTGGTGAGTAAACGCAGGCTTCTGATATTCGCCTGGGCTTTTTCACCAAGCCCCAATCCTGAATTCGGACGATGGAAACGTGCCGATGCCATGCCGCCGAAGATGTTGCGCCAGAATCGCTCCATTCCATCTCTGTCGGTGCCGTATTGACCGGTGTCGGCCCCGTAGATTTTTACGTTGTTGAGCGGGCGGATATTATCGGCGATTCGAGCCCGCTGACGCTGGGCGTTGTCCCAATGTGTCTGGCCCTTTTGATGATTGTTCTGTGAGATGTCCACGAAGGAGTAGGTCTCCGGGTGGTCGAATGTCGCGCTGTGCATCGCGTGCGCCAGGTCCCATGGATCCCACATTTCCGTCGTATGGGCCTGGACGCCGGACGACTTGGCCTTTGCCCTGATATATTGCGACCAGTATTTTCCCCATTCCGGCGTCACCGACGTTTCGTTGTCCATACAATATAGGACATTGCCGTATCGGAGTGAATAGGAGAGTAGCTTATCAACGAATCGCTGCTGATACTTGAGGACGATTTCCTGGTTGTGTTCGGCCGGCACCGACCAGAAGAAATTATTCTCTTTCCGAGTCGGATGAGTGGTGACCTGTTCGGGAAGTTGAGTCTGTTCGGCGGTGTAATTGATGTTGTTCATCGGGTTAAAGGGATTGACCGCCCAATTCTCACGATAGTAGTCGAAAGTCGCCCAGATTTCTATTTGTACGATAATATCCCGCTGGCTGGTCAACTCAAGGAAGTTCTCGAACCTGCGCCAATATTCTTCGTTCCATTGGTTGAGGTCGTATTTGCTGTTGACTTTTCTAAACGGCCAGACATTGCCTTCATCCCGGCTGGACATGGTGTTGCGCACGTAGTTACCGCCTACGGACTTGAGCAGATCGAGATGCTCCTTCAGGTCCTGAATCTGAAAGAGGTTGTCGTCTTTACTTCCGCCCAGGAGCAGTACCGGCTTGCCGTCATATTGCCAATACGCCGGATTTGGCTGGTAAATACCTATTCGCTTTATTGGACTTCCTGCGGAGGCGGCCGAGACACACGCGAGCGTGACGGCGAGTGCGACCGGAGACAGTCCATTACCCATCTTCAACAGTCTCATAATAAATCCTTCCAATGAACCAAGGTTAGCTATTATTACCGTTTGTATGCCCGGCAAATTATACGCCGGGACAGCCCGACTATCAACCATGATTTCGCCGGATTGTGTCAGCAAACCGTTTGCAGCCGCTGTTGTAATTGGCTTGACTTTGCGTTCTTGATTTGATAAAATAGGTTATTGAGTGGAAAGGAACTGAAAGGGTGGCAATGAATCCGTGGATCGAAACTGCCGGTGTCGTTCTCGTAGCCTTAGCGGGCGTTTTTCTTGGCAGACTCTTCTCTCGCTTTGAGAAACCGTATTGGGTGTTGGGCTACCTTTTTCCGTGCGTTCTCATTGCGATGCTGGTTGTGACAAGGCTGAATAATGCTCTGTCTTTTGTCCAGCCGTTCTCCTGGGTTGCAACCGGGCGGATCAAATTCGTAGTCCTTTCTTTGGCTGTTTCCATGGGGTTGACTGTTCCGCTGTCCCGATTGCCTCACAAGTTCGAGAAGCTCATAGTGTGCCTTCTGATGGCGGGGTTTGTCATCTGGTTCTCAGTTCTGCCTTTTCTTGTTCCGGCTCTGATTAGGGACCGCCTGTCGAACCTCATCACTAAGCTCGATTCCGACGGCGTCTGCCGCCAGACTACGGATTTTACATGCGGCCCGGCGGCGGCGGTTACGGCCCTGGGAAAATTGGGCCTGCTTGCCGAAGAGGGAGAACTTGCCGTGCTTTCGTATTCGAGCCCGGTAACCGGCACGCTTCCCGCCTGCCTTTCCTCAGCTCTTCAAAACCGGTACGGCGCCGACGGCCTGAAGTGCCGTTACCGTCATTTCGATTCGATCGATCAACTAAGGAACGGAAGCGTCATGCTCGCAGTGGTAAGGGATGCGTTTCTTTTGGACCATTGTATAGCGGTTCTGGATGTCTCGGAGGACGCAGTAACTGTTGCGGACCCGGTCACAGGCACCAGGTTGATGCCACACCGGCAATTCGAGCGAATCTGGCGTTTCTGCGGTATTGTGCTTGAGCGCGATTCCGTGCGCAGCATCTGACGAAAAACCCGCCCAATCGCAAATATTTTCATCGGCAGTGACATACAGTTGTCACTCGGTGAACAATTATATGTTCTGAACATGTCATGATGGCCGATGTTTCCTGCATATAAACTACAGGGCGTGAGTTTATACCGTCGTGCGATGTTTGCCTGTTACCGGCCTCTTTTCACGGCATCGCGCGCATCAGGGCAGCAAATGGGGGGGCGTAGGAAGCCGGCCGAGTGAGCTTCTAAAGGGGAGCTTGAACTCGGCCGGCCCCATTTCTGTGGCCGGCTCAAGGCATTGTTTTCGGTTTTTCACGAAATGTTCTTTTTTCGGTCAGTTGACGGACTTGCCTCTACTCGAGCCGCTTCGTAAAGAGCCGGGTTTGCAGAGCGTTCTTCCATGGAGTCCAGTTCGAATCACTTATTTCGCTGTCAATAGCCGCCGTTACCTGGCTTATCTTCGCGTCCAGATCATCGATATAATAGACCATAAATGCCTCGGGCGTCGCCGGCAGCTTGGGCGATCCGAATTCGTACGATCCGTGATGTGAGAGGATAATGTGTCCGATGGCGTCCAGTACCGTCTCATCGATTTGTGTGCCTTTTGACCTCAAGGCCCCGGCTTTCTTGTTAATCATTACAAGGCTCTTGCCGATATGTCCGATCAACTGGCCGGAGTCGGTGTACGAAAATGCCATGTCATACGCAAGCTCTTCGGTCTTGCCGATGTCGTGGAGGAAGATGCCGGCAAGCACCAGGTCGGCCTGCACGCTTGGATAAAACGGAATTATCGCGACGGCTACTTGCAGCATATTGTGGGTGTGCTCCAGGAGCCCGCCGATATAGTCATGATGCATCTTCATTGCGGCCGGCGCATTACAGAACTTATCCATTAACTCCGCGTCGGCAAGAAACTCGCCGATCAGGGCGCTCAACTGCGAGTTCTTAATCCGGCCGACCGCTTCCTTGACCTCCCTGAACATTTGCCTGGTGTCTTTTTTCGTTCGTGCAAGGAAATCGTCAATATTGACGTTACTTGCATCAACGACGCTGACGTTGTTTATGACAATTTGCAGGTTGTTCTGATAAAGCTCGCTTCGGCCCTTTATGTGGATGAAGCCGGGTTTCGGCAGCGCTTTGTAAATTCCCTCGGTGGCCTGCCACATCCGTCCGTTCAATTGCCCGGTGCGGTCGCAAAGGAACATCGCAATATATAAATCACCCCGCGTTGTGCTCCGCAAAATTGGATCTTTGACTATATAGATGTCATCGATAGTCTCTCCGGCCTCGACCTTATTTATGAATTTGTGTGCCATTGGAATCTCCGTTAATCGGTTAACAGCTTCTGTTACTTTCCCCTTCCTTATATTGAATGTGTCATCTGAGGAATTGTCCTGGTCCGTGCGTTTTGTTGTTTTGAGCCCTAATTGACCATCCATTCCGATTCTGACTAACCATTCACAGTCTGACAATCATATTGCCTGCCGAGGCTTCATGCAAGCATACTCTGAGATTCTGCGCTCAATCGTCTGGAACGCCCTGCAAAGCCGCTGGTTTTGTTTTTTTATTGATAGTGCCCAACGTGCGTTATATCATTCCTATAAAGTGTAATCAGACAAACGGTTGGCTGAATTGGAGATAGTGATGGCCCGTCGAGAATTCTGCAAAAAAGGACACGAGATTGTGGAAAAAGAGAGCTTACGAATATTCTTCGCCTTTATGTTTGTAGTTTGTTCCGTTTGCGGCGTAGCAGTTGCAGAGGATTTTGTTCCGTTCGTAATCCCGGCTAAGCCCAACATCAGATCACCCATTGCGTTTACTTCCATTGAGCCGATACTGGTCGAAAGTGACCGCCTGCGAGCGGATGCCGGCCACTTCTATCGCGGCGGGGAACGTGTCCGCCTGTGGGGAGTCAATTTCTCATTCGGTGCGAATCTGCCCAAGCACGAGGACGCACCCCATATCGCCGCCCGCCTGGCCGCCGCCGGCGTCAACGCCGTGCGATGCCATCACCTGGACACGTCGCGCTGGCCTCGCGGGCTGTGGAACGCCGAGGACGGCAAGACTATCACGCCGGAGGCGCTCGACAGGCTGGATTTCTTCATCGACCAATTGGCTCGTCACGGGATATTGGTGAATGTCAACCTGCACGTCGGCAGAGCCCATAGTGAATATCTGGGTTTGGCCAAGTCTAATCGGCAATACGACAAAATTTCGAATATTTTCACCCCGGTGCTTGTTGATGCGCAAAAGCGATATGCATGTGAGCTGCTGGCCCACTTCAACCCATATCGCAAGGCCCGCTACGCCGACGATCCTGTGGTAGCGATTGTCGAGATCACCAATGAGAACAGCTTCTTTATGTGGAGCAGCGAAGAAACCCTGCGAACGCTTCCGGCGTACTATGCAGACATTCTTCAGAAGAAGTTCAACATCTGGCTCGAAGATCGTTACGGCTTGGATGAGAAGCTTCGCAGTGTCTGGTCCGCTGGCGTGCAGCCGCTTGGCGAGAATCTCCTGTTGAACGGCAATGTCGAGGCGGCCGCTTCCGGCGGGAAAATCTCGAAGGGCTGGCAATTGGAGCAGCATTCAGGCTCCAGAGCTTCTCTCTCTGCCCGGCGACATCAGGGGCGTGATACCCTTTGTATCACTATTGACCAAACGGACCAAACCGAGTGGCACCTTCAGTTCGAACAAAAGGACCTCCCTGTCAAAGCGGGGCGGTACTACACGGTGACGTTTGAAGCCGCCGGCGACAGGCCGAGAACGGTAGGCTGTGGTGTAAGCCAGGCGCACGAGCCGTGGGCGAATCTTGGTCTGTCCCGGAATGTCGAGTTGACACCGGAGTGGCAGACATTTCGTTTTGGCTTTGTTGCCACGGCTGACGACGAAAATGCGCGGGTGAGTTTTGCCTTCGGAGGCAGTAAGGTTCCGATCTACCTTGCGAACGCTGAATTTCGGTCCGGCGGCAGGATGGGGCTGGGCAAGAGCGAGTCCATTAAGGCCGGAAGTGTAGCACTTTTCGGCGACAACGAAAGTCCGCAGCGGGCAATCGACCACATGTGTTTCCTGGCTGAGACGGAGAAGGCGTATTTCGATGATATGCGGAGCTTCGTCAAAGATGCTCTCAACTGCAAGGCGCTGGTAACAGGTACGATTGTCTTCGGTCCGCTCGGGCTTTACGCCCAAAGCGATATGGACTTTATCGACGCTCACGCCTACTGGCAGCATCCGCGATTTCCCGGCAGGCCCTGGGACGCCGGCAACTGGATCGTCAGTCAGAAGCCTATGACCGATTACCCCGCAGAGGCGACGTTATTTCGTCTCGCCGCCGAGCGTCTGCGCAACAAACCTTTCACCGTGAGCGAGTACAACCAGCCGGCCCCTCTCGATTCGCAGGCCGAGTGCGTTCCAATGCTGGCATCGTTTGCCGCAGCACAGGACTGGGACGGCCTCTGGCTCTACACTTACAGCCACAGCTCGGACAATTGGGATCGTGAAAACTTGAACAGTTACTTCGATATCGATACAAACCCGGCAAAGTGGGGTTTTATGAGGTCCGGGGCGGT
>JBDREF010000477.1:0-2391 GCA_043820045.1 Planctomycetota bacterium | reverse complement strand
CGGGATGGAATTGGACACAAAAAAAGCCCCCGCATGGGCGAGAACGAACGAGTGTATCCCTTTATATCCAATTCATTCGATCGTTTTTGAGATACTCGTCTTCTGCCTTAACAGGGGCAAAATTGAGTGTGGCTCTTTCCTTTTTCCTATAATCAGCTCTCGCCGGCGGAAGTCCCGATTACGATCTGACTTGTGAGCAAACTTCAAGGATGGACAACGCAAGTCTGAACTGATATGGCCGAATGGGTCATTTCCCAGAGCCACTTTCATTTTTCACTTTTCAATTAGCGGTTTTGTCTATGAACGTGCATCGGCAGACTCAGTTACTTCTCTTGAGCCTTTTTTTTCATGCCGCAGCGCGCCAATAGAAGGCGATTCAACGCGGGCAAAGCCGCCGGCGATTCGATAGGTTCTCGCCTCTTCTCGAACAGCCCCAAACCTCAGCTTGGCATGTGCACCACATTTGCCCACTGGCGGCAATTTGCCTGGCTTAGCCCCGATAACGAAGAATATTGTTGCTCCAAAAAACCTTCTTGCCTATATTAAAAACTGCGAAATTTCAGAGTTCTTCCAATCAGGACGACGCCGGAAATCAAGATTAAAGGCCAAGCTTATTCGTGGCCGCAGCGAAGAGATTTTGATATAATACTCTTCCTGTCGGAAAAATACGTTTTATCCGGCTATGGTTGATAAAAGTCGATACGCGAGGTTGAGAGTGAAAACACACGGGCGGTTAAACAGGATGATGTTAATGGGGGTTGTGTTTTTCGGGCTGATGCTGCTCTGCGGCGTTGTTCTCGGCGACCGTGGGCTTGCCGGCAACGAGAATCCCCGGGGACTCTTATTGGATTTGCTGGACGCCTGCGAGGAGATAGTCTTCGCCTGCCGGCAGGAAGGGGCCGACGGGCATTGGTATGCCAATTTCGGCTACTACGCCGGCGACGAGCAGCGAAAAGCCTACCGGGCCCTCGGCCGGCTGTGCAAACTTAACGTTCGCACGGGCGAGCTGACGGTCCTTCTGGACGACCCGGAAGGAACGGTGCGGGATCCGCAGGTGCATTATGACGCTCGAAAGATTGTCTTTTCTTATCGAAAAGGCGGGACTGATTTCTTCCACTTGTACGAGATCGATGTCGATGGAACCGGTATGCGTCAGTTAACCAGCGGCCCGTACAACGACATTGAGCCGACCTACCTCGCAGACGGGGGGATCCTTTTCTGCTCGGACCGCTGCAAACGCTGGGTCAACTGCTGGCTGACGAAGGTCGCGGTGATGTATCGCTGCGACGCCGACGGGCGAAACATCCAACAGATTTCCAGCAACAGCGAGCATGAGAATACGCCCTGGCCCCTGCCGGACGGCCGGGTGCTCTATCAGCGCTGGGAGTACGTGGACAGGAGCCAGGTCCACTATCATCATCTCTGGACGACCAACCCCGACGGCACGGGACAAATGGTCTATTACGGGAACATGCACCCGGGGATAGTGATGATCGACGCCAAACCCGTCCCGGGAACCGGCAATATCGTTGCCGTTTTCTCGCCGGGGCACGGCATGCGAGAGCACGCCGGCGCGATAACCGTGGTCAGTCCGAAGAAGGGCCCGGACGAGCCCTCGACGGCTCGCCGTGTGAGCAAGAAGGGTAATTTCCGCGATCCGTATCCACTGACGGCGGAATATTTCCTGGTGGCACAGGATGCAAACTTGTTGTTGATGGACGAGCAGGGCAACGTCCAACCGTTCTATCAATTGCCTGTGAAATTGGCTAAGGCCGGAGTGACATGTCACGAGCCGCGGCCGATCAGGCCCCGCCGGCGGGAAAGGATAATAGCCCCGCGAGCGGCGATGCACGAGACTACCGGCAAATTGATTCTATCGGATGTGTACAAGGGGCGGCAAATGGACGGCATCAAGCCGGGCGACATCAAGAAGCTGCTGGTGCTCGAAACGCTGCCCATGCCGATTCACTACACCGGCGGTATGGACCCAATCAGTTTCGGCGGCACGTTCACATTGGAGCGGGTACTGGGGACAGTCCCGGTCGAGCCGGATGGTTCCGCATATATGGAGCTTCCGGCATTGCGCAGCTTCTTCTTTGTTGCTCTGGACGAGAACGACGACACCGTCAAAAGGATGCAAAGCTTCCTGACGGTCATGCCGGGCGAGACAACCAGTTGTGTGGGCTGCCACGAACAACGAACCAGAACACCTGAGAACCGCAATCTCGGCTCGCCGTCACTGGCCGCACTGAAACGCGAGCCCAGCAGGGTTATGCCGATACAGGGAATCCCGGATGTGTTCGATTTTCCCCGTGACATCCAGCCGATACTGGACAAATATTGCGTTGAGTGTCACGACTACGACAAATATGACGGCGGCGTGATTCTAAG
>JBDREF010000476.1:0-10468 GCA_043820045.1 Planctomycetota bacterium | reverse complement strand
CGGCGGCAGGGGCGGCGAGGTGATTTTCGTCACGAATCTCAATGACAGCGGACCCGGCAGCCTGCGCGCAGCGGTGGAGACCGACGGTCCCAGAACCGTAATCTTTCGCGTGTCGGGCACCATAGCCTTGAAATCAACAGTGGCGATCAAAAAGCCGAACATCACGATAGCAGGCCAGACCGCTCCCGGCGACGGAATATGCCTGAAAGACCATGCACTGGCTATCGCTGCCGACAACGTAATCGTTCGCTATATTCGGTGCCGGCCGGGAGACAATACGAAAGCCGAGAGCGACGCACTGTCAATCTCGTCAGGTCGGGACATTATCGTCGATCACTGCTCTGCGTGCTGGTCCGTCGATGAGACGCTTTCTGCCTCGACAGGCGGCCAATTGGGCAATGTCACCGTCCAGTGGTGCATCATTTCCGAAAGCCTGAACGACTCAACCCACCACAAAGGCCCTCATGGCTACGGCTCGCTGATCCGCGGGGGCTGGGGCAACGGGTACACCTATCACCATAATCTCTACGCCCACCATCACGCGCGGCTTCCACGTCCCGGCAACTACAACGACCGCACCAAAGACCCCAAAGGCTTCATTTTCGACTTCAGGAATAATGTGATTTACAACTGGGCCGACCGCTCCGCAGGTTACAACGCCGACGGCTCAAACGGCACAGAGAGCATCACTAAAATGAACTTCGTCGGCAACTACTACAAGGCAGGCGCCAACTCGGACGGCAACCTTGCCTTCTCGGAAAGTACCCGGTCCGCCAGGGCCTGGTTCAGCGGCAATTGCATGAACGGCGTCTGCCCCGACGACCCGTGGTCTCTCGTAACCTTCAGCAAGTTCTCAGATAAAGACCTGGAAGCCTACAAACAGGCGAACCCAATACCGGTCCCGCCGGTCGGGACTGATGATGCAATAGCCGCGTATGAGCGAGTTCTGGCAGACGCCGGCGCGGTGCTGCCGAGACGGGACGCCGTGGATGCCCGCATCGCCAGCGAGGTAAAAAATGGAACCGGCAGGATCATAGATGACGAGGAGCAGGTCGGCGGCTGGCCCGAATTGAAATCCGCCTCGCCACCGCAGGATTCCGACCGGGACGGCATGCCCGACGACTGGGAAAAACAACACAGACTCGACGCCAACGACCCGGCCGACAGGAACGCAGACGCTGACGGCTACACAAACCTGGAAGATTATCTCAACAGTGTACGGTAGCGAGTCCAAGAGGCTCCGCACGATACACTTGGCCCCGAATGTTCTTGCAACACCGCCCGGTTTTATGTAAAGTGGGGCAACTTAAGAGACCGATTTACGTATGGATTCTTGAGGTAGTGATGCCAACGTAGCTCAACGGTAGAGCTCTGGTTTTGTAAACCAGGGGTTGTCGGTTCGAATCCGACCGTTGGCTTTAGGCAGTGGCGGCCCTGTAGGCGCCGGTACAGAGGACTCGCCGTTTGGTGTTTATTCAAGCTTGGGTTCCGCAGGCGCTTAACCATAAAGGTCGGGCGGCGGGCTCAGAGAGGCGGGCAGACTCATGGACGAGAACTCAACACTTCAAAAGAAGGACGACATCTCGATTGTCCTGTGCGGCCAGGCCGGCCAGGGCATCCAGACCGTCGAGTACCTGCTGACGAGAATTTTCAAACTCGCCGGCTACAATGTTTTCGCGACCAAAGAGTACATGTCACGGGTTCGCGGCGGACTTAACTCCACCCAACTGCGCGTTTCTTCTGGACCAGTCCGCGCCGCTGTCGAGCGGATAGATATCCTCGTCGCTCTCGACCGAGGCGCCGTGAGGCACATTGAAAAGAGAATTTCCAGCCGCACCATCATCTTAGCGGAAAGAGAGACCATAGGCGACGATGTCGATTCGACCAGGCACAAGTTTTTCGACGTGCCGTTTACTAAAACAGCTTCCGAAATTGGCAACAAAATCTATTCCAATGTAGTGGCCGTGGGGGCAATCGCCGGCTTGTTCGCAGTTGATTTGGAAACGGTGAGCAGATACGTGGAGAAGTTTTTCTCTGCTAAATCCGGCGATGTTGTGCAGGAGAATCTCACCGCAGTTAAAAAAGGGTTCGAACTCGGCGCCGGTTTGAGCCAGTCGGCCAGGATCAAATTCGACATTCGCCGCGACCCTGGCCTCAAAGACCAGGTGCTTTTAAACGGTGCCGAAGCCGTGGCCCTCGGCGCCATAGCCGGAGGCTGCAATTTTGTATCCTCCTATCCAATGTCTCCATCGACCGGCGTGCTGACATTTCTCGCCGGGCAGGCCAAAAAATTCGGCCTGGTAGTCGAGCAGGCTGAAGACGAAATCGCCGCAATGAATATGGCCATCGGAGCCTGGTACGCAGGCGCAAGGGCGATGGTCACAACATCCGGCGGCGGCTTTGCCCTCATGACCGAAGGTCTTAGCCTGGCCGGCATGCTCGAGAGCCCGATTGTGATACATCTTGCCCAAAGGCCCGGTCCGGCGACGGGATTGCCCACCAGGACCGAGCAGGCCGACCTCGAACTTGCCCTTTACGCAGGTCACGGCGAGTTTCCCAGAGTCATACTCGCGCCGGGAAAGACCGAGGATGGTTTCTACCTTACTGCCAAAGCTTTCGATATGGCCGACAAATACCAAGTTCCGGTCTTCATACTTACCGACCAGTATTTTGTGGATTCTTACTACAACACGCCTTGTTTCGATCTGCCGGGCGTCGATATCGAGAAGCATATAATCAAGACCGGCAAAGACTACAAGAGGTACAAGCTGACGGCAAACGGCGTCTCGCCCCGCGGAATACCGGGGTTCGGAGAAGGGCTGGTTGCGGTCGATAGCGACGAGCACGACGAGGCCGGACACATTACCGAAGACCTTGACCTGAGAAACAGGATGGTCGAGAAGAGGCTCAAGAAGCTCGAACTTCTGGAGAATGAAACTGTCCCGCCCGAACTGGTCGGCCCCGATGACTATAAGAACCTCGTCGTCTGCTGGGGCTCGACGTACGACATCGTAAGCGAGGCAGTGTGGAATCTCGACAGGGATGACGTCGCGCTTCTGCACTTCAAGCAGGTGTACCCGCTGCCAGGCGAGACGAACGACTATCTTCAGAATGCCAAAAGAATCGTAATCGTCGAAGGCAATGCGACCTCTCAATTCGGAAAGCTGATTAAACTCTGTACAGGGATAGATGTAAAAGACAAGATTCTCAAATACAGCGGCTTGAGTTTTTACGCCGAAGAGGTGGCAGAAAGATTGAATCGCTTGTTGAATCAGAGATGAATCTATGGATACTAAAATTCTTGACATGGGCGAGATTGATATTGCCTGGTGTCCCGGCTGCGGCAATTATCCAATCCTGAAGATACTGAAGCAGGTTTTGGCGGAACTGGAAATCGGGCCGGCTAATCTTGTGCTGGTTTCTGGCATTGGCCAGGCGGCTAAGATTCCTCATTATCTTAAGGTCAATTTCTTCAACGGCCTGCACGGCCGGGCGCTGCCGCCGGCGACGGCGATAAAAGCCGCAAATCCGACCCTTACGGTAATAGCCGAAAGCGGCGACGGCGACATGTACGGCGAGGGCGGAAATCATTTCATCCACACGATACGCCGTAATCCCGACATTACGAATATCGTCCATAACAACATGGTTTACGGCCTGACAAAAGGGCAGGCATCGCCTACAAGTCAGAAGGGCTTCAAGACGCCCGTACAGGTTGACGGCGTTTTTCTCGAGCCGTTCAACCCGCTCGCGGTCGCTATCGCTCTGGACGCCGGCTTTGTCGCCAGATGCTTCGCCGGACACGCCGAGCAGACCAAGGACATACTGAAGGCGGCGATACAGCACAAAGGCTATGCACTCGTGGATATATTGCAGCCTTGTGTCACGTTCAACAAGCTCAACACATATCAATGGTTCAAGGACAATACCTACTACCTTGAAGACCACAACCCGTCAGACAGGCAGCGGGCTTTCGAGAAAGCGACGCAAACGGATAAATTGCCGCTCGGCGTTTTCTATGTGAACCCAGAAAAGACCACCTTCGAAGAGAATATCGGCATCTATCGGGAGAATGATTCTCCACTGTACCGGCGCGAGCCGGATATGGAGAAGCTGAGGAACCTTGTCGATCAGTTCAAAATAGCTCTGTAGAAGACGCACGGCGCAGATGTCCGCAAATCATTCGAGTCTCATCCGCAGCAACTCGAACAACCAAACGCAACGACCGACCTATATTACGCAGGTGGTACTAAGCTCGGCGCGCAATCCCTGGGTCGTGTTAAAAACGGTTTCTTTCTTCAGGCTGTCAACAAGTGACTTTCTGGGCACGTTATTGTGATGGTGTTCCTCCGTTGACATAAGTGAGATCAACTTCTTGCGGCGGGTGCTGCGATGGGCAAACAGATCCCAGAGCGTTTGTGGAGTCGCGTTTGTGCTGCCGTGGTGGCCGACCTTGTAAACTACAGTTTTGCTCAGGCGTTTCCTCCAGCTCGGGCGACCAAGAGCATATTGCCAGTTTTCGAGCTGAGCGTCCCCCGGGAAAAGCAGACCTTTCCCTGCCACTTCAAAAAGAAGTATGACGCTCGTGTTATTCATGGCATTATCCAGCACCCGCACGATTTGACGCATGTTGTGAAGCTGCGCATTGTCCACGTTGCGGGTGACCCATCTGACATACGAAGGAGCATCGGCCAGGCTGATAGTCTCTGCGTGAGGAAATACGGCTGAGTGACCACACGCTGTTGCATCGTTTGACCTGCTTTCGTCGCTTAGTCTGGCACGCAGCTTCCAGAATTCATCTTCGTCCCACTGGGTTTGCTTGCGAATTCGTTCGGACTGCTTCAGGGTCGGAGGCCCGAGCACTGAAACACGGACGCCCGGCAGTAAACGTCCTATCCCGGAAGGGCCGCCTGCGTAAACATAGAAACGTTTCTTTCCCATTTTTCCCAGCAGATCGACCGCCTTCTTGTTCTTGATGCTCAGTGAGGCCAGCCTTGTGAGATACTTTCGTTCCGTCGGTCCCGCCGCGGCCAGAACCCGCTCCGGAGACTCCAGTATGCCAAGTGCCAGATCCTGAACGGCTTTTAGCCCTGCCATGTGTTTGAACGCGGCTTGCGTGAAAACCGAGGGAGCTTCAACTGCGGCCTCTTCGGCCTTGGGATGTTCCGTCCACGGCTGTATTACAACATCAGGCTTCAGCGATTTGAGCTTGGCCCCTAGCCCGGCCAGGCCGAACGCGCTTATATGGTCCTTGTGCCGGTGCGTTGCCACAATTACATCCACGTGCCCTTCACAATCTTTGATCAACTGGTCCACAACCTGCGACATGTGTTCTTTCTTCTCGCTGCTCGAACCGCAGTCGATCAAGACCCGCCGATTCTTGTCGTTTGCATAATGGAAGGTCAGAAGGAAGCAATCTCCAAAACCGACGTTGTACATGGTAATACTGACTTTCTTCGGCCCCCGTTCTCGCGAGGACCTTCCGCTTGTCCTATTTCGAGCCATTCCATTCTCCACGTTTTTCTATTCTGCCGTCACGCCTGTCATGTATTAAAGCAAAACGCTGGCCTCTCGGCGAGCCATCGCTGAACCCATAACGTCCGAGCCGGTCGTGAACACGATTGCGCCAGAGGTATCCCAGCCGACGATTCTGCCGTTTGGGATTGTCGATCCTGCTGCGGATATGGTACTTGAGGTGGCCGAACTCATCGAATACGAGCACGCCGCCTCCGTGGATGCGAACGGGCGTCTCGCCCGGCATACCTTTGGGTTTCTCCATGCCCTCGCATGCCCTGGGCAAATCGTCCGCAGTGGTATCCAGCACCTGCCGGTATTCACTAACGGTTTCTCTGAGAACGAAACCGTCGGGCGCAACGCGCATACAGGGCCGGACCGATATGACCCGCGTATATGCATCCTCATATATCTTAAGCTGGTCGCGATTCTCCCAGATAAACCGGAATATCTCGTCAGGATTCTGTTCGAGAGACTCGCGGTGAACACATTCATAAGTCAACTCCTCATCGCAGTCCGGCGGCTCCCAGGCACCCGGTTCCCGCACGAATCCTTCCTTCCCTTGAGCCTTCTTTCCCGACAGGGGCTCTATGCCCCATCGCGCGAACTGCTCGGTCAGGACCCGCCGGTACTTGTACTTGCCATCATCAGGCAAAACCTCAAAGTCGGCGGTAAGCAGGGCGGATAGGAAATCGCCGAACGTGATGTCCGTCACCGGGCAATAGTCCAGGGCCCGAATACACATAGTGAGTAACTGCTCGGCGGCATCGCACCCGTCTTCTACGGCGTGATCAACAGGCACATTCTCATCTCCCCTGGAGACCCAGCTATCCAGGCGAGTCGTCCAGACATCGATGAACGAATTGAGCACCGCCGCCGAGAGAATCTCGCCTCTGATGTGACATTCTTCATAGTCAACGTCCTCGAGTGCGCCTTTGCTCGGCGGCTTGTCAACCGCTCTCCGCAGGCAATCGGCACGAGGCTGGCTGATGGCCTGTTGTCCGAATTCCTCCGCCATACCCATAAGCACACTCTTGCGCAAATTCTCAGCCTTCAGTCTGTCTCCCGGAACGAATTTGCCGTTCGAGCCGGCTTTGGTCAGCACCTTGCGAACTACATCCCGCAATCCAAACACAGACAACAAAGCGATAATGTCGGCGAAGCCCTCGTGGAGCCCCGCCTGGTCGGGATGGGACGGCAGCGTGTATGACTGCCGAAGGCCGTCGAGCAGGGCGTGAGTGGCCTCGTGGGCTACGACATCGTGCGAGAGGCACGTGAACACGGGCTTCTTATCCTTGCCCGGAAAGTAGCCGAAGAACAAGCCTCGCTCATCGTCTGAATAGTACGCATTGGCTTCGGCGAACGCGTGAGGAACCACATGTATTTGATGACCCCCGAAACCCCAGGACACGCGACGACCTAACGCGGCTTCGAATCTTGCGAGCAGCCGCATAACGATCGCATAAACGTTCTGCGCATGAAAGCCCGGATTCCCGCACAGCTCCTTGTCGGAAGCTTTCTCGAATTCGTCCGCGTCGTCCTTAGACTCATAAGTGCTGTACAACACGCGTTGCGCAGAATCATAATCCACGACATGAACGCGATACCCGCGAGGGCCCGGCCCCAGCTTCTCGTAGGGGATACGTATCTTCGTCCTGAGAATCTTTCCGTTGGAATCCCTGACGGAAGGGTCTTGGGCAATGATGGTCATTTCTCGGGTCTTAGGAGTCGCCATAAGTAAGGATCTCCTTGTAGAAGTCGCTTTGTTCGTTGAATACTCTCGTACTTTTCCGCCCACCTAACCAGCAGAGTACACCTTTGGAGGCAGAAGTCAATTGTGGAAAATACATAATTTTGAAGATTTTTTTTCGCCTTCGGTCGAACGCGGAATTGTAAAGCGCCGCTTGCCGGTTCTAACCCGACGATCAGAAGACGATTGCGGCATAGCCGACTGAGTCGGCGCTGGTGGTGCCCATCTTTTGTAGCATCACGTCGTTGCTGGTGGTGTGCGCGAGCAGCAGGCCGTGCCGGGAACCGAGCTTCTTCGCGGCCGCAACGGTTGCCGCCGCTGCGCCCGGACCGCAGGCGTTGCCGCTTTCGATAGAACCGGCGAGCAAATCGTCCGCCCTGAGCTTCAACGCAAGATCAATGAACTTCCGGTCATTTACGTTCCGTGCCCACTCCAAACCGGTCTTGCCCCCTCCCATGGGCACGAAGCCGTATCGTGGGCCGTAGTGCGTCAAATCGGTCGAGCCGATGCAGACTATCTTTTTGTCGTCGTTTTCGCTGATAATCTCACCGACTGCTTCGCCCAAAGGAACGGCCTGCTCCGTGGGGGGAACGAGAATCGGCAGTATCTTCGCTCCGGCAAACAGATACTGTATGAACGGAACCTGCACCTCGATACTGTGCTCGCACAGGTGCGAGTCGGGATTGCTGGCCGCCCGGGCGGTACTCAGTACGGCGTCGGCCAGTTCCTCGTCAACGAGGACTTCCCCGGCCGGCGTTTCCCACCTGCCCCTGTCGCATACGGCCGGCGAGGCGCCGAAGTAGCCGTGGGCCGCACCGAATATCACGAATGTATGGACTTTCTCGTGCTGCTGACTTATCGCAAGGAACACCGCTGCGGCCAGAGGGCCGCTGAACGCCCAGCCGGCGTGCGGAACAATACCCGCTACTATCGTCTTGGGCAGCGATTCGCTTATGGCAATCGCATCGAGGCATTCGTTAATCTCGTCGATGCAGGCGTCGCGCTGGCCAGGGTAGAACTGGCCGGCAACAATCGGTTTTCTCGTTCGCATATTCGACACTCCTTAGCCGACGGGGGCTTCCATTCCACATTCCGCCCAACTACGGAACTCCGGCCCGTAAACCATATCGTATTTGAACTTGCATTCGGGGCACCGGACCATTATCATTGCTGCATAGACTGAAACTGCCCAATATTGTAACCCCTTGAGAAGAGAAAACAATATGGTATCTGAAAAAACGGCTCCGGTAGCGGTGGTAATGGGCTCGGACAGCGATATGGAGGTAATGCAAAACTGCATCGAGCAGCTCGGCTCTTTCGGTATTGAGCCAATAGTTCGGATAATTTCAGCCCACCGCACGCCGGAGGTTGCGGCCGAATTCGCCCAGAACGCCGCCGCAAACGGCGTAAAGGTCATCATCGCCGCCGCGGGTATGGCCGCACATCTGGCCGGCGCTTTGGCGGCGAAAACCGCACTGCCGATAATCGGCGTTCCGTTGAACGCCGGTTCGCTTGGGGGGATGGATGCCCTTTTGAGCACGGTTCAGATGCCGCCTGGCGTGCCGGTTGCGACCATGGCCATCGGCAAGGCCGGAGCAAAGAACGCCGCCATCTTCGCCGTGCAGATTTTAGCCCTCTCGGACGAAAAGCTCCGCAAAAAGCTCACCGATTTCAAGAAGGACCAGGAAAAGAAGGTAATAGAAAAAGACTCCGCCATAAATTAACCGCGGCCGTCAGGTTAATTAACCACGAATGAACACGAATAAACGCGGATTCTGAATACTTGTCATCTCGACCGAAGGTCTGCCAGCGGCGGCCCGGAGCGGAGAGGTCTGGACACAAACGAAAGAAAATCATCGCTCGCAGCCGGATGCTTCGATGGAGTTTACCCTGAGCGCAGCCGAACGGGCTCAGCATGACAAAAAAGGGCATTTCCTTCCTGATACGCCGGTCCCCTGATAACCCGATGCCCTGATAGTCCGTCCCCCTGATTGCCTGATAAGCCTGATCCCTTTAATTCCCCAATAAATAATCTTCGTTCTTTTCCCTTTCATCCTTGCTCAAAAGGCAGACACATCTATAATTGAACATAGCGGATATAATAGCTCTGAAACGGCAAAGTCGTACCTTGTGCTTTCTTGCTTTGTGCCGATAGGTTTGGAATGTTATGCGGAAACCATATAAACATAGTTAGGCACTATCAATCGGTAAACTTAGACGTGCATAGATGATTTACTCTGCTGAGCAGATTGAACAAATTACACGCGAAGAGAGAAAGGTTGTACATAACCTCATCGAACTGCGTACGACATTGTTATTCCAGCTAGCACCTACATTAGAATCCGATAGAGCACAAGAGTATCTACTCCATGGAATATGTCGACGTCTCGGCGTACTGCATCGAAGTATAAGAAATGTCTTCGATATCTTCCCTGTCTCCAGAGAGGATCTACTGACAGATGTTGAAACGTGTAACCTAGAAATCAATCTCCACGCATTCACAATTAATATATACGGACTACTCGACAATGTCGCTTGGGTCTTCGTTTTTGAGAATTCCCTTGAAGACAAAATTCAAGGTGGCAGGCGCGGTGTTGGTTTATTCTCCAAACATACGATGAAGCATTTCCCTGAGAGAACAAAGCAATATCTGAATTCAGAGAGAATTAGGGCTTGGTATGGTGACTACGCTAAGAACTATCGTGACGCATTAGCTCATCGAATCCCACCTTACGTCCCCCCGTATAATGTAATTCCAGAAAATGTTCAACGACATAAGGACTATGATACAAAGATATCCGAACTGCTGATTGCAGGAGATTTTGAGAGTATCGACAAGTTGCGAGATGATCAAGCTTCGATTCGCTCAGTTTGCGGTGCTTTCCTCCACTCTTATTCGGATTCTGATGCTTCAAGACCAGTCATGTTTCACGCACAAATGCTAGCCGATTCAAATACGGTGATAGAAGTAATATCCGTCGTTATTCTTACCAAGAACAAAGACATGCATAATGCCTAACATAAAAAGAGTAAAGGTTTAAGTAAAGGTGTAGGTGTAAGTAAGGCTACGCAAGAAGTTGTCTGTAAATTCTTTCATTTTGCATAGGCGGTTCAGTCGTTCACTCCAGCGTTCATATTCAGATATCGTTTTCCAGTGAGCCATCGTTCATCGGTCTCCATCAATACAGCTGAGATCAATCGCAA
>JBDREF010000475.1:0-7650 GCA_043820045.1 Planctomycetota bacterium | reverse complement strand
AGATAGCACAACAATTCAAATATTTACGGATAAGCAACCGGATATGTTCAAAAAATCGTACGAAGAAATTCTGAACGAAATAGCTGATCAACCGGTCGAATGTCTCGGCATGAACTTCCCGAACGACCAGGCGCGACGCGAATACTTCCTGGAGAAACTGCGCGAGAAACTGAAGGACCCTGAGTTCCGTAGGATCGAGGGATTCCCCATCGGCTCCGACGAGGATATCCTGGCGCTGTCCGACCCTCCGCACTACACCGCCTGCCCCAACCCATTCATCGCGGATTTCATCAATCATTACGGCAAGCCGTATGACCCCAGCAAGCCATACAGCCGCGAGCCGTTCGCCACGGATGTGAGCGAGGGCAAGAACGACCCGATCTACAACGCCCACTCCTACCATACCAAGGTCCCGCACAAGGCCATCATGCGGTACATCCTGCATTACACCGAGCCGGGGGACATTGTTTTCGACGGGTTCTGTGGGACGGGGATGACCGGCATTGCAGCAACCTTGACGGATCGAATCCCAATTCTCTCAGATCTCTCACCTGTCGCGACAAACATCGCCAACAGCATGTATGCACTTTCCAAAAATCCAAATGCAATCCTCGCTATAAGATCAATCCTCCATAACGTGCGGGAGCGATTGGGTTGGATGTATAGAACGAAGTTCAAGGATCAAGAATACGATGTCAATTACATTGTATGGGCCGATGTACATATTTGTCCGGAGTGTTTGCACCCAAGCAATTACTGGGATTTGACCATAAGACTTGATGAGGGGAATCAGCTAAGTAAACCAGAATGCCCCCATTGCCGTGCTCTTTTCACTAGCACAACCGAAGCCAAACAAACCAGAAAAGTGATCGATAAGGGATCGGGAAAACTTGTCGATGAAGTGATATCTGAACCAGTTCTCCTTAGTTATTTCGATGGAAGAGCTAAACGAAGGAAGATACCTGATCAGGCCGACTTTGACTTGGGGAAAAAGGTCCATGATTTATCATGGCCAAGTGACCGCAAGGTCCAAGAATTACCGAAAGGATATAACCTTAATCAGCCTAAAGAGTCGCACAAGATCAGTTATGCACACCAATTTTATACTTATCGGAATTTTGTTGCACTCAGTTCAATCTGTAGCGAGGTAGAAACATTAACAGATTACGATTTACGGCGCGCTGCATTCCTTATTCTGGAATCGATACTTGACCGCAATTCAACTAGGCGAAACCGTTTCATAGTAAATAGGCACAACCCTCAAGGAAGGGTAAACGGTCCGTTAGCCAACACGCTGTATATCCCAAGCATTCAAGTGGAAATGAATGTTTTTCAGATGCTTGAGGAGAAGATAAGGGACTTCGAGAGAGTTGGTCTTTCTCGTAACGAAGTACCGCGTTGTATCATTACGGGATCTTCTTCTGATCTCAGATTTCCAGAGAATACAGTCGACTATATTTTCGTAGATCCTCCCTTTGGTGGAAATATTATGTATTCTGAAGTCAACTTCCTATGGGAGTACTGGTTAGGAGTATTTACCGAAGATGGGTCTGATGCCACGGTCAATCCAGGTCAAAACAAGGATATAATGTTCTATCTTTCCGAAATGATTGCATGCTACAAGGAATTTTACCGGGTCTTGAAGCCCGGACGATGGATCACTACAGAATTCCATAACTCGCATAATGCCATCTGGACTTGTATACAGGAGGCGATTCAGCGAGCAGGTTTCATTGTGTCGACCGTAAGGGCACTTGATAAAGGAAAGAGTGGCACAATCCACCAGGATAGTAAGGCAAATACTGCTAAGACTGACCTCGCCATAACAGCGTACAAGCCTAATGGAGGATTGGAGCAGAGATTTGCTTTGGATGCAGGAACCGAGGCTGGCCTCTGGGATTTCGTCCGCACCCACTTGAAACAACTCCCGATCTTCATCTCCAAGAACGGCCAGGCCGAGGTCATCGCCGAGCGGCAGAATTACCTTCTCTTCGACCGCATGGTGGCCTTACACGTTCAGCGTGGCGTGACCGTGCCCCTGTCCGCAACGGAGTTTTACGCCGGACTGGCCCAGCGTTTCTCCGAGCGGGACGGCATGTACTTCCTGCCCGAACAGGTGGCCGAATACGACAAGAAGCGTATGACGGTCCGGGAAGTCCTACAGCTCCAGCTCTTCGTCACCGATGAGTCCTCGGCTATCCAGTGGCTCAAACAACAGCTCATTAAGAAGCCCCAGACCTTCCAGGAACTCCACCCACAGTTTCTCAAGGAGATCGGCGGCTGGCAGAAACACGAAAAACCCCTGGAGCTGTCCGAGATGCTGGAACAAAATTTTCTGCGCTACGATGGCAACGATGAAGTGCCAAACCAGATTCACAGCTATTTATCAACCAACTTCAAGGATTTTCGCAACTTACCCAAAGACGACAAAAGCCTGTGCGCCAAGGCCAAGGACCGCTGGTACATGCCCGATCCGAACAAGGCCGGCGACCTGGAGAAGCTGCGCGAGAGGTCGCTACTCAAAGAGTTTGAGGACTACCGGGCATCCAGCCAGAAGCGCCTGAAGGTGTTCCGACTCGAGGCCGTCCGCGCCGGGTTCAAGAGGGCATGGCAGGAGAGGGATTACACCACCATCATCACCGTGGCCCGCAAGATTCCCGAGAACGTCCTCCAGGAAGACCCGAAACTGCTCATGTGGTACGACCAGGCGGTGACACGGAGCGGGGAGGAGGATTGAGTCATGCCAGACGTTTCTAAGAAGGACTCGGCAGAGATACGCCGAGAACGATACAAATTGCGACTTAATTCTAATATCTATAGGGGTGATAACCAATGAGAATCTCGCGCATCGTGGTCGAAAATTTCCGTAACTTCGCTAACCTCGACATTACGCTGGGCGAGCATGCGGTCATCGTTGGCGAGAACAGAATCGGTAAGTCCAACCTTCTGTACGCATTGCGCCTGATTTTGGATCCCTCGCTACCGGACTCGGCTCGGAAGCTGCGCGAAGAGGATTGCTGGGATGGCCTTGAACGGCCATTGGGCAAAGACGACAAGATCACCATTTCTGTGGAACTCACCGACTTCGAGGAGGATGAGAACCAACTGGCGGTCTTGGCAGAGCACCTCGTTGAACCAAATCCGATGGTGGCCAGACTGACTTATGTGTGGCAACCGCTGCCGGGGCTGACTAGTGAGCCCAGGAAGGATGCAGACTACGAGTTCTTCGTGTACGGAGGCGACCGGCCGGAGAACCGCATCAGTTACGAGGTTCGGCGACGGTTACCATTTGAGTTATTGCCCGCGCTCAGAGACTGTGAGGGCGACCTGGCGAGGTGGACGCGGTCACCTTTGCGGCCGCTCTTGAACAAAGCCGCAGGCGAGATCGACCGTGGCGAGCTGGTGACCCTTGCAGAAGGCATCGACACTGCGACTGCGGAGTTCGTAGAGATTGACGAGGTCAAGATCGTCGCCGAAGCAATCGTAGAGAAATTGACGGAAATGGTTGGTTCAGCCCAGACGCTGGATACAGTTCTCCGGTTCTCGCCAACCGACCCTGACAAGCTGATCCGCGCACTTCGCATTTTTATCGACGGCGGCAAGCGCGGCATTGCAGATGCAAGCCTCGGGTCCGCGAATCTGCTCTACTTCGCCTTAAAGGCTCTGGAGTATGACCAACTCGTAGCGGACGGTGATCGTGATCACACCTTCTTGGCCATCGAAGAGCCAGAAGCCCATTTACACCCAAACCTCCAACGCTTGATCTTCCGCAACTATCTTCGGCCCCGTGACGCCGCTGCTGAGGGCAATAAAAGCAAGACTTCCACGATTTTGATGACGACGCATTCACCACACGTAGCGAGCATAACGCCGATGAAGAACTTCGTTGTCCTACGCCTCAATGCCGAAGGCAATGCCACCGAGGGTGTCTCGACGGCGGAACTCGATCTAACCAAAGAAGACATTGCCGATCTGGAAAGGTACATCGATGTCAACCGCGGGGAGTTGTTCTTCGCGCGAGGTGTGATTCTGGTCGAAGGGGATGCCGAACGATTTCTCGTTCCTGTGCTGGCACGCCAGCGAGGACACGATCTAGACGAACTTGGCATATCAGTATGTTCTGTGTCGGGTACCAATTTCGCACCCTACCTGATTCTTCTTGGCCCTGGGGGCTTGGATATTCCCCTAGCGGCCTTCACAGACCTTGACCCTCGTCCGGACAAAGACGACGGGACGTCCCGCGAGCCGTTAGGGCCAAACCGCGTTGTGAATCACATGCTCAAGCATCTTGTAGACAAAAAGGTTTTGGGTGCAAATGTTTTTGACGCGCTCCTAAAGCTTGCACCCAACTACGGCGTCTTCGTGAACTCGCACACGTTCGAGGTCGACCTCTTCCGGGCAGGACTCCATGATGCCTTTGCAGAGGCGATGAAGGGTCTTGGCGGCAATAGCCAGATTCGACAGCGGATGAAAAACTGGGCAGCAGACCCAGGAACTCTCGATGTGGATGCTTTCCTCAAGGACATCGAGTTTGTGGGGAAAGGTCGCTTCGCCCAGCGACTGGCGTCGATTATCGTCGAGTCAGATCTGACGGTGTGTCCGAAGTACATCTTGAAGGGTGTGAAGCATGTCGCCGACAAGTGCATGCGTGGTTAAGCCTCCCTACATGCTTGCAGCAGAGGCTCTGCGGAAGAACAAAGGACAGTGGCAGACCTACGAGTCGCGTGGCAACTGCGTCATCCTGGCGGGGCCGGGTAGCGGCAAGACGAAGACGCTCACGATCAAGATGGCCCGTATGCTCACAGAAGATGTAATGGCACCACGCGGCATCGCCTGCATTACTTACAACAATCAATGCGCCAGAGAATTGAAGCGGCGTCTCGCTGCACTTGGCGTGGAGGATGGCAAACGGGCGGCGATTGGCACACTCCATTCGTTTTGTCTCCAGCACATCGTTCTTCCCTATGCAAGGCTGGCGGGCATTGCGGTTCCTGAGCCGCTGAAAGTGGCGATGGTCGAGGAGCGTGATAGGTGCTGGGCCGTGGCCGTAGAGAAAGTCAAGGGCGCGGGTGAACCTCCAAGCAACTGGATCTTCACATGTGACGTCTACCGCAGAACACACCTCGACCGTCAGAAGGAAGACTGGTACGGCGACTTTGAGGATGTGGCGAAGATGATTGAGATATACGAACAAACTCTATTAGAAAAGGGACTTGTCGATTTTGATGGCATGGTGCTTATTGCACTTCGGCTGGTAGAAGAACATGAGTGGGTCCGGCGCGCACTCCGAGCTCAGTTTCCAATACTTGTTGTGGACGAGTACCAAGACCTCGGGCATGCTTTGCACCGAATTGTTCTCTGCTTGTGCTACAAGGCGAGCATGCGGCTTGTAGCAGTTGGAGATCCCGACCAATCAATCTACGGCTTCATTGGCGCGGAGCCAGCATTACTTCAGGATTTGGCGAATAGCAAAGGGATCGAGCCTATTCAACTGAAACTGAATTACCGATGTGGTCCAACGATCATAAGGGCCTCGGAGGTTGCACTGGGGGAGCAAAGAGGCTTCGAGCCAGGCACCGTTGAAGCTGGCACCGTTGACATTCACATCGGCCCAAAGGACTCGACGACCAGGCTGCCTTCATCTGTGATTCGATTATCCCTGCCTCGTTGGAGCGTTCTGAGAAAAGACAGCTCGGGGACATAGCAGTCTTGTACCGGAGCCAATATGAGGGCAATTTGATTGCCACAGCTGTTGAAAAACAGGGTTGGGAGTTCATCCGAATCGACCAAGGCAATCCGTACACCCGATCACCCGTGGTCTTCTGGCTAGAGGACTGCGCCGCGTGGTGTGCAGGAGGCTGGGAATTTGGAACACCGCGGCTTTCCGAGTTGGCCTGGACATGGCTTCGCTTCAATGAGTCAGTGTCATCTGATGCCGGCCGGTGTCAACTTCGGCGCAATCTGGTGAAATTCCTCCATTCGAATCGACGACCCGATCTGGCCTTGAGGGATTGGCTGTCCACATTCCATGCTGAGTGCCTCAAGGAGTCGCTCGACAGGGAGCCGAGATTACGAGATGACAAAGCTGCTGTCGAGAAGCTGGCCGAAGTATGTGCCGCTGACGCGAGGCTCTCCGAATTCACAGTAGCGGCATTCGGTGGCCAAGGAGGGTCCCGAACGCACCTCAACCTTATGACACTCCATTCGGCCAAGGGTCTTGAATTCGACGTTGTGATTATGATGGGTCTTGAGGAAGGCAAGCTGCCGGAGTACCGCGCGAACACGGATGCGAAGCTGCGAGAAGAACGACGACTATTTTACGTCGGTTTAACCCGAGCCCGGTACGAGGTCCACTTGGTCTACTCAGGCTGGTATGCAAATCAGTATGGTCGAACGTTTCACAATGGACCATCGAGATTCGCCCTGGAAGTTCGGAACGCTCTTTCGGAGCTGCAATGACCCCGACGAAATATTTCGCAGGCACTTCACATAGGGTTATGAGTCATGGAACCGAGCAAGTGGGCATGGAGTATAGATCACCGTCAGACCTGCCGAATTGTTGAGGTGCAGGACCTCTGGGGTGAGACGACCTGCCGCGTCTGGCTGCCCGGCCGCGACTCCGTGGTCCGCATCCCGGCTTCCAGGCTCAAGTCCCTGGAGAGCGCCGGCACCGGTTCGCCCGACGACAAGGAGCGGACCTTCCAGGAGCAGCTCGACCAGAAGGCCCATGCCTATCCCGAAATGGTGCCGCTACTCGTGATTCGGGTAGAGGGCGGTGGTCATGAGTAGCTGGCGCGATCAAATCCTGAAGGAGTTCACTCCGAAGGTTGCCCGACTCACCCTGGTGGCGGACCCGGACGGACTCCTGCTCGAAGAAGGGGTTCTCGAAGGCATCCGGGAACGTGGATTCGAACTGATCCCGTTTGAAGACCACATCGCGTTCCGCTACGCCTACGAATCGAAGTTCCGATCCCGCTGGGACCGGGGCGAGCACACGGACCTCGTTGTCGTACTGCGCTCCCCTGCCAGCGACCTAAGCAGGTTGCCCTACGATCTCCTCCAGGCCGGCCGTAGGCTCTCGTTCAATCTCGGCGACATCTTCCCGAACCTCAGCTACCCGGTCGTGACCGCTCTGGACCGCGGGGACCTCGATGCCTTGTATGAGGCGCAGAAAAGATATGCACCCGGCCAGCTGGGCGACAACGCCACCAAGGAGTTCGTCCTCCGGCACGTCTTTGAAATCGCACCCGAGCTGATCAAGCAGCCATCGGACCTCTTGCGTGTGCTTCTACGCCGTCACTACCGCAGCCAGCGCATCCCGTCTGTGCTGGACGAGCGGTTCATCCAACTCCTGCGCCAGCGCACCCTCTTCGACGACTGGCCGCTTGAGACGCTGGTTTCGGACCGGGAGGCCTTCTTCGCATTCCTCCAGGAGCGCTGGCCGATATTCCTCGATCGTGAAGCAACCAAAGGGGCATCCGGTGTTCGTGAAGACGAGAAGTCCTACAGTCTGGCCATTGAGGGACCTGTCGATCTGCCATTCGACCACCATGACATCCGGGTCTACATCGACAACCTGTTCGTCGATGGTTTGCTGCACTCCGTGTCACACGACCATGCAGGAACCCTGTCCAAGACCTGGGTAGGCAT
>JBDREF010000474.1:0-22745 GCA_043820045.1 Planctomycetota bacterium | reverse complement strand
ATCCTTGTGGTCGTAGTAAACACGCAGAATATCCGAGTCGGAAAAGCCGTGGATGGTGGTCAGCATTGGCGTCTTTATGAACGGCAGATACGTCAACGGCAGATAATCGAAATTGTTGTGAATCAGGTCGAACTCGCCCGCCTTCTGCATGGCTTTGGAAATATGCAGGCAGGTCGAGACCGAGGCGATCTGCGACTTGTCCTCTTCGTAGCCACTTTCCACCCAGCCTTCGAGTCTTGCCTTTGTGATGGAGTCTTTCGTGGCAAACAAGGTTACGTTTTTCCAGCCGCGTGCGACAAGCCCCTCAGTAATGTTGCTCGCGACGGTCTCCCATGCGCCGTAAGCGCGAGGAGGCGTCCGCCACGCGACCGGCGAGAGCACGGCTATTCGCTTGCTCTTGATATCCATCGATTTAGGCATTTTCCACAGATTCCTTGATTCGCTGAATATGTCCCCGACCCAGGGCCTTCACTTCGCAGCCTAATTCCAGGTACCGGCGGATTCTCCCATCGTCTAATATGCCGAAGCAATCAATCACCGCGAGCGGGCGGCCCGCCCACTCGACTATTTTTTCAGGATCGAGCTGCAGATAAGGCGCATGCGGCACGGCTAATATTATTGCCTGTGCGCCGGCAAGCGCGCCGGCAAGGTCGCTCTGGATGTTAATATCAGCCAGCTTTTCCTGATTCTTGAAAAATCTCGCCCATGAATGCCCCGGCGCCGGGTAAGTATCCTGCTGCTGCAATTCGGGCCAGTATTCGAGATACGGATCGTGCACCCGCACCTGGGCCCCCATCTCCGTGAGTTTGCGAACGACAATCTCCGAGCCGCTGTAGCGCGTATCGGCGACATCCTGGCGATAACTCGCTCCGCACAGGAGCACGTCCGCACCGGCGACTTCCCGGCCCATATTATTGAGGGCGTCTTTGGTCAGGACCGCCGCCCGCAGGCCGCGAGTATCGTTGATATCGATTGCCATAGTTGACATCTTGAATATGTCGTCATCGAAACCAAGAATATGCTTGTAGGCCCAGTATCCGAGTCCGCCGTCCTTGGGCAGGCAGTAGCCGCCGATACCGGGGCCCGGAAAGATGATATTGCTGTGCGTAGGCCGAACCTTGATTGCCTCGATTACCTTGATCAGGTCAACGCCGTTGCGCTCTGCGAATACACTCCACTCATCCAGAAAGGCCAGCATGGTGGCGCGGAAGGAATTCTCGACTATCTTGGTCGTCTCCGACTCGATGGGACGATCCATAACGGTCAGAGGAAATTCCCGGGTGTTCAGCACTTCCCGCAGGAACTTCTCGACTCGCCGCCTTGCTTCGTTGTTGCAGCCGGAGCATACTCGCCAGAAATCACGAATCGACGATACGTACTGCCTGCCGGGCATGACACGCTCGAAACTGTGGGCCAGCAGAGGCTCGCTCTCTATGCCGCGGGCGGCAAAAGCCTTCTTCATGATGGGCCAGGCGATGAATTCCGTGGTCCCCGGCGCCACGGTAGTCTCGATCAGTGTCAGGCAATCCGGCGGCACCTTCTCGCCGATGGTCTTCATCGTTGCTTCCAGCGCTGCCATCTCCGCTTGGCCGCTCCGCATATTGCCGAGTTCCTTTTTCGTGTAATCGCACTGCACGTCAACAACCACGCAGTCAGCCAGCCTGAGGCAATCGCTATTGAAGGTGCCGACGAGCGTTTTCTTCTCGAGCACGCAGCGCGCAATCATGGGCTCGACTTCCGGGTCCTCGGCCTTCACCGGCGAGACGCCCCGATTCAGCAGGGGAACTTTCCAGTAGCTTCGCACACTCGGCCGCTGGCAGCCGATTACGAACTTGCCGGACTCACCGGTCTCTTCGTCAACAGTGTCCGCAATAATAGCTGCCATGACCGCACCTACAAAGCCGACGCCCATTACGACAACGATTTCCTTGCCTTCGCTACGCGCCGCCTCTGCGAGCGACTCGATACGCTCGAACTCCGGAGCATGTTGACTGTCTTCTGGAATGGGAAATTCTTCTCCCGCCGGACTTGTTGAGTAGTTTACCATTACCTACGCCCCTTCTTACTGATGACATACTTCTCGCATCGTGTGACGGCCGCGGTACGCACGACAGAGCACAATCGAGAGTTTACCAGCAATTGTTCGCATATCAAGCCTTTTATGCATATCCCTCGCCCGGACCTCACTGCAGTGCAAGTATCGTTTTGGCTTGTATTACGGGAACAGAATTGATATAATTCTTGCAGGTCTCTGAGGCGCATTTGCATTGATACTTCCTGTGCCGGCCCTCTGACTGGGCTGGAGGGTAATTGTGGAAAAAGGTTATTCGTTAATCCTGGCCATCATTTCTTTTGTTCTCCCGCTCGGGGATAGTGCCCTTCTCGCGAAAGACGCGTTTGAATATCCGTGCTACCTGGTCGATGCCTACGACGCCGACGGCAGTTGCTGGACCGGTATGGACGCCGACGGTAGATATGGAGGACCCATCCGCGTAGTACCGCAACAATGGCTGGTCGGGCCCCCACCTTCGGAAAAATCGGGGGTAACTCTGCCTCCGGACCATTGGGTGGAGGTACAATTTCGCGGTCCGATCGTTGACGGCCCAGGCGACGATATACAACTCATCGAGCTGGGGCCTGTGCGCGAGCAGGCACTTGTCTTCATCACAGACGGCGCCGGCCGGGAATATCTGCTCGGCCAAGCAACATCCGGAGACGTCGGCGGAGGGGTGGATCCGACTCTGATTAGCTTCGATATCTCTGGTATTGTTTTGCCGTTTGAACCGCGCGCCGTGCGAATACTCGGGCTGGACACCGGCGGCCAGGCGCCGGGCTTTGACATTGCGAATGTGCGTGCAAGAATCTCCGGTGATTGCGGAGATGTTGCCTGCAATCCCGTGCCCGTCAACGGCGCTAGGAATGTACCTATAAACACCGTCCTGCGATGGTCGCCGGGAAATTCCGCACAGAAGCACGCCGTCTATTTTGGCCGGGACATTGCCGATGTGGATGTAGATGCCACTGCGGCAGGCAAGCCTGATGCCAATAGTTTTGATCCCTGCGATATCGAACTGGGCACCACGTACTATTGGCGGATCGATGAAGTCAACGGCGCCAACGTTTGGCCCGGCGAAATCTGGAGCTTTACAACCACCGACTACATCGTTCTCGATGATTTCGAGCAGTACGACTATCTCGACCCGACCCACCCCGACAGTAACAGGGTCTATGATACGTGGAAGAACGCCGAAGTGTACCTCTGGAGCGAATACGCAAACGAATGCAGCAAGAAGTCGATGGGTTTCTACTACTGGTACTATCGAACCACCGACTATTCTGAGGCGGTCCGCACACTCTCACCGGCACAGAATTGGACGGCTGCCGGCGTCGTGTCATTGGAGCTGTTCTTCTCCGGCCTGTTACATAACGACGCAGCACAGATGTACGTAGCTCTAAATGACGGCGGCACAGAAATTGTCATACCATACGGCGGTGATGCAAACGATCTAAAGAACGAGACGTGGCAGCCATGGAGAATCGACATAGAGAACGTCACCGCCATAGACCTCAGCCATGTAACAAGCATTTCGATTGGCTTCTGCGCTGAGGTATCCAAGCCCTACAGCAGCGGCGGAGGCACCGTTTACTTCGACGACATAAGACTGTACTCCGCCAGATGTATTAAAGAGAACCGGCTGGACGCCGACTTCAACGGCGATTGCCTTGTCAACTATACGGACCTGGAAGAAATGACCAATTGCTGGCTCACAAGAGGCTACAATGTTTACCCGGTGGCGGCTCCGAACGCACCGGTGGCCTGGTACAAGTTCAATGGCGACGTTCGGGACAGCGCCGGCGGCGCTCACGGCCTGCCGAACGGCAGTCCGACATATACCCAGGGCATGTACGGCCGGGCAATCAGCTTCGACGGCCGCAAAGACTCCGTGGAGATAACCGGCGTGGCAAATCTGTTCTCGAAGACTGCCGGCGGAATAACGATCGCCTTCTGGCAATATGGCGCCGAATCGGCCCACCATACGGACACGCTTTGCTGCTCCAACTACATTTACGGCATCGAGGGCCCGGCTATCTCCATAAACCTCGGCTGTTGGAGGCGGCCCGGCAGGTACAATTGGGATTGCGGCCAGCCGTGGTCGTTCGACGGCCGGCTCAGCGGAAACCACCGCTACTCGAGCGAATGGTCGGGCAGATGGAACCACTGGGCGTTCACAAAAGACGTAAAATCCGGAGAAATGCAGATTTTTCTCAACGGCCTGCTCTATGACCGCCGTACAGGGGCCAAATCACCCATCTCTGGAATCAATTCCTTCGAAATCGGCTCCGGCTGGTACGGGGGGTACGACGGCCTGATCGACGATTTCCGCATTTATGACTATGCCCTGACCGGACTGGAAATCGTCCACGCAGCAACGAACGGCACCGGGGTATTCGACCTGCCGCTTTTACTGCCGGCCGACCTGAACAACGATAATCGGGTCGATTTCACAGACTTTGCCGTATTGGCCGATAACTGGCTCGAAATTCAACTCTGGCCGTAAGCCCCGGTTACAAGTCCCAGCGCAGCAACAATTGCAGACAGCGTCCACGAAAATGGTAGACATACCGTTACGCCGCCGACTTGCCGGCATGTTTCGCTGCCATTGGGCGAGAATTGACGTCTTTCGGCTCATTTGTGCGAATTTCCTGCTGTTTTGAGTTGGAAACGCCCGCATCCGGGACTCCTGCGAAATAGCGTAATTTTCTGCACGACACAGACTTACAGGACTTTTTGCGAGGAATCCATAAAACTGCCAACGCATTTCGGCCGATATCTTCTCGTCAGGATTACGCGGATGACAAATTAAGGTAATTCGCGTTTTTTTTCTTGACCGATCTTTGAAAACGCTCTAACATAGGGCAAAGTAAGCAACCGATGATGAACGAGATTGTGGGGCATCCCGAGCGTTCTTTGATGGTTTGCCCAGCAATGTACTGGGGTGCTCAGAAAGACAAGAGGTTACAAGCTTCTTGCAGGACGGTAGTTAAGTTGCAAAGATACTTTTGGTGCCCGTTGCGGGTTCCGGAACTTTGGCTCCGGGCGTTGTGTGGTGCCGGAAGTGAATTTAGCATGAAACGAAATCAGCTTGAAAAAGCGTTCGCTTATCCGCGAGGGAGTGTTAGCGTTGGGTACAAAATCAGTCAATTGGAAGAGAGAATTTGACTTCTTAATGCCTAAAATGTCACACTTACGGGAGATTTTTGGCATTAAGTAGCTGGTTTTGCGCCCGGGCGAAAAGGATTTCGTAAATCATAGCCATTTCTTTGGAGCTTTCCTGCCTCAACGCCCGCAATCCGTCCTATTGAACGACGTTTTTTGACTCTATGACAACTACATGGGAAAGGTAGGAATTATGACCGTTGTACTTGCGCAGATCGGCCTGCCGACCGTCGTCTTAACGATATTCGCCTTCTTTCTGGGGATAGGGCTCACCGCCGTTGTCCAGCAGATGATTGCCAGGGCGAAGGCCAAGACCTTCGCACAGGACATGGAACGGCAGATCGAAGGAGCGAAGAGGGAAGCAGAGAACATTATCAAGTCTGCCCAGATCGATGCCGCCGGTGAGACTATCAAAAAAAGAGAGCAATTCGCCGCCGAGGCCAACAAGGCCCGTGCCGAACTGCACGAGACCGAAATGCGCCTCACCAAGCGAGAGGATACGCTTGACCGTCAGTCCGAACTGCTCCAGCAGCGAGAAAAGACCCTCAAACAGCAGCACCAGGAACTCGACAAGAGAGTGGACAATATCGGCCAGAAGGAAAAACAGCTTTCCGTCTTAATGGCGCAACAGAAGAACCAACTGCTGAAAATCACCGCGATGGATATAAATGAAGCCAAGGATCTGCTCCTGAAGCGGCTCGAAGACGAATGCGAGCACGACATGTCGGCTCTTATTCAACGAAAAGTGGAGGAAGCCGTTGAGACCGCCGACGAAAAGAGCCGGGAAATCATCAGTTCCGCAATCCAGCGTTACGCGGCCGAGCAGACCTGCGAGGCGACAGTCTCGACTGTCGAGATACCGAGCGACGATATGAAGGGCAGGATTATCGGTCGGGAGGGGCGGAATATTCGCGCGTTCGAGAAAGCCACCGGCGTGGACGTCATTGTCGACGACACCCCCGGAATGATCGTCGTCAGCGGCTTCAATCCGGTCAGACGGGAAGTTGCCCGGCTCTCGATGGAACGGCTCATTCAGGACGGCAGAATACACCCGTCCCGAATCGAGGAACTCGTTGCCCAAACCAAGAAGGACGTCAACCAGAAGCTCTTACAGATCGGTAAAGATGCCTCCGTCGAGACGAACATCAGAGGCCTCAACAGCAAGGTGATCAGTCTGTTAGGTGCTTTAAGCTACCGAACCAGTTACGGCCAGAATGTCCTTCGGCACAGCGTCGAAGTTGCCTTCCTGTCTCAGGTTATGGCCGACGAGCTTGGCCTCGACGGCACGATGGCAAGGCGAGCGGGGCTGTTGCACGATATCGGCAAGGCCATCGACCACGACGTCGAAGGCAACCACCCGACTATAGGCGCGAATTATCTCAAGCGTTTCAGCGAATCGCCCATCGTGCTCAATGCCGTCGCCGGCCACCACGGAGACGTTCCGCCGGACAATCCTTACACGCCGCTTGTTGCCGCAGCCGACGCGATAAGCGCCTCGCGCCCCGGAGCCAGGAGAGAAACGCTCGAAAGGTACATCAAACGGCTCGAAAAGCTCGAAGAGATTGCAAACAGCTTCAAGGGAGTTGAAAACGCATACGCCATCCAGGCCGGGCGGGAAATCCGCGTCATTGTCAACGCCGACCAGGTGGACGACGAGGTGGCAATGAAAACCGCGCGAGACATAGCCAACAAGGTTGAGGCTGAAATGACCTATCCCGGAGAAATCCAGATAACGCTGCTGCGCGAGGTCCGCTGCGTAGAATACGCAAAATAGAAACTCGTCGGCCCAATCAGGGGCGACATACGAAACAGGAACATGAAGGTAAATATTCTTTGCATAGGAGACATTGTCGGTCGGCCCGGCAGGCGCATTGTCAATGACAAGCTCAAGTCGCTGGTCAGGGATCTTGACATTGACTGCGTAATAGCCAACGCCGAAAACGCCGCGGGCGGCTCCGGCCTTACGCAGCAAATCTACGATAAATTGCTCAAGTACGGCGTAAATCTGATCACGCTGGGCGACCACACCTACCGCAAAAGAGAGATAATCACAAAACTCGAGACGGCTGACAACATAGTCCGCCCCGCGAACTTCTCCGAACACGCCGCAGGCAAAGGTTTCGCCCTCTACAAGACCAACAAGGGACCGACTGTGGCAATCGTCGCCCTGATAGGGCGCCTTTTCATGAAGCCCGGCGACTGCCCTTACAACGCCATCGACAGAATCCTGCCGCAGCTCCGGCAGAAGGCCGACATCATAGTCGTTGACTTCCACGCCGAGGCGACCAGTGAAAAAATCGCCATGGGCTATCACCTTGACGGCCGGGCAAGCCTGTGCTTCGGCACCCATACCCACGTTGTCACCGCCGACGAGAGAATCCTGCCGAAAGGCACGGCTTATATCACAGATATCGGCATGACCGGCGGACACGATTCCGTGCTTGGCCGAGGCGTCGAGAGCGTCCTGAAGTCGTTCAGAACCCAGATGCCGTTCCCGTTCGAGATAGCGACCGGCGACGTGCGAATGAACGGCGTCCTGGCCACCATCGACAGCAACACGAAAAAGGCCGAGCACATCGAGCGCATCAGAGTCGATGCCGACACCCAGGACACAACAACCTACGACAGCGACGACGGCAGACCCGAATACCTCAACAACAACTTTTGATTAGTTTATCCCGGATGTACAAAATAGATTTGCACATCCTACCCGACTCAGGGTCGCAGAGAGGAATTCGTATCCAAGATTCTCGGTGAACTCTGTGTGCTCTGTGGCTGGCTATCTCCGATCGCAGGCGCAGCAACTTTTCAGAAGAACGGGTTGTGGGCTTTTTCTTCGGCTATTGTTGTTTCGGGGCCGTGGCCGGGGTAGGCTTTTGTTTGGTCGGGTAGGGTGAAGAGTTTTTCCCTCACGCTATTTAGTAACTGCGACGTGCTGCCGCCGGGGAAGTCTGTCCGGCCGATCGAGCCGGCAAAGAGCGTGTCGCCGACAAAGGCAACGTCGTCATCCTTCAAGTACAGGCAAATCCCGCCCGGCGTGTGGCCCGGGGTATGGAGAACCAGCAGTTTTACGCCGGCCTGCTCTATCACATCCTGCTCATGGAGGGCGACATCTTCCGGCTCGGTACTGAAGACGACACCACTCATCAGGGAGAGGTTTGTCTGCGGCTCGGTGAGCATTCGGGCATCCAGCTCGTGAATGTGGACCTTTATGCCGGGAAACTGCTCGCGCAATACGGGCAGACCCGCAATATGGTCGATGTGGCCGTGAGTGAGGACCACTGCAACGGGATTCAGCTCATGCTCACTGATAAAATCGATCAGAGCGTCCGCTTCGAGACCGGGGTCAATGACAAGGCAGTCCCGCGATGCCTCGCCGTCTCGCAGGACATAACAATTCGTTTCATAGGCGCCCAGAGTCAGTCGGTCTATTTTCATTTCACGGCTTCCCTAAAAGCCGACAGGCTAACAATAATCGCATCCGCAGTCAACCGTCTTTGGGCTTGACCGCAGGGCCCAAGTGTGTTAGTTTGCTGCGTCCTGAGAGATAACCGCCTGAAAACGGTGTATATATCGCTGATTGCGAGAGAACGGGGATGTTGATAATCAGCGTTTCATATTATGGAGAAGCTTATTGAATGAAGGCTTTTTGGCGAATATTCGGGTACGTCTGGCCCCAATGGCCGCGAATTATCGTAGTCGTGCTCAGCGCATTAATCCTCGCGTCTCTTTTGTCTTTGAGTTTCATGACGATCATCCCGCTGTTGAAAGTCATGATGGGCGACGAAGGGATCCACGGCTGGGTGGAAAGAAAAATATGTTCGGGTCGTTATGGTATCAGCTTCGCCTCATCCGATGGTCTCGGCGAAGTGGAAGCGGCCGATGCTCTCCTGGTAACAGGTCTCAAGAAGGACAGCCTCGCACAGAAAGCAGGGCTGGCGAAACTTGATGTAATTACGGGTATCAACGAGCTTAGCCCGGAACAGGAAGGCCAGAACGTCTCTCGCGCCACGCTGCTCGAAGCGCTGGCGACGGCACCGGCGAACAGCAAGCTTACTATCCAATTGCAGCGGCCATCAGCAGGAGGCGCCACCCGGTCCGAATTGACGTTGAACGTCGGGCCGAAACCGTTCTACGTCAACCATCTGGAAAAGTGGATAAACACTTTGCCAAGGGAGCGGACCCCGGAAAACAAGAAAAAGACGGTAACATATATAATCATGCTGATGGGGGTGGTCACTGTACTGCGATGCATAGCAAAATTCACGCAGGAATACATGACGCAGAAAGTCGTCCAGGTGGGCATAAACCGGTTGAGGGAGGACACTTTTGCCCACACCCTGGAGATGCCGGTCGGATTCTTCGCCAGCGAACGTCCGAGCGACACCGTCAGCAGGATTATTCGTGACAGCGACGTGATGGGAAAAGCTATCAAGGTCATGCTTGGAAAAGCGTTACGGGAACCGCTGAACGCACTTTTCATGGTGACCCTGGCCATGTGGCTCAACTGGGAGCTTACGGCGATCTTCCTTCTTGGCGCGCCGTTTGTGTTGGGGTTAGTAGTTATTTTCGGCAAGAAAATGAAACGAGCCACCAGGAAGTCCCTGGTTGCGGGCTCGCAGATGCTGGCAAAGCTGCAGGAGGTGATGTCCTCGCTGCGAGTAGTGAAAGTATATAATCGTCATGAATACGAGAATGAAAACTTCAAGACCATAAACAGCCGGCTGTTAAAACAACAACTGAAAATTTCCAAGGTCGATGCCGCCACTATGCCGGTGATGGAGGTGTTCGGCATGGCGGCAGGTTCGGCAGCGTTGATATTCGGGGCGTACTGGATTACTTCGGGCAAGATGGACGGTCCCGAAGAATTCTTTGGGTTGCTGATCCTGTTGGGCGCCGCCGCCGAAGCTGCGAGGAAAACCAGCGACGTCTGGAACAGGATACAGGAGGCCAACGCCGCCGCCGAGCGGGTCTTCGCCATAATGGATTCGCCGGTTGAACACGAAGCGGCTCACGCCATCGAACTTCCGCCCGTGAAAAAGAGTATAGAATTCGCCGATGTGGTGTTCACTTATCCCGGCGCGAACACTCCTGCGCTGAAAGGAATCAATCTGGTTGTCCCGGCAGGACATAATATTGCCCTGGTAGGGCCGAACGGATCGGGCAAAACTACGCTGGCAAACTTGATGCCGAGGTTTTACGACCCTGATTCGGGCCGGGTTCTGGTCGATGGAAAGGATATCCGAGATGTGACGCTTGTCAGTCTGCGCAGCCAGATCGCAATGGTCACCCAGAATGTGGTCGCCTTCAACGATACGATTGCAGCCAATATAGCGTACGGCAAAACTAATGCGACAATGGAGGAAATAGAGAAAGCCGCCAGGCGAGCGTATGCCCATGAATTTATCGCACCGCTACCCAAAGGCTATGATACCGTCATCGGCGAACAAGGCACCGGCCTAAGCGGCGGGCAGTTGCAGAGAATCGTAATTGCCAGGGCAATATTGAAGAACCCTGCCATTCTGATTTTCGACGAGGCTACCAGCCAGGTTGACGCCGACAGCGAGGCCAAGATTCATAAGGCAATCGAGGAAGTTATGCAGGATAGAACCAGTTTTGTCATAGCCCACAGGTTCAGCACCGTTATTACGGCCGATGTCATAGTGGTGATGGACTCCGGGCGAATTGTGGCCCAGGGCCAGCACGAAGAATTGATAAAGTCCTGCACGTTATATCAAAGTCTGTACGAAACCCAGTTGGTGAAGACGTAGCGAGGAGATATCGGCGGCAGACAAAATCCCGGCTCATCAGGACGGTCCGGCAGATCGAGAAGGTTTTTTTGTTCGGCCGTATCCAAAATTCGCACTTTGATTCACAGGGAATTGTTTATCTTGCCGATTAAGTTAGAACATGTTCGGCAGATCGTCGGAGCCGGAATTTTGAAATTGAGTTTTGATCTCTGGCTTTAGGTTATCATTTTGGAAAATATCCTTTTTGCGTTCTGAGGGGATTTAATTATGCTTCAGCTATCACGGCAACAAAAAGCACACGAACTTTTTACAAGGTACGAAGGTAATCCGATACTATCGCCGGAAATGTGGCCCTATCCGACAAATGCGGTTTTTAACCCCGCCGCGGCCAGATTGAATACTGAGACGCTGCTGCTGGTCCGCGTCGAGGATCTGCGAGGCTTTTCGCATCTGACGGTGGCCCGCAGCGCCGACGGTTTCACGAACTGGGAAATTGACCCCAAACCCACCCTGGAAGCGAACCAGAGTTCTCGGGAGGAGCGATGGGGCCTGGAGGACCCGCGCATCGTCTGGCTGGAAGAGCAGAAGCAATTCGCCGTAACCTACGTTTCCTTCAGTGAGGGCGGTCCGGTGGTCTCGCTGGCAATCACCAAGAATTTCTCAACGTTTGCCCGCCTCGGTTCTCTGCTGCCGCCGGAGGATAAGGATGCCTGCCTGTTTCCACGGAGATTCAACGGAAGATTCACGCTGATTCACAGGCCCATTGTCCGGGGCGAAGCTCATATGTGGATCAGTTTCTCGCCCGACCTGAAGCATTGGGGCGATCACCGGCCTTTGATCATGACAAGAACCGCCTATTGGGACTGCCACAGGGTCGGGCTGGCCTGCCAGCCCATAGAAATGCCCCAGGGCTGGCTGCTGTTCTACCATGGCGTTCGAAATACCACCGCAGGTGCAATATACCGTGTCGGGTTGGCGCTTCTGGATTTGAACTCGCCGTGGAAGGTGCTTCGCCGGGGCGATGAGTGGGTCCTCGGGCCGACCGCAACTTATGAGCGGATTGGCGATGTCAGCGATGTCGTATTCCCCAACGGTGCGATCGTCCACAAAGAAACGGATCAGCTCCACCTGTATTACGGGGCGGCCGACAGCACTGTGGCGGTTGCAACAGCCCGCCTCAGCGATTGCATGGACTACATAATGTCCTGTCCGGAAGTCGACGGTTAGCCCGCAGGCGTGTTGAAGGAGCCAAATACACGCCCGCTCCATCCGGAAGAATGACGGACGGGTTCGGCCTCCTCACACCTGGGGTGTCGATTGCACCCTGGCTTGCGCCTGCTGGACGTGATCGATCGCAAACTTGGCCCGCACCCGTTCAAGCAGTTGTGCTTTCCTCTGGATTTTCCAAACGAGTATTGTTATGGGTTCTCTCTTCCTGTCTTTGAAGGTTATTACTATTCTTCCGAAACCCATAAGCCGTTCGAGAAAATCGCTCGTATCAATCCTGCTGTTGTAGTCCTCCCGGCCTATCTGCTCTCCCGACTCGGTCGGACCTTCCTGCAGGTTCATGTAATTGGGCGTTATTGAGATATAATAGAAAAGCCCCTTGATCCATGAGATTGCGACCGTAGACAGGCCGATTACACCGACAAGAAGATAGCCTGTGGCGTTGACCGACAGCGCAAGGTGCCTGAAAAGCCCCAGGAAACCCATAACCCAGCCACACAGATGCAGCCACAAGAGCAGAAAACCAATGCTCACCAGGCCAATCAGCAATACCTTGATGCTTATGCTGAACTCCTCTACGAGGAAGTTCAGGAAAAACACCGTCAGCCAGATGCCGCCGATGATGACGCCGGGGATGGAAGCGAAAACCCACCAGTCCGCCTCCTGCAGATACATCACCACCGAAGCCAGCAGCGAAGCAACAATAGTGGGGACATATAGTATCTTTGTGCTCCAGTTGAAGATGACGAGCCAGTCGTTGATGTCGGGGTCTTCCCGGATCTCCTTCTCCACCCTCAATCTCGTCCTGAACGTTTTGCGAAGAACCAGGCATGAGATTAACGCTACGACAACCACGCCGGCCGCAATATAAACGGCTATCATTCTCTGCGACGTCCATTCAACGGCGGCCATTCCGGGGACCAGGTAGCGAATGACAATCCACACGGCAGCCGCTGCAGCCAGCAAACCTGCTACCAGAAATATGACAATCTTTTTCCACTTCGCAGGCTTGATCTGTTCCGGCCCTTGAGCGATGTTGTTCTCTTCGACATTCTGGCCTTCCATGATATGTCCTTTCCAAAATGAGCCATAAAAAACGGAAACCGGACATATATTACCGGATATCGCCCGCCGGCACAACTGGTTCCCACCTGACCTTTGCTGCACCGAGCAGTGTGCCTGTGGCATAGCTCAAATCGACAAGTGCTATCTGATACTCGGCCAGCGCCAGAATTTCGGATCGCTGAGCGTCTGCAAAATTCGTCTGCGCCTGGAGCACATCTGTGGACGTCCCCAGGCCAAGCTCGAACTGGCGTTTTTCGGCTTCAAACAGGCGCCCGTCCAGAATCGCCCGCTGCCTGCTGGCCAGGATACGCTGCCAGTTCGCCTCAACCTGGTCAACGGCGTTCAGGACCTCAAGCTCGACAAGCGCCGCGCGGCTTTCCCGGCTGGCTAATCGCTGCCTGCGCTGATAGAACGCCTGCCGAAGCCTGCTCTTTCCGGCCTCATTGCCCAGCGGCACCACCAACTGCAGCCCAAATCGGTGGTCTTCGAACCTCTTGTCGAAAAGCAAATCGAACGAGTCGTCTCGCGAAGAGCCCAGCCCGTTGATGTTATACCTGTAATCCATAGTGACCAGAGGCAGGGATTGATTCTGCATATAATCCAATGTTTCCACGTCCTCGGCGATTTGCAGCTCCAGTTCGAGCATTTCCATTCGATTGTCAACGGCTGTTGCCACCAACGCTTGTTCTTCGAGTTCGTAACGGACCGGATCCGGCAATGTTCCTGGTATCAGCACCGTGGGTGTCTGCATCTCCAGGCCTGCTTTATTAAGCGTGCGTTTGAGGTCACGCTCTCGATCGCGAACATTGTTTTCAGCTAAGATGATGGTCTCAAGCTGCTGGGCCACGCCGGCTTCGGTACGAATAACCTCCACCTGCGACTTGTCACCCGCGGCGACAAAACGCTGAGCCTGCTCAAACAGAGCCTGGGCCAGGTCGTATTGTTTCTTGCGCACGCCCAACTCCTGCCTGGCCGCATAGAGCCTCCAGTACACGCGATCTACCGCGGCGATGGCTCGTATGACTTCGAGTTTTGTCCTCGCGTCGGTTATCTGCTTCTCATACTCCGCGATGCGGATGGCGTATGTGTTGGCACGCTTACCGGCGCCCCGAAGGAGCGGCTGACTAATCGAAACCGAGAGGTCTGAGCCGTACGAGGGATTGAATAGTGAATAGATGGAATCCGTCTTAGTGCGGTTGTCGGCCAGGTCGAAGGTGACGGTCCCGCCGGTTCGCAAAGGCATCCGCACTCCGAGGTCCGCATAGGTGTAGTTCACATTCGAGCCCTGAATATCGAGGACTGATGCAACAGGCGTATCAGTCTTGACGTAACCGGCATTGGAGAAAAACGCGGCCTCGAACTGAGCCTCCTGCTCGCTGACCTTTTCGGCGGCAATTGCGGGACTTACAAGCTGCACCTTCAGGTCAAGATTGTTCTCAAGCGTCAGCGCCCGGCACTGCTCTAACGTAAGCTCAAGCTCTTTGGCCGGCGCTTCGTTCACGTCCGCCATTTCCTCCCCGTCTTCTTTGGCCTCTTGCAGCTCCAAAGTCTCCACTTGCCGGAACCTGGCCTGCGGAATCCTGGGCGAGGAAGAACTCTCATCGCCGGAAAGCTGCTCGCAGCCGGCCAACAGAACCACACCCACCCCGGCGAGTACAACAACCCAATACCATCTATATGAAAATCTTCTACTCATGTCTTAGAGCCTCAATAGGATCGAGCCGGGCGGCCTTGATCGCCGGGAACATTCCGAAAAAGATGCCGACAGAGCCGGCAAAGCCAAACGAAAGACCTATCGCCCACAAAGGAATATACGCCATATCAAGTTCCACTTTCGGTATGTTGGCTATGCCTGTGGTCAGGAGCTGGCCAAATCCGATCCCAACAAGCCCGCCGATGAAACACAATACAATGGATTCAATCAGGAACTGTGTCAGAATTGCGGATTTCTTCGCTCCCACGGCTTTGCGAAGCCCTATTTCCCTGGTCCGCTCCGAGACCGAGACAAGCATGATGTTCATAATGCCAACACCTCCCACCAACAGGGAAATCCCTACTATGCCGCCGGCCACCATTGTGACGATGACCGCTATCTTGTTGAAGATATCAAGTATGTTCTTGAGCGACTGCACTTCAAATGTGTCGGGCTCGCCCGGTTTTATGTTACGGGTGCGCCGAAGGAAGAAGCTGATCTCCGCCCGTGCGTCATCCGAGACTTCCGCGGACTTGCTCTCGGCCAGAACCCCTATCCACAGATACTGCCTCAGCTTGAAACTGGTCCTGAAGGGAATAAATATCTCGGATCGTTCCTGGTCCCCCCCACCGAACAACCCCTCAGGACGAGGCTCGACCACGCCTACAATGTAGAACGTATTGTGGCCTATGAGAATCGACTGGCCGACGCAATCTCGGTCAAGGTGAAGCTCGTTGCGCAGTTTTGGGTCGATCACGCAGACCTGCCGCACCTGCATTTCATCAATGATAGAAAGCGGTCTTCCCATCGTCACCGGACGGCTTTCAATTTGGTGACAGGCGGGCTCAAGACCGATGACGGTTACATTATCGACCGACCTTTCGCGATAACTGGCGGTATTTCCTCCGATCCATGTCTGGCGGCCGAATCGCTTTACAGAAGGACAATGTTCGAGCATATCGTCGAACTGTTCGGGCAGAAATCGAACACTCCACCACGGAGCATGCCGCAAAGGCCCCGTATCAGGACGTTTGGGTTGAATGAATATGGTATTGCTTCCCAGGGTCTCCACCTGCGTGAGGATCTTGGCTTTCAGACCGCTCAAAGCGGCTATAACCGCCGTGACGGAAGCAACGCCGATCACGATGCCGATGGTAGTGAGTATCGACCTGGTCTTGTTTGCCCAGATCTGGCCCAGCGCGAGATAAACACTCTGGTAGAAGAGCCTGAAAAAGGCCAAAGGCGCCTGCAGCAAAGCTCTCATGACTGTTCTCCTTGTACCTCTTCCCGTGCCGCGGCCCCATATGCCGGATCCCGGCTGGCCGGCAGGTCGCTATAGACGCGCCCGTCTCGCATGCGAATTATTCGCCCTGCATGACAGGCCACGCTTTCCTCGTGCGTCACCAAGATAATCGTCTGCCCTTCGTTGTGAAGCTGATCGAACAGTTTCATAATCTCATCGCTCGTCTTGCTGTCGAGGTTGCCTGTCGGCTCGTCCGCTAACAGGATGCTCGGCTCGCAAACAAGGGCCCTGGCGATGGCCACACGCTGTTTTTCGCCGCCGGAAAGCTGATTCGGCTTGTGTTTCATCCGGCCGCCTAGGCCGACTCTCTCCAGCACTCGCTTTGCACGTTTGCGACGGGTCCACCACCCGTTCCTGGAATAGATCAGCGGCATCTCCACGTTCTTAAGCGCGTTAAGCTGGCCGAGCAGCTCGAACGACTGAAACACAAAGCCGATTCGCTCGTTACGAACGCGGGCCAGCGCCGCGTCACTCATTCTCGTCGTGTCCTGTCCATCAAGCTCATAGTAGCCCGACGTAGCTCTGTCCAGGCAGCCCAGGACATTCATCAGCGTACTCTTGCCGGAGCCTGAGGCCCCCATCACTGCCACATATTCGTTGTCGTACAGCTCCAGAGTCACCCCGTCGAGCGCATGTATACGTTCCACGCCGACCTTATAAATCCGCCTGATATCCTGCAGTCGAATGATCGACTTATCAGTTTTGGCCGCTGTCGTTGGCATCGTTTGCATCTTGTCCATCAGCCTTGGCTTTGTCGCTCTTTTTCTCTTTCGATTCACGCTCGTCTTGTATCACCTGGCCGTTCTTTATGCTCTCGAGCACCTTATACGGACCGACTACTATTTTGTCCTCCTCCGTTACGCCCGACTCTATTATCGTATGAGTCAGATTGCTCTCGGCAATCTTGACGGGCGTGACCACGGCCTTACCGTCAACAAGGCGATAAACCACTGTGGCGAACGTCTTGGTCGTATCAACATGTGGGGATTTCTCCCGAATCTCCAGGGGCAGGTCGTCCACAGCAAGCCCCAATACGGCCTGGCTGGGGACATTGAGCACATCCTCGTGCTTTATGGTTTCAATGTCAACGTGGGCGGTCAGGCCGGAATACAACTTTCGCACGTCGCCCTCAAGCAATATCTCAGTCCTGAAGTATTTCGTGGCCGTTGTGGACATCCTGTGTGTCAGAGCAATCGAATCGACGAGGCCCTTGAATTCCTCATCGGGAAAGGCCTGGACGTGAACGGTTGCCTTTTGGCCGACCTTTAGCTTGCCGACGTCGGCTTCGTCCACCTGCGCGACAAGCAGCATGGTGGACAGATCAGCCACCTCCATGATCACGGTTCCCGGGTTGTTCATTGTCCCCATTATGACCATCTCTCCGACTTCCGCATCCAGCCGCGTGACCACACCGTCGATGGGCGAGGTGATTACCGTGTGACTCAGAGCGTCGCGCGCCTGCTCGATTCCCGCATCGGCGGCTTCGAGGTTGTGGTGCAATACGACCAGATTCAATTGCGCCGATTGCAGCGTGTATTTGGCGCCCTCGTACTGCGCTTTCAACTCGTCGAACCTGGCCTGGGCCTGGTCGAAGGTGGCCTGGGCGATGTCCTTCGATTTGAGCAGTCCTTTCTGGCGGCCCAAGTCCCGCTCGGCCTGTTTCAGGGAGGCCTCAAGGCCGATGAGATTTGCCTGCTGGCTGGAGATCCTGGCCTTCTCCACTTCTACCTGAGCGGTCTGTCCGGCACGGCCGGCCTCTGCCGAAGTCAACCGGGTCTCCAAATCCTTCGAGTCCAGCCGCACCAACACGGAAGCCGGTATCGGCGGATTGGCGTTCGGGTCGCCGCAAATCACTACGTCCCCTTCTTCGTAGGGCAGCGCCATGACTCTCGCCGAGACTTTGGCGCTGATTTCGACGTTCGTCTTCGGCTCGATCTCACCGGGAGCACTGACGAATTCCAGCAGTTCCCCCCGCTTGGGCTGTTCGATACGGACGATCGTGGGTTTGCCGGAACCCTTAAGCTTAGACCTGACGTACACTCCAAGACCGCCGGCGACCACCAGTACCACAACTATCACGATGGCAATTTTCCGAGACCTCTTCACCCTGTTACCTTTCTCGTAAAAGTGATTCTTGATATAGGATTCTGCAGCCACTCATAAAGAGCAATTATGCAGGCCAAATGTTACCATTTTGTTACCGTTTTGTGATTATTCTACCCTTTTTTCGACATATCCAGAGACATAAGCAGCTAAAGGACGGACACTTTCGGCCGTTTCCGGTGCCGAAAAAGCTTGTGCGACTCGGATTCAGACATCGTGAAGCCCGGCATATAGACATAGACGCCTGAATCACGAATTTCTTGCGCTGTTTTTCGGAAAAAATGCCCGGCGAAGGATCTCACCTGCTCATCTCGCAGCGGCCACTTGTCCCGCCGTCGCGGATTGGGGCACGCCGCGGCTTTCTATCTCGAATGGTTGGCCCGGCCCGCACCCGGCCAGAAGAAACAGCATCGCCGCAACGATAATAAGCATAACTGTCGTTTTCACAATATCTCTTTCCAGGAAACGTGAAGCTCTATTGTTTTGCCCAGTAGTCAATTACGAGGACTTTGTCCAGGTATGGGCCAAGGAGTTTGCCAAATTCCTTGTGGTCGGGGTGCGGCAGGTACTCCGCCCTGTCGGCTTCGCTGCGAAAACTCACGAAAAAGCAGTGTGTGAAACCCTGAGCAAGGTCTTCCACGCTCACATCGGTGCCCCACTCGAAATCGTATATCGCATCGACCTTGCTCGGCAGCGCACAGAAGGCGTTCTCTATCGCCCTGATCTGCGCCGGGGTTGTGCTGTCTTTGAACTTGAATAGTACAACATGCCGCAGCACCTGCGCCGGCTTGCTCTCGTTGACATGTTTGGTCTCGTGGACAGCCACACAACCGGCCAAAAGAACCGCCGCCACAGTCAGGTAGAAGAAGTTTCTGATCATATTCGTAGCTCCTACAGTCTATTCCTCAATTCAAGCCCGGCACTTCACGGATTGAAGATTCTATCAGCACGCCCATCCGCCGTCCACACAAAAAATCATTGGACACAATCCCGTTACTGGACGACGGCGTCAGGGCAGAAACTGTCCGATATGGACGGCGGATTCGCGGAATCTGGCGGCGGGCAGCGTCACGGTCTGCCATTTTGCGCTGCGGCGTTTCATGAACCTGCGATAATTATCCAACGTAACGCAGAAGAACAGATACCTGTTCCCGTCGAATTCAAAAACGTCCCTGCCGTCAAGATCGACGTCGATGTTCTCTATCTGGTACGCAAAAACAAATATGGCCCGGTGGTCCTCGCCAAAAACCTGCCGCCACCTCATAAGCCCATCGACATCCTCGGCAGTGACCCAGCATTCGAATCCCGCCAGTTTTGCCAGGCTGGTACCTCTGAATTTCCTGCCCTTCACCTCGGCGATTATTGCCTGCCCGCTGCGAGGGTAGAGCAGGAAGTCGAAGCTCTTGATCTCGGAACGCCCGAAGACCGTTCTCTTGTGCTCGTCGGCGGCAACGTATTGAACGCGCTTCTCGATCAGCCAGTTCTCAAAAGCCAGCTCGTAATGATTCGGTGGAAAATCCGCCATTTCCGCACTTTCTCGCCGCGTGCGAAATCTGTGTCGAAATCAATCCTTACCCGCCGGTTTGAACAACAGCGGCACAAATTCATTCAGGTAACGCCGCCATATCCGCCATTCGTGGGCGCCGTCAGTTATGTTGGCGACGTGCTTGATCTTCTTTGCCTTCAACTCTTCGAGGAATGCCTGGTTGTCCTTGAAGAGGAAATCCTCCCTCCCGCAGCCGATCCACAACAGATCGAGTTTGTCGTTGATTGATTGCGGCTCGACCAACAGCCTTTCGAGCTTTTCATCCCGGGGTATGGCCGAACTGAACGCCCCTACCCACCCAAACAAATCACGATTGCCGAGCCCTACCGTCAGCGACTGGCCGCCTCCCATAGATAGACCGGCCACAGCTCTGTCTTTTTGGCTCGCAGCCGCGCGATAGCGCTGCTCGATATAAGGGATAACATCCTCGATAATGTCTTTCTCGAAGGCCGCGTAGTCGCCCAGGCTCCGCATCACAGGCGGGGTCGCCGGCGTATGTCCATAAGGCATCACGACGATCAAAGGTACGGCCTTTTTCTGCGCGAGCAGATTGTCCATTATGATATTGGCCCGGCCCACAACGGTCCAGGCATCCTCGCTGTCCCCAAATCCGTGGAACAGATACAGCACGGGGTATTTGGCTTGTCGATTCGTCTCGTAGTCGGGCGGCGTATATACATAGAGCCCGCGCGTGACGCCGAGCGACTTCGAGTGGTACCTGTGGATGTTCACCGTGCCGTGAGGGACCTGCTGTTCTTCGTAGAACAACGGCTCGTCGCCCGGGACGAGGACGAGGTTCTTCGAGTTCCTGAGCCAGACTTTGAGCCAGGAATTGGACGGGTCCACAATCGTCAGGCCATCGGCCGTAAACGTGTACTCGTAGATCTCCGGCTGAGCCGGGCCGAGAGTCACGCTCCAAAGCCCGTTCTCGTCCTTCTGCATCGCCTGTTCGCCGCCTGCAAACGGAACGTTGACTCCGACTCGCTGAGCGTTCGGCGCAAGCAGGCGAAACGTCACCTTGCGATCCTGATGAACCTCCGGCGATATGATGGTCCGAGGCATCTGTGCGTACAGCCGCGAAGCCGGAAAGGCAAAGACTGACAGGTACAGAAACAAGAAAGCCAATGCTCCGCCACGGCCGGAATGCCGGATGTCATTCCGAGCAAAACGCAGCGGAATCGAGGAATCTGTTCTAATAGACCCCTCGGCTTCGCTCGGGGTGACGGTTTCGAAGAAAAGTACCGACCCATCTGTACACCAATGCCGGAACACTCTTTGACTTCTCATTTTTCTTCCTTTCCAATAGTAGCTATCGTTGTATCTCGTAAATCGTGCGAATATGAGATTGCTTCGCTTCGCTCGCAATGACATAGAATGCTCTGCTTATGTCATTGCGAGGAGCGTAGCGACGAAGCAATCTCCTCCCATCCTCATCCCAATCCTGACTGGGTGGCAGCCTCAAAGCCGAAGGCTTTGGGGATGGTGGGGGAGAAGCCATCCTCAATCCGTTCGACGTCGCCCAGGAGAGCGCTGCGATTGAGGTTGCCACCTTCCCTTATCATACACAAATCTACTTGTTATGAGGTACTAAGCTGGACAGGAACTCTTCATAATTCTCAAGCGTCTGCTCACCTGTCGTCATATCCTTGACTGTAATCTTGTCCTCCTTGAGTTCCTCATAGCCGATGATGATACACTCCTTCGCTTTTTGAGCCGATGCCTCTTTCAATTGCTTCGAAGGTCCTCCCATCTTATAGCTGAAATTGGCCGAATATCCCATCGACCTTAGCTTCTCAACAATTTGCCATGCCTCCTTGCCAAAGACACCTATGTAAACAACAAAATAGTCGAGTTGTTTCTTCGGCACCCGTTTATCCAACTGCTCCTTCTCTTTAAGGAGTATTTCCAATACGCGGTCGCCCATACCCATTCCGGTGGCCGATATTGGCGGTCCGCCGAAATCTCGAAGCAGGTTGTCGTATCTGCCTCCGCCGCAGATTGCTCTGAGTTCGCCGGCAACGTCGTGAACTTCAAATACGATGCCGGTATAGTAAGCCAAGCCACGAACAATGCTCGGATCATAAACACAGAAATCACCGACCCCCATCATATCCAAGTAGTCAAGAACAAACTTTATGTCAAGGTAGGCACCAGATTCGTCTGATTCACCTTCAACCAATTCTCTAAGCTCCGGCATCGAGCCTACACTCATGAAATCTATTATCTTACTAACGGTCTTTTTTCCCGGAATTTGTTCTTCAAGGATTTGTTCGAAGGTTTCCGGAGGCAATTTAGTCTTCTTGTCAAGCACAGCATATATAGATTCCAGTTTGTCTTCGGGAATGCCCAATCTTCCAAGATAAGTGGCCAGCAATTCTCTGCTTGATATTTTAACTTTGATGTCCTTACTCGTAAGTCCAACCTCACGTAAGTAGTCAACCGTCGTGAATATCACCTCTGCATCGGCCAAGCTCTTTCCGAGTCCCTCGACGCCGATGATATCGACGTTCCACTGGAAGAACTCGCGCAGGCGGCCCTTCTGCGGGCGCTCGGCGCGGAAGAGTCTCGGGACGGAAAACCACTTGATGGGTTTGGGCAGAGAGTTGATTTGCTGGTTCACCATTCTCGCCAGCGTGGGGGTGATTTCCGGTCTCAGGGCAAGGTCTCTGCCGCCCCGGTCCTTGAGCGAGAACAGTTGTTCGACGATTTCGTCGCCGCTCTTGATTTGATACATCTTGAGGTATTCGAAGATCGGCCCGTCGTATTCCTCGAAGCCGTTGCGCAGCGAGACTTTTTTCCAACCGTCGATTATCCAGTTCCGAACGGCCATCTCGGGCGGA